>JAUNVO010000064.1 GCA_030540695.1 Micrococcaceae bacterium | reverse complement strand
CGGCTTTCCGTTTCAAAGTCTTGCCTCCGAATTCTCGGATAAACCCAGGAGGGGAACTTGGATGCCTATACGAAGTAGTGACAGGAACGCCAATTAGTACCGTTGCCCCTTCTTCAGTTGAACGTCCAGGCGGAGCCATCCACGCAGCGACTTCGGATCAGCGTTGATAGAACCATCTTTCGTATTCTGGCGCAGGAAACTCCACTTTTCACGGGCCACCGCTACCCGGCGAGCAGTACCTTGCGTGCCAGCACGCTGATGTTCCTGCCGCGGGAACCGGTGCCGTTAGCTTCGGCCCGCGCCGGAACATAGCCCAGCGCCAACGAATATGCCGGGTCCGCGTAGCCCAGTGCGGCGTTGGCCCCGTCGTGGCCAAAGGCCCGCGCCGAACCGAAGTCGTTCCCCGCATGCGCCTTCATGAACCCGACGCCAAAGGCCCCGGGATATCCGTGGGAACGATCCAGTCCGAAGACCCGGTCCCTGCTCATCACGGTGATTACCTCGGAAGTGAGCAACGGTGCATGCATATCCCCCGCCTCGTCGACGAATCCGGTGGTTGCCAGCGCATACAGCTTCGCCAGTCCGCGCGCATTGGCGACGCCGCCGATTGAGGCAAGTCCGGCCTCACGGATGGCACGCACGTTGGGCACGTCCATCACCTCGAAGCTACGTCCCTCCGGGCCATCGAACCCGCCGGTGGAATTCATGGCAAGGCCCATCGGGGAGAACGGGTCGAGGAACGCCACTCCTTCACCGGCTTGGCCCTTGAGCACCGGACGGAAACGCGGTTCCTGGGATTCTGGCAGTCCAAGGTAAAAGTCGATATCGTGCGGTGCACGGATGCGGTGTTCAAAGATCTCCTGCAGGGACTCCTGCGCGCAGCGGCGAGCGAGCTCCTCCATGAAAACCCCCATGGTCAGCGCGTGGTAGCAATGGGTTCCTGTCGCGGTCCACAGCGGAGGCGTTGCCGCCAGGATGGTGGCGGCAAGGCGCGAGTCCACGAGCTCTTCCTGCGTGAATCCACCCTCGACCCCGGGCAGTCCCGCTTGGTGGCTGAGCAACTGGGCCACGGTGATGGCCGATTTGCCGGCTGCTGCGAACTCGGGCCAATACAGGGCCACGGGCGCCTCGAGGTCAAGCAGCCCCTGTTGGACCAGCAGCGCCAACACGATCGCGCCCGCCCCCTTGGAACAGGAGAACACCCCGGTCATCGTCTCCGGCGTGCAATCCGGCCCCACGCTCATGTCCAACACCAAGCTTCCGCTTTGGTAGATGGCCAGCTGCCCGGAATATCCGGGGTCCTCCTCGGCGAAGGAAGCCATCAGCTCCGCCACCGGAGCGAATCGCGAATCAAGGACGTCTGTGTGGTTGCTTTGTATGCTCACCCATCCACACTACCCATCCACAGCCGCAAGGCGGATGACGGAATGCCTCAGGTTGCGGGGGTTTCCTGCCTGTAGCGCAGAAGCCACCGGCCTTCGACCTGCTGCCAGAACGAGGAACACAGGATCTTTTGGTCACCGGCCAGCAAACGATAGGCAAGCTGCACATGGTGCTCGCCCCACGGGGTCGCCGCCAGTACCTGCAGCGCCCCACCGGCCGGCAGCGCATGTCCGGCATTCAGAGCGGCGATGATGGTGGACCGGTCGGTCAGCGACCCGTCGCGGCTGATTTCCTGGAACTCGGGGTGCAGGAATGCGAGGACCTCCTCCAGGTCCTCGCGGACCGCTTCGGAGAGCAGTTCCGCTTCCAATTCGAAGACCATGTGAACGTCAGCGACCCCTCGCGGGGAGGGATCGGTGGACTTGGGCGCACCTGGTTCAGGAGCGGGAGCTACGGGTTGTGCTGTTGCCGGTTCAGGGTGCTCTTCGAAGACCATTGAGTCATGTCCGTCCGGCGCGGCAACCTCGTGGTTGGCGATCCGCTCTGAGGTGCTTGGCGTCCCTTCAAGTCCAGGACCGGCTTCTGGTTCGCGTCCTGCTTGGAAAGCGGTGGCGGCGGCGCGGGCGCGTTCATCGGCCGCCTCGTTCAGCTCATGTCCGGCGTGGCCCTTGACCCATTCAAAGCGGTATTTGCGCCCCTTGATCGCCGCATCGATGTCCTTGAACAAATCGAGGTTCAGCACGGGCTTGCCGTCGGACTTCTTCCAGCCCTTTTTCTTCCAGCCCGGCATCCACTTGGTCACCGAGTTGATCACGTATTGAGAGTCGCAGAGGATGTGCAGTTCTTCCTCGGGCAGATGCGCGGTGGAACGGAACAGGTCAAGCACGGCCATCAGTTCACCCATGTTGTTGGTCCCGTGGGCCCAGCCCCCCGAACGCCATTGCTCGTCATCGATATACCAGGCCCACCCTGCGGGTCCTGGGTTTCCGAGTGCTGATCCGTCTGCGGCTGCGGTGATCGTCATGGATTCAATCCTGCCACGGCCCCACCGACAGCTTTGCATCCCGCTCTTGGCGTGGACAGGTGCCCGCGCTCATCCTTTCGGGACAGACGTCGCAAAGAGCAGCGAATCATGCGCCTGCCCGTTGATGATTTTGTGCCCGTACAGGTAGTCCACCTGTTGCAGGCCGGATTTCTCGAGCACGCGCACCGATCCCGTGTTCTCCGGGCGGCAGGTCGCCAGCACCCGGGTGAAACCCAGGACGCTCCCGGCCAGGTGTACGAGTGCCGAAGCAGCCTCCGTGGCCAAACCCTGGCCCCACGATTCCGCGCGCAGCACGTAACCGATTTCCGCGTCCCCGGGTGCCTGAAAAAGCTCGGACTGCCCGCCCATCAAAGCAATGGAACCGATCACCACTGAATCCTTGGTGATCGCCAGTGTCCAGGTTTCCCGTGGTTCGCGTCCTTGCTCCGCCACGCATCCCTCCAGAAACCCGATGCTTTGGGCCTCGGTGTTCGGTCCCCATTCCACGAAGGAGCATACCGCCGGGTCCGAGGCAAAGGCGTGCACCCGCTCCAGATCGTCCATGCGATATTCGCGCAACACCAGGCGCGTGGTGCAAATCTCCATGGTCTCCATGGTTGCACGACTAGCGGTGGCGTCTTTCAACCGAACCGCTCTCGCAAGACGCTTCCTGCCAGACAAGCCAACGACAACATCGGCAAGGTGCTTGCAGGCTGCGGTATCAGGGTTGGCTTGTCAAACACTCCCTGCTCGGACCTCAACTTGTTGCTTCTCGCGGGTCCGAGGGGACCAAACACCACCATGGTGAGTTCAGCAACCAGACCCGGGAAATTCGGCCATGGTTGCCCGATGATGGAGATACCTAGCCAGAAATACCTGGATGCGAAGAAGACCAGGGCTGCAGATGTTCAAAGGCGTAGGCCGCATTTAATACGTCCAAGTCAGCATGAAGTCGACTGGCAAGCTGCAGGCCAACCGGCCGCCCATCGGCTGTGAACCCACAAGGAATCGATATCGCCGGAGTCGTCGTCATGTTGAATGGCCAAGTCAACGACCATCGAAGGAGCCTGTCCGCCAAGGATCGCCCATCAAGGAATTTGGGATTAAACCGCTCGACGGGGAAAGCGGCCACGGACGTTGTCGGTGAAGCCAGAATGCGGAAGTCACGCATGAATCGTTCGAAAGCGTCATAGTATCTACCCCGAAATAGATCTGCCCTGGTGATGTCGTCCCCACGTAAAGTCTTCGCCGTCAGCACAAGCTCGATCAACTCGTCGTCCAGCTCCCCGCGCATCGCTTCAACATCGAACCGCTCGCCCAGAGCTGCCACCCCTGGCACCCAAAGGCCTTCCCACATCGCTTTGCCACCATCACCCCAATCCGGGGTGGCTTCAACCACGTCTGCTCCTGCACCGGCAAACTTCGATACCGCGGCACGAACGATCGCGGAAACCTCGGGATCCACCTCGGTATCGATCCCGAGCGTTTCAGAATAGGCGATTTTCCAGCCAGTGAGATCTTCATCCAGGCTTTCAAAAAACGAGAACCCGTGGTTGGGCAGTGACAACGGGTCACGAGCATCTGGGCCAGCGACGACATCGAGCATGAGTGCCGCATCAGAAACCGAGCGGGTAATGGGCCCGTGAAATGAATGGGAGGCGAAACGCTGGACACCCGAAACTTTCGGGATGCGACCCATCGATGGCTTCAATCCAACCACCCCATTTAACGCCGCGGGAACGCGGATGGACCCACCACCATCGCTTCCTTCTGCAAGCGGACCGAGGCCCGCCGCAACGGCAGCCCCGGCTCCCCCGCTAGACCCACCTGCCGTAAGGTCTCGATTCCATGGATTCCGGGTCGTTCCAAAGAGGTGGTTCGAGGTTTTAGGGCAGTATCCGGACTCCGGCGTATTGGTTCGACCCATGAACAGCCCTCCCGCCGAACGCATTCGCTCGACAATCGGCGCGTCGAACGTTCCTATGTTGTCCTTCAGCGCAGCAATGCCGCTGGTGACGGGGACACCCTTCATCGGTGTCAGGTCCTTGATGGTGTATGGGACCCCATGCAGCGGCCCGAGGTCTTCGCCACGGGCTTGTTGCTGGTCAAGTGCCGCTGCCTCCACCAGCATTTGCTCAGGGTCCCAGTAAACGATGGCATTGATTCCAGGATTCACGCTTTCGACGCGATCGATCATGGCTTCAGCAATTTCTAATGCTGAAAGTTCCCCGTCTCGCGCAAGCCTGGACATCTCTCCAGCTTCCATCCAGTGGATTTCCGACTTCATGGCCATTCCGTCACTCTCCCTGATTCCTTGACCGAACTACGTCTTTCGTCTTGCCCTATTCGTTCAACCACGCGACCGACTGCCCCAAACACGAATGTCAGCGCGAGCATTGCGAATCCCGATCTGGAGTCCGCTCGCGCATGCGCCGAAGCCGCAACCCCCCATTAGATGACCGCTGGGTTGGTTGCATCTCCGCCCCAATGGTCGGCCCCCTTCACAACCCGCCAGCCCTCGCTCGCGGTATCCCGAAAGCCATTGCCAACCGGTACATCACTCGAGGGCAAAGCCTGGGGCGCCGGGCACCGAGGCCAATAGCGACTGTGTATACGGTGATTCAGGACTTTGGAACACCTTGGTCACGGACCCACGCTCCATGATCGTGCCTCGTTGCATGACCACCACGTCATCGCAAAGATCCTCCACAACCGCAAGATTGTGGCTGATGAAGAGCATCGTGAGCGAGAGCGATTGCTTCAGGCCCTTGAGCAGCTGGATGATCTCCTTCTGGACGGAAACATCCAGCGCAGAAGTGACTTCATCGGCGATAATCAGCTGGGGTTCAAGCAAGAGTGTTCGAGCGATTGCAATACGTTGTCGTTGACCGCCTGAAAACTGGTGCGGGAACTTTGGCAAGACATCCATATCCAGACCCACCGAGTGCAACGTTTCCTTGACTTTGTCTTGGTCGACTGTGGTTCGCGCCCACTGTGGGTCAAGGGCCTCGGCCAGGGTCTGCCCAATGGTTCGACGAGGACTCAACGAGGAATACGGATCCTGTGGGATGTACTGCACCACCCTTGAGAGATCCCGGCGTTCCCTGCGTGAGATGCGGCTGATGTCTCGTCCGAACACTTCAATTTGGCCGGTCCGTATCCGGTTGATTCCGACGATGGCTTTCCCCAACGTCGATTTTCCGGAGCCTGATTCGCCTACTAGCCCGACGGTCCGATTGCGCGCGATTTCAAGATTCAGGCCTTCGATCACTCGGATGTGCCCGAATGAAACCTCGATATTGCGGGCAACGAGCGCCAGTGAATCACTGCCCTCTTCCATGGCAAGAACGGTGCTGTTCGCGTTGTGTTTCACTTGTGCGCCTCTATTCCGACGTTCATTGCCGCAACGGTCTCTTGACTGAGCTTCGGCACTGAATCCAACAGCTTCTGTGTATAGGGATGCTCTACCTGGCCACGACGTAGCTGGTCCGCGGTGAGCCTCTCGATGATTTCGCCGTCCTTCATCACCAGGACGATATCGCTGATCTCTTGGACGACACCGAGGTCGTGGCTGATGAAGAGCATCGCCATATTGTCCTCGCGATGTGCCCGGCGTAGTTGCTGGAGCACCTGGAGTTGGACCGTTACGTCCAAGGCCGTCGTCGGTTCGTCGGCAATCAGCAGTTTGGCTTCCGTGCTCATCGCCGCCGCAATCATTGCGCGCTGTCGCATGCCGCCGGAGAACTCGTGCGGCCGCTGCTTCATGCGCCTGCGCGATTCATCGATTCCGACATTCTCCAAGGCGTTGCCGATGAGATCGCGTGAGCGTCGCCGCGACATGCCGTAATGCGTGCGCAACACCTCAGTCAGCTGTGTGCCCATGCGCATAGCGGGGTTGAATGTGGAGCCCGGGTCCTGGTAAATGATCGCCATTTCGCGAGACAAACGCTGCCGATCAAGCTTGCCGAGCATGTTCATTCCGCCGAAGCTCAATTCCTCGGCTTCAAGGACAAGGCCCTCGGCCGGAAGGCCGGCGATCGACATCGCGGTCAGCGACTTACCCGACCCTGACTCCCCGACCAAGGCGACCACTTGTCCCGGTTCGATGGAGAATGAGACCCCCTTGACCAGCGGGTACCCCGAATTGGTGCTCACACGCAGATCCTCCACCCGCACGATCGCTGTCTCACTTCCAGCGCCACCGATTTCAGCTTGCTGTTTGGGCGCGGATGATGGCTTCTTGCCCCGGCGGAATTGTTGGCCCTGGAGTCGTGGATTCGACCGACCAGCCAGAGCGTCTCCAACGAGCATGGCTGCCAGTCCCGTCGCTACGATCAGGACGGAAACCCCGACCGATTGGAATGGCTGCACATACATTGCACTCAGCGAGTCATTGAGAAGGCGTCCGTAGTCGAATTCCGGAGACTGAACCCCAAGTCCCACAAACGACAAGGCGGAAAGGTCAACGAGGGAGAGAGCGAAAACCGTTGCGGTGAGAATGAGCAGCGGTTCGGAAATATTGGGAAGCACGTGCCGGGTTGCAATGCGCAGCGGGCTCACCCCAAGCAGCCTTGCCGTCGTTACATACTCGCGGGCGGAGATGCCGGCAGCAAGGTTCGACATGAGTCGCGCGAACGCGGGAATACCCGCCAGACCGATGGCCACGACAGCTGATGTGGCGTTCGAAGTCAGGATCGAAGCGACGACGATGGCGAAGATCAGGGACGGATAGGCGGCGGCCGTATCGATGATGCGCAGGCAAGCCTCCCGTGGACGGCGCGGCATGAGCCAAACACCCACACCCACAATGACTCCCCCGCCAATACTGATCACCGTGGCGGTCGCAGTCATTATCAAGGTGAGCCGGGTCGCCACCAGCGCGCGTGCTGCATTGTCACGCCCGAAGTCGTCGGTACCGAGCCAGTGCTCCGCCGACGGAGGCAGGCTGGCATTCTGGGTCAGCTGCGTGGCCGGACCGGACAGCGTGATCGGCGCCACGACGGCGATAATGACAAGGATCAGGAAAAGAACGATTCCTGCCCACATCGAGGCGCCCAACCGGCGCCCTTTCTTAACTCTAAGCATCGTTCTCTCCTCCCAGGTTCCGCGGGTCGATCAGTGCAAGCAAGAGATCAACGGCGATGATGATCCCGGTGGCCATGAGCCCCAGAGTGAGGATGATTCCTCGAATGGTCGGGTAGTCACGGCTGAGGATGGCGCTCACGATCCCCTGGCCGAGTCCCGGCCAGTTGAATACGTTTTCAATAACGATCGCGCCGCCCAATTGTGCTGCGAGTATGAGCCCGGACAGCGTCAGCGTGGTGGTGACGACGTTCGGGAGCACATACCGGAGGTTCGTGTGCAGGTTGGTGAGTCTCCATCCCCGAGCCGTCCGGATAAAGTCCTGGTCAAGAACGACAGCCGCCTCACGGCGGACAACGCGGCCGATGGTGCATAGGGGTTGGATCATCAGCGCGACGATCGGAAGCACGAGTGAGCTCAACGTCGCCGCGCCGGCAGGCGGGAACCATCCGAGACCTATCGCGAAGGTGGCAACCAACAATGTCCCCATGACGTACTGCGGGATCGAGTAGAAAAAGCCCGTGATGGTGTTAAACCCGGTGTCAAGCCACCGACGCCGGCCACCGCGCGTAGCGACTGCCACACTGAGCCCGAGAGGGATGGCAAGAAGCAGGATAAAGGCAAGCGCGAGAAGTGCGATTTCCGCGGTGAAAGGCAACCGGGCCGCAATGATCTTTATAACCGGTTCCCCGGTTGCGAACGAGGTGCCGAGGTCGAATTGGAACACTCCCCCGACATACGCAAAGAATTGCGCATAGAGGGGTAGGTCCAGCCCCAGTCCCGCTCGGATACTGTCGATTTGTGCCTGGGTCGCGCCTTCACCGGCGATGTTCAGAGCCGGGTCACCCGGAAGCAACGGGACGATCAGGAATGTGACAAGAATGAGCACGGCGAGAGACAATGCGAGTCCGCCGAGACGACGCAAGGCAAATGACGCCCAGGGACTCCTGGAAACAATCCGCCAACGCGGCACCTTCTTTTGCGGAACCATGACAGCAACTGTGGATTCTGACATCTTTCCTACCTCCTATCCTTCGTGACGGTGTCTGCTTTGTTCATGGCTGGTATGCCTTCCTTCTCGACGGAAATGCGGCGGCCAGGGTCGCCAGCACACAAACACCGTCTACCAGCAGGGAATCGTCGAATTCCGCCAGTGGCGAGTGGTTCAGTGGTGCGTCCGCCGCGTTGGAGCCCTTGGCAGGAGTTCCAAGCAGGATGAACGCTCCTGGGACTTCGTTCAGGACGAACGAAAAATCTTCCGATCCGGGCATCGGATCCTTCATGGTCTGCACACGGGATTCACCGAATATTTTCGATATGGAGGAGAGCGCGAACTCGTGCTCCAACGGATCGTTCCGGGTGACGGGGTAGCCCTCATCCACATCAAATTCAACGTGCATCCCGTGCGCTCCGGCAAACCCCTGGGTGAGCTCGCGAATCCGTAACAGCATTCGATGCCTGGTGTCTTCCGAATAGGTGCGCAGGGAAATGCCGAATTCGACGCTGTCCGGGATCACGTTTGGCGCAGCACCGGCATGGAGGGTCCCCACGGTCAGCACCACGGGGTCGAAGATATTGACTTCTCGAGTTACAAGGGTTTGCAACGCGAGGATCATTTCGCAGGCAACGGGAATCGGATCCTTCGCCCGGTACGGGGTCGATCCGTGCCCGCCCTCGCCCCTCAGCGTGACGCGAACAACGTCGGCAGCGGCCATCAATGTCTGCGGCCGCGAGTAAAACACTCCGGGTTCCATCCCTGCGGAGAAGACATGGAGCCCGAAAGCCGCATCGACCGGCTGCCCTGCCGCTGAGAGCACTCCCTCATCGAGCATGAGCTTCGCCCCACCGTAGCCTTCTTCGCCTGGCTGGAACATGAATACGACATCAACGGAGAGTTCTTCCCTCACGCTATAGAGCGTTTCCACCGCTCCGCAGAGCATCGCCATATGCAGGTCATGACCGCAGGCATGCATGGCGCCCTTAACCCGTGAGGCGAAAGGCAGGCTCGTCTTTTCCTCTACGGGAAGGCCGTCCATATCGGCGCGCAACAGCACTACGGGGTTACTACCTCCCGGAGTGCCAGCTCCCCCACGCAACACTGCCGTGACCGATGAACATTGGACACCGATTTGAATCTCGAGATCCGGAAACTGGCTCAGAACATCTAGCACTACTCGCTGGGTGTCAGGGAGGTCCAACCCGATCTCCGGGTTCTGGTGCAATATCCTGCGAAGCGCCACCAGTTTTTCGGACTGCCTGTTGGACTCCGCCTTGATGCGATCCAAGAGTTCCAAGCCAATCATCGATTTCCTGCCCTTCTTCCTCGTGCTTGGTCAGCTACTTGTCGAGCCGCATCGTGTTGTCGGCGCGGGTCTTGTTTGGTGCCCGCATGGAGAATCCGTCACGAGTCGCCACCATCGAGGCCAACGTGCTCAAGGGGATGACCCGCGCCTCCTGGATGATTTGTTTCTGCGCCTCCGTGTAGATCTTGCACCTGGCGGCATCGTCGGATTCGGCCATTGCCTCGGACACGAACTTCTGGGAAGACTTATCTACGTTCCCTGTCCAGTTCGTTCCGCCATCCTCGACTGCGGGCCCGACGAAGACCGACATGACGCCCCACATGGTGGCCGGGGCATTAATGTTGCCGAAAACGATCACGTCCCAGCTTTCCGGCTTTTGTCGGCCATTTGCCGCCCACGTTGCGTTGTCGACATTTTGCAGGTCCACGTCGGCACCCGCTTGTCGCAGTGACTCTGCAACATACGTATTCGCCGCGCCGTTCGGCCCGAACGCCTGGGATCCGAGGAGCTTGACCTTGAGTCCCTTCAGCTCCTTCGCTGCTTCACTCGGGTTCTCGGGGATCAGCATCGATGGATCATCGTTAAAGCACGTCACCGAAGGCATGGCAAATGAATCCGAGAGATCCCCCAGTCCACCGTTCGCGGCCTGGTTGAATGCTTCGCGGTTCAGCACTTGGGCAACCGCTCGACGCTTGGCAGGGTCGGTGAAAGGGTGCCCGGGTCGCTCGTTGAAGGCAACGAAGAGATTCGCAGCGGGGATCCGCTCTGTGTTCACGTCCGTTGCGTTCTCAAGCCGAACCATGTCCTTGCCACGCACGATGGCGGCATCCATCGTCCCGGTGAGGAGCTGGTTGGAGACTGCACTTCCTTCGTTGGTGACGGTGAAAGAGAGTGTTTCGGCAGGCGTGCCCCCCAAGGGAACCGAATACTCGGGCCATGTCTTGAAGTCATCGCGCAGTTTGAACTCATAGAGCACCCCGGGCTGTTTCTTCTCGAGTACGTAGGGGCCGGACACTGCACCGGCCACGGTGCCAGCCGTTGTCCCAGCTTCATCGGCAAGGCCCGCCGCACACACGATTCCGGATGCCGGTTGCGCGAGTCCGCTGAGAAGATCCGTCCAAGGCTGTGCCAAATCGATCGTCACGGTGCCGGCACCGTCGTCAGCCGTAATGGCAGGGTCGCCCGGTCCAAAGGTTGTCGATGGAAAGCTTGACTGGCCGACAGAGAATTTCTTGAGGGAGTTCATCACCATCGTGGGAGTGATCTCTGAACCGTCGCCGCAAGTGGCTCCCTTGCGGATGGTGAATACCCCTTGTTTCGGGGTGACTTCCCATTTCTCGGCCAGACCGGGAACGAATTCATTCCCATCGTCCTTAAACACCAGAGGCACGTACATGAGACTGCTGGCGGCATAATCATCCACCGCGGTACCGTCGAACGGCGCGAAAGTGTGCGGGTCAGCGGCAAAGACCGAACGGATGACCGAGGTGCTGCCGTCAGCTCCGGTGGAACCGCCCGAGGAAGTGGTGCAGCCGGTGGCCGCCAGCGCGATAGCGAGTGATGCTGCCCCGAGAAGTACTGTGCGGCGCTTGGCCCTGTTGTTGGAGAATTCCATTGTGTTCCTTCTTTCCTGGTGTCAATGCCTTGTTGGAATGCGGGCGTCAAAGAATGAAAATATCGAGGTCTTCGGCGACGATGACCTCTCCGTTTTCCCGGTTCGCTGCCGCGGCCCAGGAAGATGACGGAAGGTTTCCGGGTACGAGATGATGCAAGACGAGTCGTTTCACCTTCGCCTTATCGGCCACTTCACAGGCTTCCCGGACGGTGCTGTGTGATTCCTGATGGTGCAGAAGTGCGGCCTGCTTCATGGGTGAGAGTTCAACACCGGCGGGATACATGGCATCCATCCAGTCCTGGTTGATGGCTTCGTGCAGCAGGATCTCTGAACCTTCGGCCAGCTCAACAAGTTCGTCGCATGGCGCCGTATCGCCAGAGATCGTGACCGAACCTTTCGGTGTGTCAAAGCGAAAGGCGAATGCCGGCTTCATCGTGGCGTGATCGACCTGTGCGGCTCGAACGGTGACGGCCTCGTCCGAGTAAACATCGTTGATCGTGAAATTCTCTGCGGCTTCGGGCGTTTGAAGTTCCTGCACGGAGAACAATTCCTTGAAACCGGCTCGAAGACCGTGTTCCATTCGATCGAACAGGTCAGCATTGAACGCGTATTCAAGGTTTTCAACCATCCCCTGGATGCCATTAACCTTCGGTCCGAAGCATTTGTTCTGATCGGCCAGTTCCCCTTCGATGGGGCTACTCGCTGGGCCGAAGATCGGGATGGGGAGGTGTCGGCTGTCAGTCGCCTCGTAGAGGCTGTACAAGAGGATTGCAGGCAGGTCTGAAGTGTGATCGGAGTGCAAGTGGGTAACGAAGATGGCTCGCACCTGACGCATGCTGTATCCGGCACGGATCAGCTGATGCGCAGCCCCATATCCTGCATCTATGAGGTAAACATCGTCTCCGACGACAACGGCTGTGCTGATCCCGTAACTGATCTTCAGGTCTTGGCCGGCACCCGTACGCCACCACTGAGGGCCGCCTGCCGTACCCAGTGTAATGACCTTTATTTCCATGTCACTCGGAGCACGATTGCCCATTGCGACCTCCTTGTCACGAACTTCGATAGGTGAAGCAGCAACCCTGCAACCCCTGTGAGTTGAAAATATTACACACTTCGTACCAAATCGGATATAGCTGTGTGACCCAGGTTACGCATAGTCGTCATAGTCGGCAGTCACACCTTTTTGGGAACCGTCGCACAACAGTGCGGAGCTGACCTTCGTCCCTGGTTGATAAACCACGCTTGCCTTGGAGTGATTGGAATCGGTGGCACGTGGCTTTGGGCCATCACCGTCGGAGCCAAGACCCCTGCACCGAAAATCGAGATAACTGATAGTGCAACGGCAGAGGTGCCGCTTTCACTCCTTGCCATGCATGCGGACCGCCTGGCATCGGCTGGCGCCGCCAATTCGTTCCGAAACCCTGCCTTGCCGTTCGCCAGTGGGCTCGTCTGAACGCGACGTCATCGGGCCACGAGGGGCAGGTGGTCGGGTATTGGCTAAAACGCGCTGATCCGATTTCCCTCGTTCCACGCGGCCCGGATAAGCAAAGCAACGGTCCACGCGAGCTGTCCAGCGGGCTCCGCCGCGTCTCCACGACCATGGTCCCAGTAGGGATGCCGGGAAGGTTTGCACTCGCCAGGACTTTCCACCAAGCCGTTGCACGGGCGAAGGACATTCATTCTCGCGATGTTGCGCTCACATTGGATGCACAGTAGACCCGCACCTCGGGCGGGCCCTGGGATATCCGCGAATACTGCGACCACATCATTGGGTCCAGCATGAACAGTGATATCGGAGCCGTTGCCACGTTTCGTGGCTAAGGGGAAAGTCTCGAAGCTGCTAGCCACGGACTTCCACATGCCGCTCGGCGAATTCCTTGTCGCATCTGGACATGCCTAGTAGCGAAGTGCCGAAGATGCCTCTCCGCGACAGACCGCCGACACGTGGGCCTGCGTCTGAGCCAAATGGAACGGGTCCGTTCACCATGCCGAAGAACCGGGCAAATGGCCGAGCCAACGGGTTAATCCACGCCCCATGGAATGCAGCACGCGTTTGCAGTCCGTATCCAGCGCATGCATTTGGCGGCCGATTTTCACCGTTCCAACCCGATGCATTAGAATTACCTGCAGCCATCAACGGCAGCATAAGGCAGGCACCAGCTCCGCATCCGGAAGATCACGAAGCAGTTCGGTCCACAACAAAGATAGACGTTGCGCCTTGCGTCTGAGTCGCAACCACGCATTCGCGCCTCGAACCGATCAGTTAGAGACAACCATGCAAATATCGTCGACACGTTCCCGAGAATCTCCTGCATCCGGGACAAACGTCATCCAGCAACCTTCAAGTGGTTCACTCTCTGACTTACGCGAGCAGAATCTGGTGCGTGTCATGCAGACGCTACTCAAGTGTCACCCTGTGACGCGTGATCAAATTGAACGCGGCACCGGGATTCGCCTGTCGAGCTTGACGAAACTCGTGGAAGATCTCAAACAGCGGAAACTGGTTATGGAGGGTGAAACGATCCAGGTCGTCAAGCGAGGTCGCCCCCGACGCCCTCTCCAACTTTCCGACGAACGGTGGATGCTGTTCGGCGCCGTTCTTGACCGGCATGCCATTCAAGGAGTGGTGAGTTTTCTTGATCTTCGCATCGTTGAACGAAAAGAATTCCCCATCCCGATCGAAGCAACCCTTGACTCCTACCTTGAGCATCTGGAATCCGTAGCCGAGTGGGCTGCATCCGTGGCGGAGCAGCATGGCATGGAACTCCTTGCAGTCGAGCTCGCTTCCCCTGGAGCGACCAGCCGCCCGACGGGCGAGGTCATACGCGCACTTCCCAATGCATGGGAGCATTTGGAGTTGGCTTCCAT
>JAUNVO010000375.1 GCA_030540695.1 Micrococcaceae bacterium | reverse complement strand
CAGGTGGAGCCGCTCGTGTTCCGCGGCAAGGAACCCCGGGTTGTCCTGGAGAATGTTTGCCGCGCTGGCCAGCAAACCCGCCGGGTCAAACGCCTCAGCGCTGCCCAAATCCAAAAGGTCCCGGTATTCCTGGTAGAACTGCGCCGCTGCCACCCATTCCGGGCGTTGCAGGGACTCGCCGAGGTCCTGCAATGTTCCGGCTTCCAACCCGTGCTCGGAAATCCGGTCGAAGAGTTCGCGCAGCTCCTTGCGGAACCCGCGGGTCCCGATGGCCTCGCCCAGGGACTCGGGCCAATGGGGTCCGGCAGTGATCCCCTGTGCGTGCCCCTCAAGCAAATGCCCGATCAGGGTGTCCTGCTCCGGCCCGGAAAGCAGGCGAGGCGGACGCTGAAGGGCAGGCAGCAGTCCATCGAGCCGGGCCCGGCGGATCAGGTCGAAGGCGTAGGCCGACCAGGTGCGCACCGCAGGCTCGGAAAAGGTCTTCTTGGTGCCGGCGGACAGATCGTCGCGCAAGGTGGCAGCCGCGGACCTGGTGGGGGAAAGCACCAAGACATGTTGCGGGTCAAGCCCCGCATCCAACCGTCCAACCAGAACCCGCAGCAGGGTCGTGGTTTTGCCCGTGCCCGGTGCACCCAGGACCAGGACCGGACCGTGGCCAGGTTCCATCTCCAACAGTTCCTGTTGTCCGGCGTCGATTTCCGGTCCTTCCCCGGTGTTTGGTGCCGCGGGGTTCGGTGTCGGGGCGAGGATGTCCATGTGCTCCATCAGATCATTCGCGGGTGTCGTTTTGGAATCGGGAACCTGCTGACCAGCCTCTCGATCCGCAGGTGCTCGTCTTCCGTTGGAATCCAGCGCGCCGGCTTCATTTTGACCCCGGACGGGGTGCAAGGTGTCCCTTCACGTTCCCAGTGTTCCCCGGCGCGCTGGTGCAGTTCCCGGGCCAGGGTCCCGTTCGAGCGGATGACCCGCCACCAACACACCTCGGAGCCGCTTCCCATGGCCTTGCCGACCTGTCTGGGACCACCGGAACCGAGCAGTTCTGCGACGTCCCCGTAGGAGAGCACCTTGCCCGCAGGAATCATCGCCACCAGGGCGAACACCGCTTCGGCGTATTCCAGCCGCGGCCCCGCGGACGGATCATCGGCAGCCGCCTCCCGGCATCGCCGGTCCGCCGCACTCCGCTCGCCTTTGCTCTTGTCCATCCACCCATTATCGGGCCTATGCTTCGCTAACTGTCCCCGCCCGCGCTGCGGTGTGCCAAAGTGTCGCCCGTTCCCGGTAGCGTTGGTTCCATGACTTCTTGGCACACCCTTCCCCGCGCCGCATTCGACCTCGAGACCACCGGACGCGATCCGCTCGATGCACGTATCGTCACCGCTTCGATCGTCGTGGTCAACGGCCGCTCGGAAATCCTGCAGGCCAGGGAATGGCTGGTGGACCCCGGAGTGGCAATCCCGGAGGAGGCAGCGGCCATCCACGGCGTTTCCACCGCCAAGGCCCAGGCCGAAGGCATGGACGCAGCCACCGCGGTCGCGGAGATATCCGCTTTCCTGGCCGACCTCTTCCAGACCATGCCGGTGATGGCGTTCAACGCCGCCTATGACTTCACGGTGCTCGATCGCGAGTCCAAACGCCATGGCTTGGCGCCCATCTCACCGGCGCCGGTCATTGACCCCTACATCCTGGACAAGCAGGTCGATAAGTACCGCCGCGGCAAGCGCAACCTTTCGGTGATGAGCGAGTTCTACGGCGTGCAGTTGCTCAACGCACACACCTCCGCGGCCGATGCCGCGGCCACCATCGGGATTGCCGACGCGCAAGCCTCGAAGTACCCGCAGCTCCAGGTCGATCCAGGTGAATTGCACGGCCAGCAGGTCACCTGGGCGGCGGAGCAGGCAGCCAGCCTGCAGGAGTACTTCCGCCGCAAGAACCCGGAAGCCGTCGTCGACGGGCAGTGGCCGGTCAAGTCATAGCCGGCACCGCAC
>JAUNVO010000063.1 GCA_030540695.1 Micrococcaceae bacterium | reverse complement strand
TTCGCTGCCCTGTTGGAAAAGGCCATCGCCCTGGGTTTTGACGCGGTGTGCACGGGGCACTATGCCAAGGTCATCCGCGATGAAGCCGGAAACCCGGAGCTGCACCGTGCCGCGGACTGGGCCAAGGACCAGTCCTACGTGCTGGGCGTGCTGACACACCAGCAGCTTGAACACTGCATCTTCCCGTTGGCCGACACACCTTCGAAGGCGGAGGTGCGGGCCGAGGCCGAGGCCCGCGGGCTCTCGGTGGCCAAGAAGCCCGACAGCCACGACATTTGTTTCATCCCCGACGGGGACACCCGCGGCTGGTTGGCCGAACGCATTGACATGACACCCGGGGAAATCGTCGACGCCGAAGGCAAATCGCTGGGTGAACACGAGGGCGCCCACGCCTTCACCGTGGGCCAGCGCAAGGGCCTGAAGCTCGGAACCCCGGCCTCGGACGGAAAGCCGCGCTTCGTGCTGGAAATCCGTCCCAAGGAAAACAAGGTGATCGTGGGGCCCGAGGCGTTGCTCGCGGTCGATGAGCTGCGCGGCATCAGGATCTCATGGGCCGGGCTGCCGATCGCCGAGGCGGAAGCCGGCAGCGAATTCGACTGCATGGTCCAGGTCCGCGCCCACGGGGATCCGGTCGATGCCCGGGCCTTCGTGCAGGTGCAAGAGGATGAAAGCACCGTGTTGGTGGCAACGTTGATCGAACCGATGCGCGGGGTGGCCCCCGGCCAGACCATGGTCATTTACCAGGGCACACGCGTGCTGGGACAGGCCACCATCGATTCCGCCCGTTCCACCGCCTGGGATCCCAGCCTGGTTTCCTGAACCGGTCCGTCGGGACGATTCATCCTTCCGGGCGCCGAGCGAGACGCGAGCGATCGCGCTTGAACAATCAATTAGGTGATTGCGCGACCAGTGACCGTTGCGTCGCGTGCGTTTCACCTGAGCTCACCGATTGGCTTGGCGTGATCTGACGGGCTGCCGGGTATGGGCCCCGGAGCCCCACCGACGGCGCAGCGCAGCGAATTCCCCCTATGCCCTCGCAAATTAGGCACCTAGGATGGTGCACGTGTCCCGCTCGGGCACGGACTTGCCGGTGAGGAAGGACGGGAACCATGGGAAAAGCACCAGACGGCGAACGGGTAACAAGCGGTACGGCCGTGACCAAGAGCCACGAGGTGGTGATCGTCGGTGGCGGTTTTGCCGGCGTGGCCGCGGCCAAGCGGCTCGGGCGGGCCGGCGTGGACGTGCTCCTGCTGGACCAGAACAGCTACCACCAGTTCCAGCCGCTCTTGTACCAGGTGGCCACCTCCCAGATCGCTGTCTCCACCGTGGCCCGGCCCTTGCAATCGATCCTGCGCCGCGAGCGCAAGCACGTGAAGATCAGGGCCGCCCGCGTCGATTCAATCGACGCCGCGAACAAGACCGTCACGACCGTGGATGGGCTCACCTACCGGGGGCGCTTCCTGGTGGTCGCCTCGGGAGCCGAACCGAACTTCTTCAACACCCCCGGTGCAGAGGAACACGCCTACCCGCTGTATTCGATCGATGACGCAACCAAACTGTCCTCGGCCCTGCTTGGGGCGCTGGACCGGGCTTGGGCCACACGCGATGCCTCGAACGACCAGGCACGGCTGTCTGTGGCAGTGGTGGGTGCCGGCCCCAACGGCGTGGAGACCGCCGGGGCCCTAGCGGAGAACATCAGGTACGTGGTCGCCAAATACCATTCGGCGCAGTTCGCTGCCGAGTCCTGCGAAGTGCACCTGGTGGATATGGTGGACACGGTGCTGCCGCCGTTCTCCAACGCGTCGCAGAAGTACACCCGCACACAGCTGGAGAACCTCGGTGTCCACCTTCACCTGGGAAGCGCTGTTTCCTCGGTCTCCGCCACTGAGATAAAACTCGCCGACGGAACAGGCATCACCGCAGGCATCGTGATCTGGGCCGGGGGCCTGAAGGCCTCGCATCTGCTGGGACCCGCAGGCTTCGTCACCGGCCGCGGCGGGCGGGTCGACGTTAACCCGGATTTGACGGTTCCCGGGTTCCCGGGCGTCTATGTTTTGGGGGACACCGCCAACATCACCGACGCCAAGGGGCGCGGCTTGCCCCAGCTCGGGTCGGTGGCCAAGCAGTCGGGGAACTGGGCGGCGGAGAACATCCAGGCCGAACGTGCCGGAAAACCCCGCCGTGACTTCGGGTTCGTGGACATGGGGTACATGGCAATGATCGGGCGCGGAAAATCCGTGGCCGAGCTGACTCCGCGCCGTTATCAGCTCCAAGGCCCGCTGGCGTTCCTGGCATGGCTGGGCGTCCACGTCATGCTGATCTCGGGTTGGCAGCAAAAATTCGGTGCCGTCGTCTCGTGGTTCCGGGACTATCTCACCGGAAGCCGGCCACAGGTCGTCATCCACCAGCCAGAGGTCTATGAGCGGACCAGGCGGCACGGTCCACACGCCGGACCCGTTGGGCCCACGGGGGATTAGTGCGACCGGGCCAGTCCAAGCACCGACCTTGCGAAGCCGGGAACGGCCCGGCCCGCCAGATGAAAGGCATTCCGTGGAAACCCCGGATCTGATCCTGAGCAACGCAAACGTCATCACCGTCGACGATTCGGACACGGTCGCGCGGGCCGTGGCGGTCACGGGCGGACTGATCAGCGCCGTCGGCAGTGCCACGGAGATAGAGGCGCTGGCCGGCACGGGGACCGAGGTGGTGGATCTGGGTGGCCGCACGGTGGTGCCCGGCTTCATCGATGCGCACAGCCACATTTCCATCGGGGCGTCCTACATCGGCAAGGCGGATCTGCAGACCCCGCCGGTGGGAAACACGCTCACCGTGCAGGACGTCATGGCCAAGCTGCACGAGGTGGTGCGGGCCAACCGGACCGCCCCCGGGGACTACGTGTTCGCCTGGGGGTACTACCCCGAGTCGATGAGTGACGGTGGCTCCATCACGGCCGCGATGCTGGACGCGGAGTTTCCCGGGCACCGGATCATGATCGTGAATGTCTCGGGCCATGGCGGCGTCGTGAACTCCCGGGTGCTCAACGAGGCCGGATATCTCGACGGCGTCGCTGACCCCGAGGGAGGCAGCATCGGGAGGTATCCTGGAACCGCGAAGCCAAATGGCGTGTTGTGGGAACAGGCGTGGATGCCGCTGCTGGCGAATCTTCCGGATTACGGCAGGACCGAGTTCGAGGCCATGCTGGCGACCTATGCCTCGTGGGGGATGACGACCGTCCAGGACGGTGCCGCCTCCATGGAACAGATCACCAAGATCCGTGGCTTCGCACGGCAAGCCCCTTTGCCCATCGATGTGCGCTCCCTGGTCACCTACACGGACCTGGACCCCGCGATCGATTCCGGGCTGGTGGACACCACGGTGGGCGGACACACGCTGCAAGGGGTCAAGCTCATCATCGACGGCTCGCCGCAGGGGCGCACCGCATTCATGACCACCGAGTACCGCCAAGGCGGCCCGGGAAATCAAGAGCACTGGCACGGTTTGGCCAACATGGACCAGAAGCTCACCGATGAAGTCCTCGAAAAGGCATACCGGCACGGTTTCCAGGTCTTCGCGCATGTCAACGGCGATGCCGCCATCGACCGGCTGGTGGCCTCGCACCGTGCTGCGCTCCGCGCCGGCGCCAGCCCGACGGCACCGACGGTTCCGATACATTCCCAAGTGATGCGGCTGGAACAGCTCGATGACTATGTGGATGCGGGAATGGAACCCTCGATGTTCACCGTGCACACCTACCTGTTCGGCGATACGCACCTGGAAAACTTCGGCCGGGAGCAGGCCTTCGGGATCTCGCCCATGCGATCGGCGCTGGATCGGGGCCTGCGACCGTCAAACCACTCGGATTACCCGATCACTCCGATCAACCCGCTGCTGCTGCTGTGGTCCTCGGTCTCGCGCACCTCGATCGGCGGAGTGGTGATGGGGGAGCACGAGCGAGTGGGTCCGCTGGAAGGGCTGCGGGCCTTGACCATCAACGCGGCACATGAGCACCGCTGTGCCGGGGACCGCGGTTCGATCGAGATCGGAAAGCTTGCCGACCTGGTGGTCCTTGACGCCGACCCGCTTCGGGTGGATACCAGGGACATCAAGGACATCGGCATCCTGCGGACCTACAAGCGTGGATCCCTCGTATACCGGGATGTCTCGGGGCGCTGAGCCGCGCCCGCTTCGTGGGCGAAACCGCGCCAAGGGGGCGGCCAAGAGGAGGTCCGTGCCGGCCCGGAGGGTATGGCTAGGCCTTGTCCTCGTCGACGATGCCGTACATGCGGGTGGAGATGTCCGGATATTCCAACCGCGTCTTGCCCGCTTCGAGGCGTGGCAGCTGGGCGGGACCATGCTCGGAGCAGTGTACGAAGTCGAACTCGGGCCACCACTTCTTGGGACGCTCGGCATCAGTCACCCCGCATACGGCGCAGGTCAGCTGGACCCACACCGGGCGCTTGGAGGTCCGGTTGGCGCGCGACTGGATGAGCCAGGCCGGGGGATTGGCGTTCAACTCGGCAAACGCCGCTTCGCTCAGGCGCGGCGGAATGCCGTGGCGCTTGGCCATTTCCGTGGGGATATCCAACGCAATCGCTGCGTCTCTACGTGTCATCATCGTGCTTAAGCCTAGGCCACATCGCCCGGGCCCGCGGACCCGGGCGTGGCGGATGCCCCGAAGGGGCCGGGGCGGCACAAAGATCACGTTTCGATTTCATTGGCCGGGTACTGACACCGGTAGTGGCCTTCAGTGACGGTGATCACCTAGGGTGGATGGCACGTGCGTTTACTCACAACGCACCTGCTCGCAGACAGATAAGGATTGCTCATGGCCCGCAAGAAGAACGGGATGCGCCTCGCCGCAGCCGTTATAGGCATTTCCGCCCTGGCCCTGACCGGTTGCACCGGTCCGGCCTCGAACAACGATGGCAGCGATGGGGGAGACGGCGGTGCCACAAGCGCCCCGATCACCCTGGGGACCACGGACAAGGTCACCTCCCTTGACCCCGCAGGCTCCTATGACAATGGCTCGTTCATGGTCATGAACCAGATCTACCCGTTCTTGCTGAACTCCGAGCCCGGGGGAGCGGACCCGAAGAACGACATCGCCGAATCCGCCGAATTCACCACGCCCACCGACTACACGGTGAAATTGAAGGCCGGACTGAAGTGGGCCAACGGCAACGACCTTGACTCCAAGGACGTCAAGCACTCCTTCGACCGCCAGGTGAAGATCAACGACCCGAACGGTCCGGCGTCCCTGCTGGGCAACCTCGAGTCCGTTGAAGCCCCGGATGCCACCACCGTGGTCTTCAAGCTCAAGAGCGGCAACGACCAGACCTTCCCGCAGGTGCTCACCAGCCCCGTCGGCCCGATCATCGATGACGAGGTCTTCCCGGCGGACAAGGTCCTTGATGACGAGGAGATCATCTCCGGCAAGGCATTCGCCGGCCAGTACACCATCGAGTCCTACGCCAAGAACTCGCTGATCTCCTTCAAGGCCTTCGACGGCTACCAGGGACTGCTTGGCAAGCCCGCGAACACCGATGCCAACATCAAGTACTACGCGGACGCCAACAACCTCAAGCTTGACGTGCAGCAGGGCAACATCGATGTCGCCTGGCGCTCGCTCTCGCCCACGGATGTCGAGGACCTCTCCAAGGATTCCAAGGTGAAGGTGCACAAGGGCGCCGGTGGCGAGCTGCGCTACATCGTGTTCAACTTCGACATCATGCCGTACGGGGCCAAGACCAAGGACGCGGACGACGCCAAGTCGCTGGCCGTGCGCCAGGCCGCCGCCAACCTCCTTGACCGCGAAGCCATCGCCAAGCAGGTCTACAAGGACACCTACATCCCGGCGTACTCCTACGTTCCGCAGGGATTCACCGGCGCCATCGAGCCGCTGAAGGACATGTACGGCGAGAATGGCGGACCGTCGGCGGACAAGGCCAAGAAAGCACTCGAGGATGCCGGGGTCAAGACCCCCGTTGACCTGAAGCTGCAGTACAACCCGGACCACTACGGCCCGAGCTCGGGCGACGAGTACGCGATGGTGAAGAACCAGCTGGAGAAGGGCGGCCTGTTCAAGGTCGACCTGCAGTCCACCGAATGGGTCACCTACCAGAAGTCGCGCGTCACCGACTACCCCGCGTACCAGCTGGGCTGGTTCCCGGACTACTCGGATGCCGATAACTTCCTCTCGCCGTTCTTTGCCAAGGACAACTTCCTGGGCAACGGATACGACAATCCCGAGGTCGACAAGATGATCGCGGCACAGCGCGTGGAAACCGATCGCGACAAGCGCACGACGATGATCGAGGACATCCAGACCAAGGTCGCCGGTGATCTTTCAACACTGCCGATCCTGCAGGGCGCACAGGTCGCCGTGGCCGGAGCCGACGTCACCGGGGTAGAGAAGACCCTCGACGCCTCGTTCAAGTTCCGCTTGGGGGTGTGGGCCAAGTTGGTTCCCCCACCGGGAAACCCGCGCGGCATCTGCCCGCTGGGGCCGCCGCGGCCGTGCCCACCGCATTGACAGCAGGGTGGACACGGCCGCGGCGCTGCCCGTGGGGCACGCACCCATTAAACTCTTGAGCTAGGACTCCACCACCCCATGGCAATCACTACCGAAATCGCCGGTGACCCACCGGCACCCACGACGCCTAAAGCGGCGCCGGGCAAGGCAGGGGGCAGTTTTGCACGCTACCTCGTCACGCGTTTCCTGCTGATTTTCCCCACCATCTTCATCCTGGTCACGCTCGTCTTCTTCCTGATGCGCGTCACCGGCGACCCGATCACCGCGGCCCTCGGCGGGCGGTTGACCCCCGGCCAGCTGGCCGAGCGCATCGCCGAAGCCGGCTACGACCGGCCGGTCATGGTCCAGTACTTCGAATACCTCGGACAGATCTTCACCGGCGACTTCGGCCGCACGCTCTCCGACAACCGCGCGGTCACCGAGGTCCTGCTGACCTACGGCGCCGCCACCGCAGAGCTGGCCTTCAACTCCCTGCTCATCGCGCTGCTCATCGGCATCCCCTTTGGCCTGATTTCGGCCAAGCTGCGTGACCGCTGGCCAGACGCGGCGCTTCGCGTGTTCGCGATCCTGGCCTACGCCACCCCGGTGTTCTTCGCCGGGCTGCTGCTCAAGCTCATCTTCGGGGTCTGGCTGGATTGGTTGCCCATTGCCGGGCGTGCCAACATCAAGACCGAGCTTGCGCTCACGCGCCTGGAGAACCCCAGCGGGATCTACCTGCTCGACGCGTTGCGCTCGGGAAACCTCTCCGCGGCCGGCGACGTCATCCAACATGCCATCCTGCCCGCCGTCGCGCTGGGCCTGCTCACCGCCGGGGTCTTCCTGCGCCTGGTGCGCACCAACGTCATCGGCACCCTGGGCCGCGAGTACGTGGAGGCCGGCCGCTCGCGCGGGGTCTCCGAGTACCGCCTGCTCACCAAGCACGCCTACCGCCCGGCGCTGATCCCCATCATCACGGTGATGGGCCTTCAGATCGCGCTGCTGCTCGGCGGCGCGGTGCTCACCGAGACCACCTTCGAGTGGAAGGGCCTGGGCTTCCAGCTCGCCCAATACCTCACGGCACGCGACTTCGTGGCGGTCCAGGGCATCGTGGTGCTGCTGGCGGTCATCGTCGCGCTGACCAACTTCCTTGTGGACATCATTGCCGCACTCATCGACCCCCGAGTGAGGTTCTAGATCATGGTCACCACACTGAAAGCCCCCAAGAACGCCAAGGGCGCCTGGTGGACCCGGCTCCCGATCATCCGCCACTACCGCATGAGCGCCGGGCTGCAGCGCGGGATGCTGGTCGCCGGACTGGTGCTCAGCGCCATCTTCGTGCTCGCCGCCGCACTGGCCCCGCTCATCGCCCCCTACGGGTTTGCGCAGATCTCCGACGCCGAGGGCAACTTCCCCACCCAGGCAGCTCCCGGGGGCAAGTTCCTCTGGGGAACCACGGTGGGCGGGTTCGACGTCTTTTCCCGCACCCTGTGGGGCGCGCAGACCGCGTTTGCGGTGATCGTGGTCGCCGTGGTCTTCTCCATCTTCCTCGGTGTCATCCTGGGGCTGGTTTCCGGATACATCGGGGGCTGGCTGGACCGGGTGCTGGTCGTGCTGGCCGACGCCATCTACGCCTTCCCCTCGCTGTTGCTGGCCATCGTGATGTCCATCGTGATCTCGCACGGCCAATCAAGCCTCTGGGGCGGGGTGATGGCCGCGGCGATCTCCATCACCGTGGTCTTCATCCCGCAGTACTTCCGCGTCATCCGCGCCGAGACCGTGCGCCTGAAGGCCGAACCGTTCGTCGAGTCGGCGAAGGTCGTCGGTGCGTCGAGCCCGCGGATCATGTACAAGCACGTCTTTCGCAATGCGACGCGCACCTTGCCGCTGATCTTCACGCTCAATGCCTCCGAGGCGCTGCTGACCCTGGCAGGGTTGGGCTTCCTGGGCTTCGGGATCGAGCCGACCGCCGCCGCCGAGTGGGGCTTTGACCTCAACCGTGCGCTGAGCGACGCGACCAGCGGCATCTGGTGGACCGGTGTCTTCCCGGGCGCCGCCATCGTGCTCACCGTCCTGGGCCTGACCCTGGTGGGCGAATCCATGAACGACCTGGCCGACCCGCGCTTGCGGTTGCGCCGAAAAGCAAAGAGCCGCAGCGGAAAGGCCTCAGCATGAGCCACCATGGAACCACCCCAAGCGGCGTCGCCGGCTCCAACGTCCTGCAGATCAAGGACCTCGAGGTCAGCTTCACCACCGATGCCGGACAGATCCCCGCGGTGCGCGGGGTCAGCTTCGAGGTCGCGGCCGGCGAGGTCGTCGCCGTGGTGGGGGAGTCGGGCTCCGGAAAATCCGTCACGGCGCGCACCATCCTGGGTCTGCTGGCCGAAACGGCGACAGCCCGCGGGGCGGTGTTGCTCAAGGGCAACAACATGCTCACGCTGAGCCCGCGCGAACTGCGTGCCGTGCGCGGGGAAGACGTCTCGATGGTCTTCCAGGAGCCGTCCACCGCACTGAACCCCGTCTACACGGTGGGCTGGCAGATCGCCGAGGGCATCCGTGCCCACGGCAAGGTCTCCAAGAAGGAAGCCAAGGCCAAGGCCATTGACGTGCTGGCCAAGGTCGGCATCCCCGAGCCGGAGAAGCGGGTCAATTACTACCCCCACCAGTTCTCCGGCGGGCAGAAGCAGCGCGTCATCATTGCCGCCGCGTTGGCGCTGAACCCGTCGTTGATCGTTGCCGACGAGCCGACCACGGCCCTGGATGTCACGGTGCAGGCAGAGATCCTGGAACTGCTGCGCGAGGTGCGCAACGACTTCAACACCGGGATCGTGCTGATCACCCACAACATGGGAGTGGTTGCGGATCTCGCGGACCGGGTCGTGGTGATGTACCAGGGCGAGGTCGTGGAGACCGCGCCGAGCAACCTGCTCTTCACCAACCCGCGCGAGGAATACACCAAGGCCCTGCTGGCGGCGGTGCCGCACCTGGGCCGCAACTCCGCCTCGGAGGGAATGAGTGTTCGCTCCGGCCAGGACCAGGAGGTGCTGGTGGAGGCCACCGATTTGAACATCACCTATCCCGGGCGCATGGGCGCACCCTCGTTCACCGCGGTGGACGGGGTGTCGATGCAGATCTGCGCCGGTGAGGTCTACGGGCTGGTGGGTGAATCAGGTTCCGGCAAGACCACCATCGGCCGGGCCATCGCCGGGCTGAACCGGATCAGCTCCGGATCCCTGAAGGTGCTGGGCCACGAGATGCTCGGATTCAAGGAGCGCAGCTTCAAGAAGGTGCGCAAGGACATCGGGTTCGTCTTCCAGGACCCGGCGGCGAGCTTCAACCCGCAGTTGAGCATCGCCGAGTGCGTTGCCGAACCGCTGCTGGTGCACAAGGTCCTCGATCCGCGGGCCGCACGCAAACGGGTTGACGAGCTGCTCGAGGCGGTGCAGCTGCCCAGGGCCTTTGCCCAGCGTTTCCCGCACGAGCTCTCCGGCGGCCAGCGACAGCGCGCCTCGCTGGCACGGGCGCTGGCCCTTGATCCGAAACTGCTCATCGCCGACGAGCCCACCAGTGCGCTGGATGTCTCGGTGCAGGCCAAGGTGCTTGAGCTGTTCAAGGAACTGCAGACCGAGCTGGGCTTCGCCACGCTGTTCATCTCCCACGACCTGGCGGTCGTGGACATGCTCTCGACCTGGGTGGGTGTTCTCTACCGCGGCAAGCTCGTCGAGGAAGGCATCGGCAGCCAGATCATGGGTGCCCCGGCGCACCCGTACACCAAGCGGCTGATCGCCTCGCTTCCGGTGCCCGACCCGGTGGAACAGGCCATTCGCCGCGAGGCGTTCCTCAAGGCGCCCTGAGCGCGGGGAACCGGCACCAGATCACCGGCATGCGCCGCGGGGGGTGCTCCACTTCGGTGGGGCGCCCCCCGCGGCACTTTTGCGCGCATGAGATCCCGGCCGGTCCTGCCGTCGGGGCAGCTTCCGTGTCATGGTTGGGCGCAAACAAGCACGCAACCCTAGACTTGGTCACATGAGCCACCAGAGAAATGCGCCGGGAACCGACACCGCTGAAACCGGCGCCTACGACCCCACCGCCAGCTCCATGTCCGGCTCCGTCGAGGCCGGCGTCATGGACGAGCTGCTGGCCATCCGCAGCAGCATCGACAACTTCGACGCGACGCTTGTCTATCTGTTGGCCGAACGCTTCAAGGCCACCCAACGCGTGGGTCACCTCAAGGCCGTGCACTCCTTGCCGCCGAGCGACCCGGGACGGGAAAAAGCGCAGATCGAACGGCTGCGTCGGCTGGCCCACGAAGCGCACCTTGACCCGGAATTCGCCGAAAAATTCATGAACTTCATCATTTCCGAGGTCATCCGGCACCACCAGACGATTTCGGCGACGCACGCGGAGACGGGAAACTAGGTGGAGCCACGGGGCCAAGCAGCAACCGAACACCGGGTGCGGGCCAGCGGGCTGGGGCCCATGCCGGGCACCAAACCGATGGAGTCGGTGTTGGTGATCCGCGGCGAGCTGGGGGCGCCGAACCTGCCGCACCTGCACCAGCTCCCGGACCGGGGTGTCGGGTCGGATGCGATCGGGCGCGGGGCCCAGCTGCTGGAGGAACTGGCGGTCGATCTGCAACCGCACGGCTGGCGGCTCTCCGCCGCCCCCGGCATCGATGCCAGGCGCGCGGCCTCGGCGCTGCGCACGGACATGAACGTGCTCAGCGATGCCCTGGGCGCGGAGGAATCCGGCGGCGCGGAGCTGAAGATCCAGTTCCCCGGCCCAGCGACGCTGGCCGCCAACCTGTACCTGCACCACGGTGAGCGCGCCGTCTCGGACCACGGGGCCCGCCGCGACCTGGCCCAATCACTGGCATTGGGCGCCGTGCGACACCTGGAAACGCTCAACCGGGCAACCGGGGGCCAAAAGATCACCGTGTACATCGAGGAGCCCGACGCCGCAGCGGTGCTGGCCGGATCCCTGCCCACCGCCAGCGGCTACCGCACGTTGCGCTCGGTGCCCGTCCCGGAGCTGCGAGGCTGGTGGAGCGAGCTCATCGAGGCACTTCGCGGCGCAGGGGCCGCGGAGGTCATCATCGGTACCGACTCCGGGCCCGATAGTTGGACGAAGCTGGCCGCAACGGCACTGGAAGCCGGGGCCGACGGTCTTGGTGCCGCGGCTTCCTCCCTGGCTGTCCCCGGATGGGAACTGGTGGCATCCGCCGTGGAATCGGGTAAGAGGCTCTGGCTCGGATGCCTGGACCCGGCGGGCACGCCGCCGGGCATCGTTGACGGCGTTGCCGCCATCCGGCGGCCATGGCGCCAGCTGGGGCTCGAGGATTCGGGCCTCGGGGCGCTGGTGCTGACCCCGGCCGGTGGACTCGCCGCGGTGTCCCCGTCGAAGGCCACCACCGTGCTGGGGCGTCTCGCCAGCTACGCCGAGGCACTGAACCAGGTCCGCGTGGACGCCTAACGCATCGGGGCCAGACGTCCCGGGATGTCCGGGGGCGAGGGAGCCAGGGCCTCGGTGGCCAATGCCAGGTCCAGCCGCTCGGTGCGGATACGCAGGTCCACGTGCAGCATCACCAGCATCAGCTGGCCCAACACCATGCCCAGCGCGCCCACCAGGGCATTGAGGACCACGCCCAACACGATCCAGGTCGTGAAGGTCCCGTTGGCTCCGAGAAGCTCGGCGCCAACGACCGAGACAAGCTGCGAGAGCACCCCCTCCAGGATCCCCAGGACCACCGCGACCACCAGCAGGATCCCCGCGATGCGCCACCAGGAACCGCGGGCCAAGACCCACGAGGACCTGGCGGCGCGCAGGATCCCTCCTGCCCGGGTGACCAGCAACGTGGGGACCATCGAGAGCCTGATCCCCACCCAGACCCCGACAACCATGAGCATCAGGACCACGGCAAGCATTGCCAGGACGGCGGCGGGGAAGCCAACGGCGCCGGCCAGCACGATCGTCCCGGCGCCGAGCAGCCCCACGAGCAACACGGAGCCCAATCCCAGCAGCAGGTTCCAGCCCGCGATGCGCAGCATCGCGGGACCGGAGAGCACCAAACCCCGGCCCCATCCGGTGCCCAGTCCGAGCACCGCGCGCATGGCGGCCACCGTCGTCGGGCCCACGACCAGCACGTTGGCCAGCAACTGCACCGCAAGCAACGCGGCGCCGGCCCCGGCGTAGAACTGCCAGGGTTCCTCGAAGATCCGGGCCCAGGCGCCTGGTTCCCACGCCGCGGAGCCGGGGCCCGCGGCAGCATCGGCCAGCAGGCGTTCAACGCCCAGCACCGTGACGTCAAGGCGCTGGATGAGCAACAACGAGAGCAGCGCCGGAACAAGCTGGACCAGGATCGCGTTGGCAACGGTCGGAAGCGGGGCGCGGCGCACCACGGCAAACGTCGCATCCAGTAAATCCGCGAAGCCCAGCGGCCTGAGTTCCAGGACCCCCGGTTTGGCCGCGGGGGCGAGAGGGATCCCGGGATTTCCGGTGCCGCCCGGCGGCGGGGGCCATTGGCTCCATCCCGGCGGGGGTGGGCCCCAGCCGCTTCCGCCCGCCGTGGGGCCGGGTCCATCGGCGCGATCCCCGGAGTCGCCGGGGTCCCGGGCGGGATCCGTGGGTGGGTTTGGTGGCGGATCGGGCTGCGGCGACATGGTGGGGTGGTGCCTCTCTTGGGGGCGGACTCGACGGCGGCGGCAGAGGGGATGCCACGGCGCCGGTCCATGGGGTTTGCTACAGTTTATCCCCGGTGCCGAAACGGCTAGATGGTGAGGTGGATTGCCGTTTCCGCCGCAGTTTCGCGTTGTTGCTCATGTACCCTTGAAGTATCCGGGTGCCTGCTTGTTGCTGCGCCCGGCGTCACGCTACGGAAGGGCAGATTATGAAGGCACGCATCCTGGTTGTCGACGACGACGAGGCGCTGGCCGAAATGATCGGCATCGTGTTGCAGAACGACGGCTTCGAAGCGGTCTTCTGCTACGACGGTGCCAGTGCACTGGGTGTTTTCCGAGAGGTCAAACCCGATCTGGTGCTACTGGACCTAATGCTTCCTGGCCTCGACGGAATCGAGGTCTGCAAGCTCATCCGTGCCGAGGACGATGTCCCCATCGTGATGCTGACCGCCAAGGCGGACACCGCCGACGTGGTCCGCGGCCTTGAATCCGGTGCCGACGACTACGTCCCCAAGCCATTCAAGCCCGCCGAGCTCGTGGCCCGCGTGCGCGCCCGCCTGCGCCCCGGTGAACTGCATGCCCCCGAGACCCTGAAGATCGGGGACCTGAGCATCGACGTCGCCGGACACCGGGTGACCCGCGAGGGCGAGCCGATCGGCCTGACCCCGTTGGAGTTCGACTTGCTGGTCGCCCTGGCCCGCAAGCCATGGCAGGTCTTCACCCGCGAGCAACTCCTAGAACAGGTCTGGGGCTACCGCCACGCCGCGGATACCCGCCTGGTCAACGTCCACGTCCAGCGACTGCGTTCGAAGGTCGAGATGGATCCCGAGAACCCCGAAGTAGTGCTCACGGTGCGCGGCGTCGGCTACAAGGCGGGCCAGGCCTGAGCCTGGAGAAGACGGGACGCATGAACGCCGTTGAGACGGCCAAGGAGGGGCCAGCCCCCGAGGCACAGCCCGCGGGCAAACCCCGCTGGCACCACCGGGCCCTGGGCGGGTTGGCCCGCGCGCGCCGCGCCATTCGTTCGCGATGGACCCGTTCACTGCTCTTCCGCACGGTGACCTCGGCGGTGCTGCTGACCACCCTGGCACTGATGGGGGCCGGCGCCTTCCTGTCCAACCAGATCGCCACCGGTCTGTTCCAGG
>JAUNVO010000374.1 GCA_030540695.1 Micrococcaceae bacterium | reverse complement strand
CCTGGGCCTCGAGTTCCTGTACGATCCATGCCCCGGCCTCGGGGGCCGTGAAGTTCAAAGTCATTCCTTCAGGGTATCGGGGATCGACCACCGGATCCCGCGGTTCCGGAAACCCGCAGCGAGGACGCGGCAGTCTTCGGGACCACCCCGCAGCTTCTAAAACTGGTAAGAATGATCTAACAGATCTTCGCAAGGAGCGTCCATGAACATGTTTCTCCCCGCCCTCCGCCAACCGGTGCACCGCTTTGCGCACCAGAGCATCGATTTCAGTACCCGCATCGCGTTGATGGCCATCATCAACCGCACCCCGGACAGTTTTTACGACGGTGGGGCCACCTTTGCGCTGTCCGCGGCCGTTGACTCCGCCCTTGAAGCAGTGCAGGCCGGGGCCGACTGGATTGATGTCGGCGGCGTTCCCTTCTCCCCCGGACCGGCCCTGTCCTGGCAGGAGGAAGCCCAACGGATCGTCCCGGTCATTGAGGCCGTGCGCGCCAATTCCCGGGCGATCATCTCCGCGGACACGTTCCTGCCCCAGGTGGCAGCCGCCGCCATCGCCGCTGGCGCCGATGTCATCAACGACACCACCGGGCTCAGCGACCCGGAGCTCGGATCCGTGGTGGCCGAGGCGGGGACGCACCTGGTGATCACCCATTCGCTGGCCTCCCCACGGACCAGCTACCCGCGACCGCACTACACCGACGTCGTGGCGGAGGTCACCGGATACCTGCAAGAGAAGGTCCAGTTCGCCAGGGCGCTCGGGATCGCCGAGGACAAACTGATCGTGGACCCGGGCCACGACCTGAACAAGAACACCCGCCATACCCTGGCACTCACCGCCGGGTTCGAGGCGATTGCCGCCCTGGGCTATCCCAGCCTCGCTGCGGTGTCCAACAAGGACTTCATCGGTGAGACCTTGGGGCTTCCCAAGGCCGAGCGCACCGCAGGCTCCATGGCGGCGGCCACCATGTGCATCATGAACGGGGCCAGGATCATCCGCATGCACAACATCCCGGAATCCGTGTCCACCATCAGGATGCTGGAGGCCGCCCAGGGGTGGCGGGAACCGCAATATCTGCTGCACAACATGGGCGATGTCAACGCACCCGCCCACCCCGAGCCATTCGGTGCCCGGCCTTCGGCCAGGGAACACGCCTGATGCGCCGCCTGCTCCCGACCCCCGGCCAGGACATCGACGACGCCGGCCTGCTGGAGGCCTACGCACCACCGGGATCCGGATCCTTCGTCCGCTTCAACTTCGTGAGCTCGATCGACGGGGCCGCCACCCTCGGCGGGCTCTCCGGCGCCCTGGGCACCGCCGCGGACAAACGGCTTTTCATGCTGTTGCGCCGCCAGGCCGACGTGATCCTCGTCGGTGCCGGGACGGTGCGCGCCGAGGGCTACGAGGGCGAACTGCTCGACGAGGCCTCACGCGCCTGGCGCCTGGAACGCGGGATGCCCGAACGCCCGGTGCTGGCCGTGGTCTCGGGGCGGCTGGATCTGCGGGCGGACGGCGAGCTGTTCACCCAAAGCCCCGCCCGGATCCTGCTGTTGGGCTCTGGATCGGCTGCGCCTTCGAAAATCACGGAACTGGGCACCGTCGCCGATGTCATCGCGTCCCCTGCGCCGGGACCGGGGATCGACCCGCGCTGGATCATCGACACGCTTCGGGCCCGGGGCCTGTCCATGGTCCATTCCGAGGGAGGGCCCACGCTATTCGACGACTTTGCCCGCGCCGGGGCAGTGGACAGCCTGTGCGTAACCTATTCACCGACCCTTGTTGGCGGGGATGCCCCGCGAATCGCCCATGGACACCCCGGTGCCGGGCAGCACGCCATGGCGTTGCGGGTGCTCTTCGAGGAGGACGGCGCCCTGCTGGCCGAATACCGACGGCCGTAGCCGCACGCCCGGCAGGCCGTGGCTCCCTGCCCCCGGAGACACCGGCACGGTGGTGTTCCCGCTCAGCGAACCCGCATCCCGAACCGGTAGGATC
>JAUNVO010000062.1 GCA_030540695.1 Micrococcaceae bacterium | reverse complement strand
TGCCCGCGTCATTCCGAGGGAATTTTCCGCGCTTTGCCTACTGAGCGAGGAATATTGACCGGCGCGCGAAGCGGCGCCAGCGAGCAGTCCACCGGCAGGAAGATCCGCGAAGCCGGAAAGCCACGGACTCGGGGTTTCGATGACGGTGCGCGTTGACCAGTGATCCCCTAGAGCAGCTCCTCCACGCCCAGCTGGCTTCCGGGAATGATGGTGAAGGCCGAGTTGGCGAACGCGAGAGCGTCGCCCTGGCGGTAGTTGAAGTCCCCGACCTGGCCCAGGTAGAGCGTATGGTCTCCCCCGTCGTATGCTGCCCACGGGGTGCAGGAGAAATAGGCAAGGACCCCCGCCAAGCGCGGAGCGGTGTCTCCCTCGATCCACACCGGCTCCCGGGAGGGGCGGCCGGCAAAGTGCAGGGCCAGGTCCTTCTGTTCCGCTCCCAGGATGTTCACGGTGAACGGCCTGTCGGCGAGCTCGTCATGCGCCCTGGCCAAACGCGCAATGGACACCAACACCAGGGGTGGCTCCATCGATACCGAGGTGAAGGAATTGACGGTGATCCCGTGCCGCCGGGTGACTCCGTCGAAGGTCACGATGGCAACCCCGGTGGCAAAGCGCCCGAGGCTGCCCCGGAAATGTGGCAACGTTGAGGCGTCCACCCTACGCGAGGGACCGGCCTCGGCTGCGGTGGCGCCGTCATTGACGTTGTGCGGGATTCCCATGATGGATCCCTCCGTCCAAACCCGTGCGTGAATCCTCGCCTTTGACGAAGAATTGTTCTAATATCGAACATGTGGTTCTTATTCAGAACCGTACGTGCACCTTAGCCCAGCGCCGGTTGGCCCACAACCCCTGGTGCGGGCGGTGCCTTATCAGCAGAAATCCAGCGAAGGATGACCACCGTCCCATGACTGCCGCAAGTGCCCCCGCCCCGGCATCCCAGACACTCTCCCGCGGCATCCGCATGCTCGAGATCCTTGCGGAAGCCGAGGGTCCCAAGACCATTGCCGAGCTTTCCACCGATCTGGGTGTGCACCGCTCGATTGCCTACCGGATCCTGCGCACCCTGGAATCCCACCGACTCGTCACCCGCGATGATTCCGGTCGCGTGCACGGCGCACCGGGACTTGCGGTGCTTGCCCGCGGCGTCCAACGCGACCTGCAGAGTGCCGCCCTGCCGGAACTGACAACGCTGGCCAACGAACTGGGGATGTGCGCATTCATCGCCGTCTGGGACCAACCGGACTGCACCACGTTGGTCACGGTCGAACCGCGCCACGTGCATGCGGCAGTGGTCCAGCGCCCCGGGACACGGCATCCCTTCGGCCATGGCGCCCCGGGCATCGCCATGCAATCCACGCTCACCGAGGCACAGTGGAATGCCCTGGACCAGGAGACCCCCTACCGGCAAAACGCCACCGAGGCCCGCGCCCTGGGATATGCCACGAGCTTGGACGAGGTCATTCCCGGACTCTCCTCGGTTGCGGCGCCGATCAATGTGCCCGGGGAATTGCCCGCAGCCGTGGCCGTGGTTTACAGCACCGGGTCCAGCAGCAACGAAGTCTCGGTCATCGGTGCTCGGCTATGTGCCGCCGCCCGTGCGATCGAGGACGAGCTGGGTTAGCCAGAAGGGCCGATTCCACCGCCGGGCATGATGACTACCTGGCAGCAGCCTCCTCATAGACCTTTGCCGAGGAAGGCTTCAGGTTCCCGGAAACGCGCAGCAATCGTGAGTCTTTTAGGTAGTGGTATTCGGTGCCGAACACTCCCCCTCCTTCCTTGAGCACGGACTGGATGTAGTCGGAGCGCGTTTGTGCATCGTCCGCCGTGGCAAACACTTCGACGACGGCTCCCCCATCGATACCGGTTTCCTTTGCCACCCCTGATTTGTCGGCGATCCATGCTGCGCTCACATACTGGCCGGGGCGCCCAATCAGGTTATTCGCATCGTTGTCTTCGGTCACCTCGGTGACTGCCGTGATCGTTGGAATCTCGCCCTCGAGCTGCTTGGCCACATCCAAAGCGGTGACGGCTTCCGCCGCCTCCCGGCTCTGGGCCTGGGCAGCTACCGTGCCGGATTCAACGGGAACCTGGTCCGTCGGGGACGGTTCGCTTTCCGCGGCTCCGCAGCCACCCAGAAGCAATCCACCGGATAGAAGTAGTGCGGCAACAGCCTTTTTATTCACAGCAGGACCCTGTCTTGGTAGTTCTTGGACATCCATTTCCGTATACCCTTCACGGTCAGCCACAGGCCTTCCGAACGCTTCCGCGTGAACGGGGGGATCCGCACCCACCCGGAGATGGATGATGTGCCTCCTTCGGTGGGGCGTCCGGTTTTCGTGGCAGAAGAATCCCTCCCGGATCCTTTATGCCGTCACGGGCCAGATGACCGCACGTGCTCCGCGGCATGTTGCCGTGGCTAAACGCGAGGCCCGCGACCTTCAAGCATCATTTTCCGGGCGCGAAGGCGCAGGACGGCCATGGCGATTCCCGAGACCAGAAGCAGTCCGGCAGCTCCGGCCGCCACCGCATAGGCACCGGAGTATCCGTGGGAATCGGCAAGCAGCCCGGCCAGCGAGTTGCCAATCGCCGTTCCCACCACGATGCCCGAGGAGAGCAACGTCATCACCGTCGAGAGGCGTGCCGGTGGCGCGATCTCCCCGCCGAGGGTGAAGATGGTGACCAGTATGGGCCCCACGGGAATTCCCACGAGCAACAGTGCAATGATCATCGGCAGCAGGGTCCCGGGCAGCTGCAGCGCCAGGGCTGCGGGAACCATGAAGATCGCTGCGGCGAGCCAACGGCTTGATTGCGGCCATCCGCTGGGCCAGAAGGCGACGGAGAGTGCCGCGATCGAGGAGGTGAACCCGACAGCGGCATAGAGCAGTCCACCGATGTTGGCATTGCCCAGTTCCCCGGCAAAGGCCAGAGTCCCGGCCGCGCTCGAGCCGAAGAAGGTGCCCATGCCGATCATGCCCGTGACGGCAAAGGAAATTCCCGTGGCTTGGTAACGCGTCAGCTTGATCTTCACGGCGCTCTTCACCGCGGGAACGACGGCCTTCTCGGTGGGGTGCAAGGCGAAGAGCGGGACGAGGATGACGGTGAGCGCCGCGGCGATCGCCAGTGGAAGCCACGGCGCCAGCAGCGAGGCAAACAGGCCGACCGCCGCCGGGCCGAGCACAAAACCGAGTTCGTCGACCATTGATTCATAGCTCAGCGCCGCGGAGAGTTCCCTGCCGCCGTTTTCACGCTTACGGGTCAACGCCATCCAGCGCACGCGCGCCAACGGTCCCACCTGCGGGCCGGTGGCCCCGGCAAGGATCGCCAGCGCAACGATGGTGCCCAGCGGCGCCAGCGGCCCGGCACCGCCAAACCACAGTAGCGCGGTGATCAGGATCGATTGCAGCACGGCAACGGGGATCAGCACGCGGCGTTGGCCCAGCCGGTCCGTGAGGTACCCGATGGTGGGCCCGCCGACGGCGGATCCGATTCCGACCATGGCAGCTGCCAGCCCGCCGGCGGCATAGGATCCCGTGGAGTCGATCAGCAGGGTCATCGAGCCAATGGTCAACATCGCCAGGGGCAAGCGGGCAAAGAATCCCAGGGGGAAGAATGCCCAGCCGACCAGTGGCGGAAGGACGGCATAGGGCGAGGCCTTGGCCGCGCGTTTGTGGGGAACGGTGTTGATCATGATGTTCTTGGGCACTCCGCATTCATGCGTGTAGCGTCCCTGCCTCCCGCTACACAAAACCCTTGACAAACAACGAACAGTCTAGCGGAAGGCCCACCAGCGAGCCGGTCACACCCCGCTGCGCATCGAGACGGTGGAACCCGTACGTGACTTGTGCACATTGAGCTGGGTGGCGATGCGTTGTTTCATGTCCGCCACGTGCGAGACCACCCCGATGACCCGTCCGCCGCTGCGCAGGTTCTCCAAGGCATCCATGACCTCTTCGAGGGTTTCGGCATCCAAGGAGCCGAACCCCTCATCGACGAAGAGCGTCTCAATGTCGATGCCACCGGATTGGTGCGAGATGACATCGGCCAACCCCAGGGCAAGGGCCAGCGAGGCCATGAATGATTCGCCCCCCGAAAGCGTCTGGGTATCACGCCGGACGCCGGTCCAGGAATCAAAGACCTGCAATCCAAGGCCCGACTTGTTGTTTCCCCGCGGGGTGTCGTCGTGGAGGAGGGAATAGCGCTGACCGGTCATCGCCAGCAGGCGTTCGGTGGCTGCCAGTGCCACCGATTCCAGACGGGCTGCCAGCACGTAGGTGCTCAGCGTCATCTTCAACCGGTTCTCCCCCGCACCGCGGGCCAACTCGGCAATGCCCTTCAACGTCCCATAGCGTTCAAGCACCGGCCCGGACTCACGCGCCAGGGTCCTGAGCCGTCCAAGGGCCTCGTCCAGACGTGTGGCATAGCTGCTCAGCACCGCGTCGCGGCTCAGGAATCCGTCGCGGAGGGCTGCCGCCGCTTCGAGGCGGATGCGTGCTTCCTCGTGCTCGGCTTCATCGGGGGCCGAGATGCCGTCGTTGGCTTCGGCTCGTGCTTGGTCGATACCGGGCGCCTCGGCCAGGGTCGCGATGCGCACCGCCTCGTCGTTATGACCGCGCACGCGCTGCTGTTCAGTGGTGCGCCTGGCGTCATCGAGCATCATTTCGCGCCATCCGGCGGTATCGGCGACGCCAAGGGCTTCGAGCTTCCCGGCCCACAGTGTGTTGGCGGCTTCCAATCCGGCGCCCGCCTGAAGGCGTGCACGTGTCGCCGAGGACAGCGCTTCCAGGCAGCTGGAGGCGGCCTCGAGGACGCCATGGCGTTCGGCCAGGGTTTGGCCTTCCCTGCCCAGTGTGGCCAGGCGGGCTTCGAGCTTCGCGGCCCGGGCTTCCTCCGCTTTCTGCCGTTCCGCGGCGACCTTCAGATCCGTGGCGCTTGTGGCCTGCCTGGTTTTCAGTTTTTCGAGTTCGGTTTCCGCCTCGAGGAGCGATTGGTGTGACGCGGTGGCTTCGCTGGCCGAGGCCAGCGCCTTGGTATGGGCCTCGGTCGCGGCCTTCACTTCCTCCGCGGCTTCTTCGGCCGAGAGCTCGCCGATCTTTCCGCGGCTGACATCGCGCGCCTGGTCCGCCTTTTTCAGTGCGGAGTGCCGTTGTTCCTCGATCTTCTCGGCCGCCACCAGGGTGCTTTGGGCCGCTTCGATCTGCGCGGGGCCCACGAATTCGCCCTCCGGCAGCGTCGCGGGTTCCGGGTGGGCGGTGGATCCGCAGACAAGGCACGCTTCCCCGTCAACCAGTTCCTTCGCCAGTGCAGCGGCCGACTGCTCCAACCTCAAGGCACTCAACGCCGCCACCTGCTCGCGGGCCGTCAGCGTTGCGGTGCGTGCCTGGTTCCACGCATCGTGCGCAGCACGCTGCTCTGTTTCGGCCTTGCTGCGTTCGAGCACCGCATCGCGTCGTTCGTTGGCCTTCGCCACGGCCGCGCCGAGGCCTGGCGCCGAATCGGCCAGCGCGGCAAGTTCCTGGTGCCTGGTGCGCAGCCCCGGCAGGGAATCAGCTATCCGCTCGATGCGGGCTGCACGTTCAACGTGTTCTTCCTGGCCTGCTTCAATCCTTGCCACCAGCTCCCTGGACTCCCGGCGCACTTCCTTGAGTTCGGCTTCCTCGGGAAGGGCGGCCTCGATGAGCGACGCGGCACTGCGTGTGGCCTTCTCGGCCCGACTCGCATGGGTGATCAACGATTCAAGGTCTTCCGGCTCCGGGCGTTCGCTTTGGGCATGCTCTAACAACGCGTGGACACCAGTGTCCTGGAGCACCAAGGCTTCGTTCGCTTCCCCGCGGTCCACTGCGGACATCGCGGCCACAAGCCGATGACGTGCGGTATCCGCCGTGCGTTGGGCCTCGAGGAGTTGCTGGTGGTAGGGCCGCAGGCCGACGGCACGGGCGTCGTTCTCCAACAGCGCCCCGAGCTCGGCGATCTCGATCGCGCGTGCCTCGTGGCTCGCGCGCAGGGCGGTAAGTTCGGCCAGTTGCCGGTGCCGGGTGGCCCGCTCGCTTAACGCGGCGCCCAGTGCACGCGCGGTGCCCAGCGCCGCCTCCGCTTCGAGGCGCTGCCCGGCCAACCCGCTGCGGTATTGCGCCACGCGTTCACGCAGCACGGTGCCCAGTGCCTCGTCGTCCCCGGCGTCCATCGGATCGCGCACGTCGGCCGGCAACCCGGCTTCTCCCGGTTCGGCCTCACCGGTTTCATCCCGCGCGCGATCGAAGAGCGTGGTTTGGGCATCGGCCACGAGTTGTTCCAGCGTGGTGGCGCGGGCGCGCGCGGCATCCTCGGCCTCGGCCCGGGCCGCGGCCAGGCGTTCGGTGAGCACCCGCTCGGCCATCGCGTATTCGCTGGTGTCAAAGAGCGAACGCAAAAGGTCCTCGCGGTCTTTGTCCTTCGCGCGCAGGAACGCGGCAAAGGCCCCCTGGGGCAGCATTGCGACCTTGGTGAACTGTTCCTTGTCCAGCCCCAGGATCTCCTTGAGGAGGTGCCCGACCTCGTCATTGCGCGTGGATTTCTCCACCCAGGCGCCATCGACCCTCTCGCGCAACCGGCTTTGGGCCTGCGCGGTGGTGAAGCCGTTTTTGCTGCGCGTCGAAGGTTTTTCCCAGGCCGGGGACCTGGTGACCTCAAAGCGCCGCCCGGAGGTGGAGAACTCGCAGATGACCTCTGGTTCCACCCCGGGTGCCGCGTGGTCGCTGCGCAACGACTTGGCTCCCTGGCGCACCCCGGGCAGGGACCCATAGAGCGCATAACAGATCCCGTCCAGCACGCTGGTCTTCCCCGCCCCGGTCTCCCCGTTGAGCAGGAAGATCCCTGCCTCGCTCAGGGCGTCGAAGTCGATCTCTGCGCGCGCGGCAAACGGGCCGAAGGCCTTCAGCGAGAGCGAGTGGACCCTCATGCCTGCACCTGCTCGCTGCGTACCTGGGCCAGCACCGAAACAACCAGTTCTTCCTCGGCGTCGCTCATCGGGCGTTGCCTGACGTGTTCAACGAATCCCGCGCACACCTGAACCGGTGAGCTGGCGGCAGCCAGCCGGTCTGCGTAGGAGTGGTGGGGGTCTGCCTCGCGGCCCTCCGGGTCAAAGTTCAGCACCAGCGTGTCCGGGAACCTGGCCCGCAGCCGCTCCATCGCCCCGGCGGGCCGGTGGGTGTCGGTAAGGGTGATTTGGCACCAGGCATCGGTGGCCGAGGCGTACTCGTCCCCGGTGAGCAGGTCATCGATCCGGCCCTTGAGGACCCGCAGCTCCTTGGAGGCCGGCCAGTCGATGCCCCGCACATTTTCCAGCCCCTGGGGTCCCACCTCCAACAGCCAGGCGCCCTTGGAATGCCCGGCCTCGGAAAACGAGTACGGGATCGGCGAGCCGGAGTAGCGGATGTTCCCGGCCAGCTTTTGGCGTCCGTGCAGATGCCCCAATGCCGCATAGGTGAAGTCCGCGAAGTAGCTGGTGGGCACGATGTCCAGTCCGCCGATGCTCAATTCACGTTCGGAATCCGAGCCCGCTCCCCCGGCGGCAAAGACGTGAGCCATCACGATTGAGTGCACCGGGTGCCCCGCAGCTTCCTTCCGGACGGCCAAGTCCGCGTGCACCCTCTCCAGGGCGGCTGCCACCACGGGCGGGTGCCCGGGCGCCTCGACCCCCAAGGACTCGGCCACCATCCGCGGTTCCAGGTACGGCAGTCCGTACACGAGAAGATCGAACCCGTCTCCGCCGAACACCACGGGCTTGTGAATCTCGGCAAGCGTCGTACGCAGGTGGAGGCCCGCGTAGGCCAGCAGTTCGGAGCCGAAACCCAGGCGAAGAGCCGAATCGTGGTTCCCGCTGGTGATCACGGTCTTCACCCCGGTGGCCAGCAGCCGGGCAAGGCTCTGGTCGAACAATGCCACCGCATCCACCGAAGGCAACGCCCGGTCATAGACGTCCCCCGACACCAGCAGCACGTCCACGTCCTCGACCTGGATCGTTTCTATCAGCCGGTCCACGAATTCGCGTTGGGCCTCGAGCAACGAGGCCTGGTGGAAGGAACGGCCCAGGTGCCAGTCGGAGGTGTGCAAGATACGCATGGGTTCCACAGTAGCCAGCCGTGCCCACCGGTTGGTACTTCTTCCCCTGTGCGCCGAATGCACGAAAACCCCGCACGTGGATACGACCTAGACTGGTTGGGTGAGTGAATCAACTGATCAGTACGCGCTTCCCGCCGATTTTTCCGACCGCGTCTTTGGCGTTCTGCTGGCCGCCGCCGACGGGGCAACCCATGCCCGTGACGGGGACGAGCCCGGCGAGTCCGAGACCCTCGCCCTGTACCTGCTCGACGGCCTGCTCGAGGCCCTTGAATGGGCGCAACAGGGTGTGGCCTCGGACGAGGCCGCATGCATGTGGCTCGGCGGGCTGCGCTGGTACAAGTTGGTGACCGGCTCTTTCCCCGAGGACTCGCCACGGCCGTTGCCGCGCTGGATCGATGAGGCGTTCGCCGGTTCGGGCAACTTCGCACCCGGAGACACACAGAACCTGCTGGCCTTGGCCAACCCGGACATGGCCACGGTCGGACGGCCCGCATTCCGCGAGGCCGATTCCGCCGGCGTGCTCACCCGTGCCGCCCTGGTGGCACTGCTGCCTCGGGTCGATGAGGACACCACGCGCAGGATCGCCGTCGATGCCTCCGCACTGACGCACGGGTCACCGGCCGCGCACCGCGCCGCCGGCCAGGCCGCCCTGGTGATCCGTGCCGCGCTTGAATCGGGGACCGACTCGATCCCCGCCTGGGCGTCGCTGGTTGCCGATCTTGAAGGCGAGGCAGGCGCCGCACTGGCGCTGGTGGTTGGATACGTTGGAGAAGGGCTCGCACTCGCCGATCCGCGGGCCGCCTACGATTGCGTCTTCGAGGCGCTGGGCGAGGAACCAGACATCGACACCGCGGCCTTTGCGGCGATGCTGCTCGCAGCGGTCCAGGGTACTGATGCCGTGGCCCATCGTCCGGCCTCGGTGCTTGATACGGTCCTGGATTCAATGCATGATCGCTGGGTCGCACTGACCGTCGGGCAGTAAGCCACGGCGAAGCCGGGATGCCAAGGACGCCTCAGCTGCCGGTGAAACCGTCGATCAGCTGCAAGAACTCCCCCTCGGAGAGGATGGCCACGGGCTGCCCGGCTTCTTGGAGCCGCAACACCCGCTTGGCCTTTCCGGTGAGCCTGCCGGTGGCCAGATCCTCGGGCACGAAGCCGTCGCCGACCACCAGCACGGTGGTGGCCCGGGTGACCCGGCTGGCGGTGTTCGCGCCGAGGACGGCCGCGCTGTCCTTGGCCACTTGGCGGGAGATGCGCAGGTTTCCGGTGAACACCACCATCTCCCCGAAGAGCGGGTGCGCGGGATCGGCATCCGGGTTTCCCGTGCGGTCCTCGCCTTCTTGCGGCCAGGCAGCCCACGCGGGCTGGACCGGAACGGGGTTCCCGCTGGCCGCCCAGCCCTGGGCATCGCGGGTCGCCTTGGACAGCTCGTCGCCCGGCGCGTAGGCCGGGGCGAAGCCCATCTTGACCTTCAGCGTTTGCGCGGCCGTGGCCACCGCGTCCGCCTGCTGCCGCTTCGCGATGTCGATCATGATCTGGGCGCAGGCACGGGCATCGGCCAGTGCGTCGTGGTGGTTTTCCATCGGGGAACCGGCCTCTTCCGCCACGAACGGCAAGGAATAGGAAGACAGTTCGTAGGTTCGCCGGGACATCTTCACGGTGCAGGCGTAGTCGTATGCGGGTCCTGCCAGGTTGGAAACCTCCAGGGCCGAGCGGATCACGCCCAAGTCGAAGGCCGCGTTGTGGGCCACGAGGGTGTCGCTCCCGATGAAGTTGGCCATCGGGGTGAACAGTTCGCCAAAGCGCGGGGCGTCGGCAACCATTTCGGCATTGATGCGGTGGATCATCACATTGCGCGCGTCGAAGTGGTCGAAACCCTCCGGAGGCCGCATCAGCCAGGACGCCTCCTCCACGATGTTTCCGTTGCGCACCCGACTGAGCCCGACGCTGCAGGCAGAGCCACGGAACCCGTTGGCGGTTTCAAAGTCGATCGATGTAAAGTCCAGAGCCACGCACCAGATCCTACCGCCGTTCGCCCACGCCTTGGTCACCGAGGCGCTGCCATGTGGCGCGAATGACAGTGCGGACCCAACCGCTTCCCCCCGCACGCGCGGGTGCGACGGGGCCGTGCGCCTTGGCTGGGTGGACGGCCTCTTGCCCCGGGTGCCCGGGTTCCCGATGACGCAGGCAGACACCGGGCTTTTGGCAATGCCCCCGATGTTTCGCGTCCTTAGGCGGTAGCGCCGGGAACGGGCGAAGAGCCAGCACTCTCCGTGGCGCCGCTGCGGCCTTGCGGAGGCATCAATGCGCCTACCCCACCGCCGAGCAGGGCCGGAATCGCTACCAGGGCGGCCATGAAGGGACCCAGTTCGAGCAGGTCGAAGAGGAACACCTCAAGGTCGAAGGGCAGGAACGGGTCGATCAGCGCGATCAGCGCCACCGCGGTGAGCATTGCGGTGGCCACCCAGGTGATGGCGAGTCGAGAAAATCCTCCCCTGGTGCCGTCATATAAGCCGCCCAGGGCACTGAGCAGGGCGATCACGGCGAAGGAGATCAGTCCGGCCCCGATGTTGGCGCTGGAGGATTCCTCGAAGCGCAGCAGCACCACCCACACGAGCAGGTAAAGCCCTACCAATACTGCGGTGCGCAGTGCGATGCCACGGATTGCGCGACTAGCGGTGCCCATGATTCCCCCATCCTCGACGGTGACCTAAAGTGTACTTCCGCCCTGACGCCCCACCTAGGCTTGCCCGGACCGGGAACCGGCTCGCCGGCAGGGCCACCATGCCGGTGGCTCCGGGTTCGACCCAAACCCAAAGCCATATCTCTGGCTGCTTGGGTGCCTGCAGGACCTAGGCGGTTGCCTTGCGCAGGGTCAGGTAGGAGCCGCCGGCCAGCGCCAGGCACAGCGCGCCCAGGAACACACCAAGGCCCAGGATGGTCGCACTTCCGACCCAGGTCCAGAACCCCATCCACCAGTTGTTCAGGGTGAGCACACCGATCCCGGCGACAAGCAGGAGCGCGAAACCGATTCCCGTCACCAGCAGGCCCGTGGCCTTCCAGCGCATGTAGATCGTGGCGCACCAGAAACCGACCATGAACAACAACACCATGAGCACGAAGTAGAAGAAGATCTGCATTGCCGGGTTGTTTTCGGCTATCCAGCCCAGGGCAAAGAGCTGTCCGTTCATTCCCCACCCGTCGGTGGCCTTTTCGATCACCCCGAGCACGTAAAAGAGTACCGAGTATGCCAGCGCGATCGAGGCGAAGAGCCCCAGCGTCCCGAGGTAGAAGGTCTTCCTGGACACGCTCATGGCTTGTGAAAACGGGAAGGTGTAGACCAGCGACTGGATTCCCAGGGCCAGGAAGTACCACATCACGGCCTGGCTCGAGCCAGAGACCAGGACGCCGTCGGTGACATCCTTGGGGATCAACGCCCACACCGAGAACGTCAGCGCCGTGGAGCCAGCCAGGATGATCATCGGTATCCCGAGGAACGTCCATTTGTTGATCAATTGCATGCGGGCAACGTTCACGATGCGGTTCATCGCAGGGCCTCCAGGCTTTCCTCTGTCTCGTGGCCGTCTTGCGCGGCCAGGGTGATGCGCACGATGAGTTGTTGCAGCGGCACCGCGGAGAGCTCGAGTCCGGCTTCGTCTGCCGCTGCCCGCTGGGATTGGCTCAGCCGGGCCTTGATGGTCACCGAGGCCAACGATCCGAGCGAATCGATGTGCAGCACCTCGTGGCCGGAGATAAAGGCGTTGACCTTCTCCGCGTTGCCCGTCACGGCGACGGCCGATCCGCGCAGCGACTCCGCATCTTCGTTGAGCATGACCTTGCCCTTGTCCAGCAGCACCACGTGTTCAAGCAGGTTCGCGATCTCATCGATCAGATGGGAGGAGAGCACGATGGTGCGCCGATGTTCGGCAAAGTCCTCAACCAGGCGGTCGTAAAAGATCTGCCGCGCCACCGCGTCGAGGCCGAGGTAGGGCTCGTCGAAAAAGGTGATCTCCGCGCGCGATGCCATCCCGATGATCACGCCTACGGCCGAGAGCTGGCCACGGGAGAGTTTCTTGATCTTGCGTTTGAGCGGCAGGGCGAACGCCGTGACGAGCTCATCGGCCAGTTGCTGGGACCAGTTGGCAAAGAACATCGATGCGGCCCTGAAGGCTTGCGTGGCGGTGAAGTCCTCGGGATACTTCTGGGATTCCCTGATGAAGCAGATCCGCGAGAGCGTGGCATCGTTCTCGAAGGGTTCGCTTCCGAAGATCCGGGTCTCACCGCTGGTGGGGAATCCCTGCCCGCTGAGCACTGACATCAGGGTGGTCTTTCCAGCACCGTTTCTCCCCAGCAGGCCATAGATCCGTCCCGGCTCGAGTGTGAGTGAAATATCGTCCAACGCATTGAGGTCCTTGTAGGACTTGATGAGGTGACGCACCTGGATGGCTGGTGTGGACGTCTTGTTCATCGAACGTCACTTCCTTCGATTGCCCCTGAGCCGAGGGCCTGGTTGACCATCGAGTTGAGTTGTTCCGCGCTGAAACCCAGTTTTTTCGCTTCGCGGGCCAGTGGCGCGATGTACTGGATCTGGAAGTCCTTGCGGCGGGCCTCGAGCAGTTCCGCCCGGGCCCCTGGTGATACAAACATGCCAATTCCACGCTTCTTGTAAAGAATGCCGCTCTCCACCAAGAGGTTCACTCCCTTGGCTGCGGTGGCTGGGTTGATGCGGTAGTAGGCGGCGAATTCGTTGGTCGAGGGGACCTGCGATTCCTCGCCGATCGCCCCGGAGACGATGTCGTTTTCGATCAGTTCCGCGATCTGCAGGAAGATCGGGCGGGAATCATCGATCATGTTCACTGTGAACCGCCTTCCGGGATTCCCTGCGTCGAACCACCTGGTTGGTTCATCGGTTCATTACTTGTGTAACTAACCTAAATCCGAGATCGCCCCGTGTCAAGGGATGTGCCGCGCGAGACCTGCCCGCACACGGGCGCGCAAACTCGGCGCGGCAGCAAAAAACCCGGCCGTTGCCGGCTCCCACCCAAGGGGGAAGCCCAAACGACCGGGTTGTGCGAAGACTACATCGGATACGTATCCCCGATCAGTCGGTGGTGTCCTTTTCCAGTTCGCGCGAGGCTGCACCGGCTTTGGACTTGCGCACCTTCAGCACCAACCACACAACGATCAATGCCAGGACCGCCACGATGACGATCTTCTGGAAGACGTCCGCGTAGGTCTCCACGATGTGCCAGTTTTCACCGAGGTAGTATCCGGCCAGGACGAAAATCGAGTTCCAGATCAGGGAACCGGCTGCGGTAAGCGCCAGGAAGCGTGCCTGGTTCATCTTGGTGATGCCGGCGGGGATGGAGATCAGCGACCTGAAGATCGGGATCATGCGACCAAAGAACACGGCCTTGGAACCGTTTCGGTCAAACCAGCCCTCGACCTTGTCCACGTCGCCCAGGTCCACCAAGGGCAGCCAGCCGAAGATTGCGCGTGTGCGCGCACGGCCCAACGCCCTGCCGACCCAGTACAGCGCGTAGGCTCCGACGAGCGAGCCGATCGTGGTCCACAGCAGCGCTTCAACCAGCGAGAATGACCCGCGGCTGGCCGTGAACCCGGCAAGCGGCAGGATGACCTCGGAGGGAAGCGGCGGAAACAGGTTCTCCAAGGCGATGGCCAGCGCTGCGCCGGGTGCCCCGATGAGTTCCATCAGGTGCACCGCCCAGTCGGCGAATCGTGAAATCAGGCTTCCACCGGAGGGATCGGTTGACGCGGCCTGTAACGCAAGCAAAGTATTCATCAACTTCAGTGTCTCTTAAGCCGATGCGGATCCACTGGGCGGCTGCTGTGAATGTGTTCAAGGACTCAGCTTGTCCGGTGCCGTTTACAGGTTGCCTTTGGACTGTTTGCCGGAACCTCCCAAGCCGCCATCGGCATGGCCAATCTCTGCGAATGTCCCTCGTGGGCATTTCGATTCTGGAAAACAGTCAGGCCAAAGAGACGTTGGTGCTGTCTGCGGCAGCACTGGCTTCCATTGCGGCGAGGACGCGTTGCACCTCGAGCCCGTCGGCAAAGGTCGGTGAGGCTTGCGTTCCGCACTCGATAGCCAGCAGGAAATCACGAACCTCGTGGATGAAGGTGTCATCCCAACCCAGTAGGTGGCCGGTCGGCCACCAGCCGTTGAGATAGGGATGCTGTGGTTCGGTGACCAGGATCGAAGTGAACCCTTGTTCCCCTGCTGGCGCATCGGCCTCAC
>JAUNVO010000061.1 GCA_030540695.1 Micrococcaceae bacterium | reverse complement strand
GAGACCTGGGGGCGCGCGGTGGAGAGGTTGTCGCTGACGTCGGTGGCGCCCTCGATTCCCCCCATGGCGTCCATGGTGGCCTTGGTTGCCTCGGTGAGCAGCTCGGGGGTCGGGGCCCCGACCTTCACCGTGACCGTGGAGGAACCGGTGGGACCGCCCTCGTTGGCCGAGAGCGAGATCTCCGAATCCTTGCCCAGCGGGTCCAGTGCCGTGCGTGCGGCGGCTTGGATGGCCTCCTGGTCGGCATCGGGATCGGTCATCACGGTGAAGGATGCCGTATCGGTTCCCCCGGCCATGAAGGCGGCGAACCCGCCGGAGGGGTTTCCGGCGGTCAGCTGCACGTCCTCGACGTGATCGAGCGAGCGCAGGGCCTTTTCCACCGGTGTGGCGGCCTTCAGCGTGGTCTCCAGCGAGGATCCGGCGGGGAGCTTCTGGGAGACGGTGAAGGTGTTCTGCCCGGTGCCCCCGAGCAGGTTGGTCGGCACCAACGGCACCAGGAAGGCGGTGATCCCCAGCAACAGCACCGAGGCGACCAACGTGATCGCCGGGTGTTTCTGGGTGCCGCGCAGGATGGGGGAGTAGCCGCGCTGGAGCCAGGAGCGGGACTCCTTGGCCTCGGCGGCGGTGCGGGCGGCTTGGAGATCCGCCGCGCCGGACTGGCTTTGGCCCAGGAACCAGTACGCGAGCACCGGGACGATCGTCAGGGCGACCAGCAGCGAGGCAAGCAGTGCGATGGTGACCGTCAGGGCGAAGGGGCGGAAGAGTTCCCCGGCCACCCCGCCGACCAGGGCGACGGGCAGGAACACCGCCACGGTGGTCAACGTCGCGGCGGTCACCGCGGTGGCCACCTCGCGCACCGCGGTGATGATGGCCTTGGACTTTTCCTCGCCGTAGGCCAGGTGCCGCTTGATGTTCTCAATGACCACGATGGAGTCATCGACCACCCGGCCGATGGAGATGGTCAGCGCGCCAAGGGTGAGCACGTTCAACGAGTAGCCGCCCACACGCAGGCCGATGAAGGTGACCAACAGGGAGAGCGGGATGGAAATCGCGGTCACCAGCGTGGAGCGCACCGAGAGCAGGAAGATCAGGATCACCACCACGGCGAAGCCCAGGCCCAGCAGGCCCTCGACGGTGAGGTCGTGGATGGATTGCTCGATGAAGGGCGCCTGGTCGAAGACCGTGGTGAAGGTGGCGGCGGCGCCCAGCTGGGCGGCCAAATCAGGAAGCTCGGCGTTGACCGCCTGGGAGATCCCCACGGTGTCGCCATCGGGCTTCTTGGTCACGGAGACCGCCAGGGTCTCCTCGCCGTTGGTGCGGGTCACGGAGGTCGCGGTGTCATCGGCCAGTTCCACGGTGGCCAGCCCGGAGAGCTCGACGACGCCGTTGGCTCCGCGCACCGGCAGCGACTTGACGGCCTTGAGCGAGTCAATGGAGGAACCGGAAGTGACGGGCAGGTCCAGGCCATCGGTGCTCAGCCGGCCAACCGGCATCAAGCCGGAACCTTCCTCGATGACGTCCTTGAGGTCCTTGACGCTCAATTGCGCGGCAGCCATCTTGGCTGCATCCGGAAGCACGGCAATGTGCTGGGCGGTGCCGCCGGAGACGTCCGCGGTGCGCACACCCTCGATTTTCGAAAGCTTGGGAAGGACCAGCCGCTCCACGTCGGCGCGCAGGGCGTTGAGGTTCTCGTCCCCGGAGACCGCCAGGTAGACAATGGGGAAATCCGAGATGGAACCGGCGAACGCGGTGGGATCGACGTCCTTGGGCAGTGCGGACTTGGCATTGGAAATGGCCTTGTCCACCTGTGCGCGGGCCCGGTCCAGGTCCGTGCCGTAGACGAAGGTCAGCGAGACGGTGGTGAAGCCGGTCTGCGAGGTGGAGGAGGAGGATTCAAGGCCCTCCACCGCCTGCAGCGCGCCCTCAAGGGGCTGGGCGACCTGCTTGTCGATGACTTCCGGGGACGCCCCCTGCTGGGATGCCACCACGGAGATCTGCGGGAACTCAAGGGCAGGTATGAGTTCCTGCTTGAGTTGGCCCATCGTGATCACTCCGAAAACCGCCACAAACACGGTGATCAGGGCGATGAGGGCGCGGTTGCCCAGTGAAAGTACGGCTAACCGGTGCATCTGCCATCCTTGAAGATCGTTGTCTCGCTATTGCTGCTCTGGCCTACTCTAGTGCGCGTGGACAGCTCGGAGGTGCATCTTCGGGCGTACCGTGGGCCACGCAATTTCCCGGGCCCATTGCTGGACTCGCGTAGCGCTAGCGTGCAACCATGGGCCAACGGTCCGCAGGACCGAGATGAGGTCGGCCTGCCGGAGTCCCGCCCAGGGGCTGTGGAGTTGGACCGGCTACGGCAAACAGAGGAGAAAACATGCACTCCCCAAGCAATGGATCCTTGGACCGGGAGCACCTCCCGGGCGGCACGACGATGCCCCCTGAACATGCTCCCGAGCCCGAGCCGCCGCCGGGCCCTCCCGCCCCGGCTCCGGCACCGGAGCCCGGCTTCCCGCCCGATGCCCCTCCGGGCCCGCCCCCGGCGCCCTCCCCGGAACCGGATCCCTTTCCGGCACCAGGGCCAGGCCCGGTGCCCGGCCCCGATCCCATGCCGAACCCGGACCCCACGACCCGTCCACCGCTCTAAGCAGATGTGCGTTGCCGCTGCCACGGAGGGAACCGGCGCCGACGCCCGAAGGCCTGCCGGGCGGACCCGGGAATCGGCGATGGCCAAGCGGTCAATGAATGATGGTGGGTCTTCGGCTTGTTGCCGCGGACACACAAAAAACGCGGACGCGGAACCTGGTCACAGGTTCCGCGTCCGCATTTGGTCGAACATTCACGCCCTGGAGGCTGGATCACGCCCAGCCTTCCGAGTGATCGGCAGGTTGGGCGTTATTCGGCTGATTCCTTATCGGGGTCCACGTTGGTGGCAGGTCCGCTCGGTGTGGCGCCACCCTCATCGGACCAGTCGTGCCCGGTCTCGGCACCCAACGACGGATCCGAGACGCTGTCCTTGGGCTTGGTTGCCTCGTTGGCGGAGTTGCCCTTTTCGGTTTGATTGCTCATAGCCTGTTTCTCCTTTGTTTGTGCCGTCGGGGACTGCTCCCCGGCGGTGCTGCCGGCCCCGCGCCGATGTCTTGGCCGCGGGCCGGGAGTCTGCGCTTTCCATCGTAGAACGGTTCTTCCCCCGAACCGTCGCAGCGACATAGTGCCACTTTGCCTCGTTGGCGTGTGCGGGGCAACTTTTTCCCCGGCGAGGGATCCCTCCGTGGAGCGGACCGGTGGCCTAGTTAGGACCCGGTGTCGGGGTCCATGGCGGAGTAGTAGCGTTCGAGCAGATCCTTGGCATGGTGGCTGAGCTCCGCCGCCGGATCGATGTTCGGTGCGCGCTTGATCACGTCCTTGGGGAACCGCAGCTGCAAGTGGCCATCGGTGAATACCGCGCCCAAGAGGGGCACCAGGCATTCCTCGGATCCGAACAGCCCGATATGGACGGACACGAAGTCCGGATCCCCGGTGTTGCGGTCGACAAAGATGTTGCCCATGGTCCCGAGCTTCTCCCGGTCCGGGCCGTAGACGGTGCTCTTGGCCTTCTTCAACGTGTTCAGGTAGTCCTCGCCGGGCATGACATGATCCTCACCGGATGGTCCCCCCGGGCGCATGCACCGGTTCCGCCCAAAGGGCGGCCCCGTGGTCAGCGACGTACCAAGGCGGGCATGATCTCTGCCTTGCACCCGCCCCGGGCATCCACCCCAAGCAAAGCACCGTGCGGACCCTCTTTCAAGGGGCACCGGTTGCGGGGCAACGAGCAAGGGTCCGGTTCCCCGTACGGGGAACCGGACCCTTGCCAATATTGCGCGTGCCGTGGACCTAGGCCAGCTTGAGGACCTTGTCGGTCTCCGCGCGGACCTCCGCGTAGAGCGAGGCGTTCTCATTGAGCTTCACGCCGTAGGAGGGGATGATCTCCTTGAGCTTGGGTTCCCAGGAGGTGAACTGCTTGGGGAAGCAGCGGCCCAGCAGCCCGATCATGATCGGGGTGGCGGTGGAGGCTCCGGGGGAGGCTCCGAGCAACCCGGAGATGGTGCCGTCCTCGGAGGTGATGACCTCGGTGCCGAACTGCAGCACCCCGCCCTTCTTCGGATCCTTCTTGATGACCTGGACCCGCTGTCCGGCGGTGATCAATTCCCAGTTCTCGCCCAGGGCGCTGGGCAGGTACTCGTGCAGGGCATCGACCTTGCTGCCGCGGGACTTGAGCACCTCCTTGACCAGGTACATGGTCAGGTCAAGGTTGTCCTTGCCCACGGCCAGCATCGGGAGGATGTTGTGCGGGCGGATGGACAGCGGAAGGTCCAGCAACGAGGAGGACTTCAGGAAGTTGGTGGAGAAGCCGGCGTAGGGGCCGAACATCAGCGAGCGCTTGCCGTCGACGAAGCGGGTGTCCAGGTGCGGCACGCTCATGGGCGGGGCGCCGACCGAGGCCTGGCCGTAGACCTTGGCGTGGTGCTGGTCGATGATCGAGTCCTCGGTGCAGCGCAGGAACTGGCCCGAGACCGGGAAGCCGCCAAAGCCCTTGATTTCCTCGATGCCCGACTTCTGCAACAGGCCCAGGGCGCCGCCGCCGGCGCCGACGAAGACGAACTTCGCGTTCACCGTGTGCTTGGCCTTGGTGGCGTTGTTGCGCACGGTGATGCCCCAACCGCCGTGCTGCCCGCCGCGGTTGCGGCCGATGTCCATCACGCGGTGGCCGAAGTTGACCTCAACGCCGCTTTCGCTCAGGCTCTGCGTCATCTGCTTGGTGAGCGAGCCGAAGTCCACGTCGGTGCCGGAGGTGACCCGGGAGGCCGCCACCGGATCGGATTCGTCGCGTCCCTTGGCCACCAGCGGTGTCCAGGAAGCGATGGTGTCCAGGTCCTCGGTGTGTTCGATCTCGTTGAACAGCGTGTTGGGCTTCAGGGCCTCGTAGCGCGTCTTGAGGAACTTCTGCGAGTCCTCACCGAGCACGAAGCTCATGTGCGGCAGCGGGTTGATGAAGCTCGAGGGATCACCCACCAGCTTGTTCTTCACCATGTGGGAGAAGAACTGGCGCGTGACCTGGTACTGCTCGTTGATGCCGATGGCCTTGGCGGGATCGACGCTTCCGTCGGGGCCGGCGGCGGTGTAGTTCAGTTCGCACAGGGCGGAGTGGCCGGTGCCTGCGTTGTTCCAGGGGTCGGAGGACTCGAGGCCCGCCTGGTCAAGGTTCTCGAAAAGTCCAATGCTCCACCCCGGCTCCAATTGCTTGATCAGGGTACCGAGCGTGGCGCTCATGATACCGGCGCCGATAAGGACGACGTCGAATGACTGCTGGGTGGATTCAGAAGGCACGAGGGGGATCTCCATTGAAAGTTCTTCTAGACTCTAGGCAAGGTTAGCGCGGGGCGGCCGGGTCCGGGAAATTGGGGCCCACGCACCCGGGGGTTAGGTGGCGAGTTTCACGTCCGAGAAGACCTCGTCCAGCACCGGGGAAGAGGGGTAGTACTTCACCGTGTCATTGAATGCCAGCGCGGAGATCGGAAACGCGAGGGGCAGTGCCGGCAAGTCGGTGGCCAGCGTGTTGGACAGTTCCTCGTAGGCCCTCGTGCGCTCGGGACCGGCCGGCATGGAACGGGCCAGCAACACCTGGGCGGCGAGGATCGGGGAGTCGTAGCCGAACTGCTTGCCGTTGGAGGTGAACAGCGCGCCCATGAAGTCATCGGGGTCCCGGTAGCCGCCGTTGAATCCCAGCAGGTGCAGCCCCGGCACTTCCCCGGAGCGGACCTTGGACACGTACCCGTCGGTCCAGTCGACGGGCTTGGGTGCCAGCTTGATGCCGGCCACGGCCAGTTGGCGGGAGATCTCGGCGTAGATGAGTTCGGGCAGCGGGAGGTAGGCCCGGGAGATGTTCAACGGGTAGAGGAACGGGATCGGGGTCCCGTCGTAGCCGCAGGATTCGAGCAGTTCGGCGGCCCGGGTGGCGTCGGGGCCGAAGTAGGTGTCCGAGGGTTTCACCCCCAGCGAGGCGGGCAGGAAGCCGCGGGCTTCCTTGGTCCCGGAGATGAAGAACTGGTCGATGATCTTCTGCCGGTCGATGCAGTGTGCGACGGCGCGGCGGAACTCGTCCTTGGCCAGCCACTTGTCCTTGCGGTTCATGCCCAGGTAAGTCACCGAATAGGGGTCGCGCTGGACCACCAGCTTGCCTTCGCGCACCAGTTCGCGCAGCCCGGTCACCGTGACCATGTCGAAACCGTCGATCTTGCCGTGGGTCAGCGCACCGAGCCGTCCGGCCGGGGTGCGGTTCTCGTGGAAGATGACCAGCGTGGGGGCCGTGGGGTTCGCCTCGACGGCGGCAGCGTCCCAGTATTCGGGAAAGCTGCGCAGGGTGATGGCGTCGTCCTTCCACGTCACGAACTGGAAGGGGCCGGTGCCCACGGGGTGCGTGGAGAGCAGCGAGAGCCTTCCCCCGGTCTGCGGTGCCGTGGCCAGGGCGGTGGGGGAGGCGATGGCCATTCCCGGCAGGGTGAGGGCTTCGATGAGCCCGGTGATGGGTTTGCGCAGGGTGAGCACCACGGTGTGGGTGTCGGCGGCCTTGATGGAAGCGAAGTAGCTGGCGCTGCCCCCGGAGCCGGCACCGACGAACGGGTTGGCCTTGAGCTGCTCGTGCAACGAGGCCAGGATTTCCAGCTGCGCGGTGTGGTGGGCCTCGGCTTGGGGTTCGATGACCTCGTTTCCTGCGGAGTCCTTCGTCGGTTTGGGGCGTGGCAGGGTCTTGGGCAGTTGGGGCAGCTGCTCGTTGGGCCGGAAGACCTGGGTGAATCCCTGGTCCGAGTTGATGCGCTCCGCGGCCGGAAGCGTGGCCCAGTGCTCGAAGTTGGTGACCACCGCGTCCGCGTCGAAGTCGGTGCCGTCGTGGAAGGTGACCCCGCGGCGCAAGATGAAGGTGTACTGCAGCCGGTCAGGGCTCGCGATCCAGTCGGTGGCCAGCAGCGGGATGGGGGCCCCGGTCTCGCGGTCCACCCCCACCAGTCCCTCATAGACCTGCCGGGTGACGCGGAAGGTCTCATTGTCACCGGAAATCGCCGGATCCAGGGTGGCCGGATTCGCTGCGGTGCCAAAGTGGAAGGGGCGGATCGCCGGTTCTGCGCTGCCGGTGGGGCCGGGGACCGTGGGACGCGCCTTGGGGATGCAGCCGCCCAGCGCCAGGGCGCCAAGACCCAGGCCGCCGGCCAGGAAGACACGACGGGAGGCGCCGTGCGGTGCTTCACCGTGCTGCTTGCTTGGCACCAATGACTCCTCGATAGTGTGTCGGGCCCGATTCCGTCGCCCCGTACTGGGGTTCAAACGAACAAGGCCCCCGGAAATCTCCGGGGGCCTTGCGCGATGCCACGGGTTCCCTCTCGGGATCCGCTTGGCATTGTGGTGCGAGCGGGGGGACTTGAACCCCCACGTCCGAAGACACTGGAACCTAAATCCAGCGCGTCTACCAATTCCGCCACGCTCGCAAGGCAGCGAACCGCTTTCGAAGTTCGGCAGGAATTAGTCTAACCGAGATTGGCTTGCCACATTGACGTTTTGGGGCCGTGTGCGGAACTTTACTCCGAATCCAGACCCAAATCACGACGCAGTTTCGCCACGTGTCCGGTGGCGCGCACGTTGTATTGGGCCAGGGTGACGATCCCGCTTTCATCAACCACGATGGTGGAGCGGATCAACCCCTCGTAGACTCGCCCGTAATTCTTCTTCTCGCCCCACGCCCCGTAGGCGGCGGCCACTGCATGGTTTTCGTCTGCCAGCAGCGGGAAGGTCAGTTCCTGGTTGGCGGTGAACTTGGCGAGCTTGGCCGGTGCATCGGGGGAGATGCCCACGACCTGGTACCCGGCTGCCTTGAGCGGTTCCAGGGAATCACGGAAGTCGCAGGCCTGCTTGGTGCAGCCCGGGGTCGACGCGGCCGGGTAGAAGTACACGATGGTCTTGGCCCCGCGAAGCGAGTTCAGCGAGACCTCTTGTCCTTGGGCGTCGGGCAGGGTGAAGTCCGGGGCGACGTCGCCGCTGGAGAGGCGGATGGGCTCGGGCGTTGTTTTCTCGCTCATGACTTGGGGTGCTCCTTCGTGGGTGGTGGACCGGTGGGGGTGCACGTGCGCACCACGCAGCTCCGGGATCCATTCGGTGGGTGGGTTCTTTCCACGAGCCTATCCAAGTTCGGTGTGCACGTCGTTGTCGACCGAGGGACGTTGCGAGCAAGGGGATGGACGTCGCGGGCCGTTATGCGTGTCACCCGGGTGAAATCGCAGAAACGCGACACGTGCCCGTCGCGGTGAACGCTGGTGCCCTTTCAGCGCACGGGATGCCTTGCGTTGCTGTCCGGGTGCGAAGCTTTAGAGAGCGTGAATCATTGCGTGATATCGGGGTCGGCTCAAGCCAGAGAACACGGGATCTCGCTTACCGGTCGTCACACCGAGCAGAGGCTTGCTTGATCCCCACGTTCCGCGGTCCAGGCGGGTTCGGGCATGACCGATCCCCAGCGCTCCCCAAGCCGCGTCCGCGTGGCCAGTCCGGGTCCACGGAGCTCGTAACCAGCGTGTTGCGGTGGCGAATAGCGTCTCCGGTCAGGCCGTTTTGTTGGCGAAGGGCCGCACCGGCGGATCCCAAGGGCAACGAAGGGATGTGCGGCCGGCTGTGCAAACCTGCTTCAGCCCGCGACGGACCTGGACGTGGTCACCTGGACCAGGCAAAACGCGCGCTTACCAGGGCACGGATGACCGCAACATTCAGGTCATGGTGAACTCTGCCCTGACGAAGAACGCGTCAGCCTTCTTGGCGGTACCCGCGTATTCGCGGGAAAAGCAACCGCAAGAACACACCAGAGGTGGATTGGTGCGCCCGGGGTGCAAGTCCTGCTTGCTGGCCCATCTGCCCCCAGCAGATACCGGCCTTTCACAATGTGCGCACATTAAGTTGTAGTCCAAGTGCCGTGGTACGTATGCATTTTTGTTCAATTTGGCCCCAACCAAAGGAATTAATATGTAAGTCTCACCGTAGAGCAGCGGGTAGTTCCGTGGGTTGATTGTGACATCCTCGACTCGTGCATGATCGGGCTGGATGTTCGTGGCGGATGTCTTGCCAAACAGGGTGGGGAAATATGCGAACCGGCGCTTGAGCAGTAGCGTCCGACCACCGCATGGGCGCTGAGGGCTAAGTCGTGGGAGGTAGATGCTGTGTGGGTGTCCAGCATTGTGTGACGTGCGGGTTGAACACATCGTTGTTTCGCGGCCCTGGCCGGACTAAGGCTTGCAGGGCGTTCGCCGAGAAAGCTGTGGGGTTCCGGAGCGGGGCGGGGATTACTTCGTCCGGGCGATGCGATCCCCGGGGAGATTCAAAGTAATTTTCATCCTCATTGCGGGATCACGACCCATGGCACTGGGGTGCCACGCATGTCCTTGGGGTTACCCATGGTCGACGGGCTTTATCTCGTAAGCGTAAATGAGCTGGTGTTGCCCATGCGGGGACAAGCCTTTGCTGAGTCATGTTCGGTCGGAAATGGATCCGGGCCCGCGGGCCAACGCGGATAAGAGCGGTGGGGGTGGATCGCAGCGACCGCCGGCATATTGGCGCACGCCGGGTTGGCCGACCGCCAAGGTGTGTGCTGAAAACACAAAGGCCCGATCTGCGTGAAGCGGATCGGGCCTTTGTCGATGTGCACCCCTCGGGACTTGAACCCGAAACCTACTGATTAAGAGTCAGTTGCTCTGCCAATTGAGCTAGAGGTGCGTGAGCCGCGATGGTCGGCGCTCCATGCGGAACCCGTCCTTGCGACGCAGATAATCATAACCAGAAAGTGGGCAGGAAATAAAATCGACGAATAACAAGACCCGATGTCGACCCGTGGGCCGGTTTTCCGCGGTTCCCGACGCCCGTGGGGCCCGCCTTGCTGCCCGATTCTGCAATCTGGGGCCCAATCCCTTCCTGTGACGATGCGCACACCGGGTCGATTCTGGGCGAAGGATTGTTTGTGCCCGAGGGTCACCGCCACCGCAACCCCCGGGTGTGAGCGGCCGACGATGGTGGCGTTTGGGGCGCCGGCGCAACGCGGGCGTCCCGTATGGCCCGTATCGCCGGGGATTCGGGAACCAATGCGAAAGGCCCGGCTCGCTGTGGCGAACCGGGCCTTATCTTTGTGTGCACCCCTCGGGACTTGAACCCGAAACCTACTGATTAAGAGTCAGTTGCTCTGCCAATTGAGCTAGAGGTGCGACTGTTGTTCCGCTCGAAGCTCTTGGCTCTTGCGCTTTGCAACGACATGAAACACTACCAGCTGGGATGTCGATTGCAAGTCGAACGCCAACTTTGCGATTGAGCTCACAAATTTGTTGTGAGTAGTGGCGTTGCGGTGACCGGCGCGCTGGTGCTTTCGCAGCGTTTGGCGGGCCCACGTACCGGCACCCGGCAACGTCGGGGGCTTGGGACAGCGCGATCTTGCGCCCTAGGCTGGTAGGCATGAAGCCGATTCGCGTTGTCACCTTTCCCAGTTCCGAACTTCTTGAGGCAGCGGGCCCGATGCCCCAAGGGCTACGCGCCGGTGTCTGGGACATCAGCGGGGACCCGGTCGGGGTCGGGCTGGAGGATATCGATGCGGTGATCCTGCCGTACATGGCCAATTTCTCGAAACTCCAAGGCATCACGCGGGCGCGAAATCTCAAGCTGGTCCAGACCCAGACCACCGGCTACGACGGCATTCACGACTTGGTGGGCGAGGGGGTGGCCGTGGTCACCGCGGCAGGAGTCCACGCGGCATCCACGGCCGAGCTGGCCGTGGGGCTGGCCATCGCCTCGTTGCGGGGGATCGGGGAGTCGGTGCGTGACCAGGCACGGAGCCACTGGAACCCGGGGCGTTGGCCGGGGTTGGCCGACCGCAGGGTCGCAGTGGTGGGGGTGGGCGGCATTGGCGAGGAGATCCGCAAGCGGCTGGATCCCTTTGAGGTGCGGTTGAGCCGCTTCGGTACCCACGCACGCACCGATGAGCACGGCGAGGTCAAGGGGATCGACGAGTTGATGGACCATGCAGGCGGTATCGAGGTGTTGATCCTGATCGTTCCGCACAACGAAAGCACCCACCACCTGGTGGGTGCCGAGCTATTGGCCAAGCTTCCCGATGGCGCGGTCGTTATCAACGTCGCTCGCGGTCCGGTGGTGGATACCGAGGCGTTGGTCGCCGAGCTGGAGACCGGCAGGCTCCGCTGTGCCTCGGATGTCTTTGATCCTGAACCGCTTCCGGCGGATCACCCGATCTGGAGCCTGCCCAATGCGCTGGTCATCCCCCACAACGGGGGAAACACCGAAGCCTTCCTGCCCCGCATGACGTCCTTGCTCAAAGGCCAGCTGGTGGCCTGGGCCGCCGGGGAACCGGGTGCGAACCTGGTCGATGCCCCTGAACAGTGATCGAGGCAGTGCGCCGATGATCCGTGGAGCACCGGCAGCGAGATATTGAGGGGGGCGGACAGGACAACAAATTCCTTGACGAACGTTGTATGGGCGCGTCTACGGTAGGGGTGGTGGTGCCCGGCGGGACAGGGCTGATGTCTCGGTCTCGCGGTCAACCACCGGATAGTTCGTGTTCCAGTGAACGTGCCCGGCCCCGGGCACCCAGCGAAAGCGAGACAGGCATGTCCACCCCAACCCCCGAGCCCACCCAAGCCAAGAAGCCGAACACCAACGCAGAGGCGGGCCACCCGCAGGGCACTGCGTTGACCACGAGCCAAGGCGCCGTCCTGCGGGACACCGATCATTCGCTGAAGGCCGGACCGAGGGGCCCGGTCCTGTTGCAGGACCACCACCTGCGGGAAAAGATAACCCACTTCGACCACGAGCGGATCCCCGAGCGCGTGGTGCACGCCCGCGGAGCCGGCGCCCATGGAACCTTCACCAGCTACGGCACCGGTTCACGCATCTGCAGCGCGGCTTTTTTGGGCGAGGGCGTGCAAACCCCGCTGTTTGTCCGTTTCTCCACCGTTGCCGGATCCAGGGGATCGGCCGACGCGGTGCGCGACACCCGGGGCTTCGCGGTCAAGTTCTACACCGGAGAGGGAGTCTTCGACCTGGTGGGCAACAACATGCCCGTGTTCTTCATCCAGGACGCCATTAAGTTCCCCGACGTGGTGCACTCGGTCAAACCGCACCCCGATCTGGAAATACCGCAGGCACAGTCAGCCCATGACACCTTCTGGGATTTCGTCTCGCTGCACACCCAGGCCCAGGCCCACGCCATGTGGGTCATGAGCGATCGGGGGATCCCGCGCTCCTTCCGGATGATGGAGGGATTCGGCGTGCACACCTTCCGCATGATCGCACCGGACGGACAGAGCTCATTGGTCAAGTTCCACTGGAAGCCGAAGCTCGGCGTGCATTCCCTGGTCTGGGAGGAAGCGATGTTGGCCAACGGCGCCGACCCGGACTTCCACCGGCGCGACCTTTCCGATGCGATCAAGGCCGGGGCCTTCCCCGAATGGGAACTGGGCCTGCAGGTCTTCGAAGACAACCCGGAACAGTCCTTCAACGGCATCGACCTGCTCGATCCGACCAAGTTCGTGCCCGAAGAACTGGTGCCCATCCAGGCAGTGGGCAAGATGGTGCTGGACCGGAACCCGAGCAACTACTTTGCCGAAACAGAGCAGGTGGCTTTCCACCCCGGGCACCTGGTCCCGGGGATCGATGTCACCAATGACCCGCTGCTGCAGGGCAGGCTGTTTTCCTACATCGACACGCAAATCACGCGGCTGGGAGGACCGAACTTTTCCCAGCTGCCCATCAACCTGCCCCACGCACCGGTCAACGACATGCTGCGTGACGGCATGCACCAGACCTACATCCATGAGGGCATCGCCCCCTACCATCCCAATTCGCTCGACGGTGGCTGTCCGTACCTGGCAGGGGAGGGGGACAACTCGAAAATGCCGTTCATCGACTTTCCCGAGCTGGTCGCCGAATCCGTCAAGGGGCGCAGCAATCCGGTGTCCTTCGATGACCACTTCAGCCAAGCGCGGATGTTCTACCGCAGCCTGGAGCCCCACGAGCAGCGCCATGTGCAGCAGGCCTACTCCTTCGAGCTGGGCAAGTGCGCCAGCGAGGAGATCCGTGCCCGGCAGGTGCAGGCGTTGGCCAATATCGATTCGGTGCTGTGCGCTGCGGTGGCACGTGAGCTGGGGCTGCCCGCGCCGGAGGCGGACACCGAAGTGGTGGAGCTTGCGCCGTGCCCCTCGGTGTCCCAGGCCCTGGGCAGCTGGCCCGTGGACGGACGCATCCTGGGGCTCGTGGCCAGCCACCACACCGAGGCATCGGTCATCGAGAGCCTTCTCTCGGCGGCGAACCACGCCGGGATGCAACCGTTGCTTCTCTCTTCGGTTGGCGGCAGCCTAGCGGATGGATCGCCGGTTGACAGGACCCTGCTCACGGCCCGATCGATTGAGTTCGATGCGGTGGTCATCGCCGATGCCTTGGCTCCCGGCGCCGGGGCCCAAGTCGATCTGGACACCAAGGCCGGTGCCATCCGGCCCGCGGGAGCGGCCGGGCTTGATCCCCGCTTGGTCCTGCTGCTCCATGAGGCTTACCGGCAGTCCAAGGCCATCGTGGCCGTGGACCAGCCGGAGACCTTCTTCGCTGACCTCGGGCTGCCGGCCGAAGGCCCCGGTCTGGTGCGCACGTCCCTCGACGAGGCCGTGCACGCGGTCAAGTCCCTGTTGGCGACCCACCGGGTGTGGGAACGGTTCGGCGAAACGGGGCCCAGCACGACGGACACCTCGCCAGATTGGTGAGGTGTCGGTGCCGTCCGGCTGCCGGACATGCAGATGCTCCCCGCCACTCAAGACCCATGGGTCTTGAGTGGCGGGGAGCATCCGGCTTTTTAGCTGATCGTGCCCATCAAATCCGGATCTACTTTTCGATGTCCGGATCCACGCCCTTGGTGTCTTGATCGGCGCGGTGTGGCTCCGAGGGACGGGTCGCCGTGGCCTCGGGTGCCGCAGCACGCCGGATCACGAGGGCCGCGACCGCCCCGATCACGGCCACGGAAGCCAGCGCCACCCAGAGGCCGGAACCGGACTTTTTGCTTCCGGCCTTTTTCTGCGCCCGCTTCAGCGCGGATTCGATGGACTTGCGTGCTTGGCGGGCACGCTTGCGGTTGCCTGTCACCGTGGCCACCATGTCTTCGGAAGCCCTGGCGATCCCGGCCGGGTCCAGGCGGTCCACTGCGTGGCGAACGGTGTCTTCCAGCTGCGCCGGGTAGTCTGCCTTCGCCTTTTTTGCCCAGGACTTGAGCTGCTTTTGGATGGTTTCCATTTGCTTGTCGATCTTGGCGTTGTTCATCTCTGAATCATCTCCGTTGCTCGTATGGTGATCGAACCCATGGTGCGCTGGGGCCC
>JAUNVO010000060.1:9940-14571 GCA_030540695.1 Micrococcaceae bacterium | reverse complement strand
TCGAATCGCGTTGAACCCTTCTCCGTGAATCAGGCCCAGAGGTGCGGGGCCGGCTTGCGTGCCCCGGGAAGTGCCGTATCCTCACGCCAACGTTGGACCCACTCGGGAAGCACCAGGTCCTCCGGCGCCTGGAGCCCTGCAGCGGCGAGGATCTCCGCGTTGGAGAGCGCTCCACCCTTGGAGACAAGGCGTGTGGCGATGGTGGCCTGCACATAGATCTCGCCGTCGGCGACCATGCGCTGTTCAAAATAGATGCACTTCTCGTCCAACCCCAAAACCCGCGTCTCCTGGATGAATTTCTGGTTGAATTTCACCGACTTGCGGAACGTGATGGTCTCGGCCTGGACGACCGGGGTCCACTTGTTCTTCTTCATCATGTCCCAGACCCCCGCGCGGACCATCAGGTCGAAACGACCGAGGTCGAAAAGCGAGAAGTACATGCCGTTGTTGATGTGCCCTGCCACATCGATGTCCGTGAGAAGGGCGCGCATGTGAACCGTTGAGGTGTCGAACAGCGAGAGCTTGGGACGTTTGCCGGCGGTGGCGAGCAGAAACAGGAGGCGAATAAGTACATGCATGACGCCTATCCTACTCATGGGTAACTTTGCTGTCACCCATGAGTCCCGGCGTGGTGCCGGAGGCGTTACTTCGGACCGCGGCGCGGCCTGAAAGGACGGGTCCCTTCCGCCTCCGCAATGGCGTCGGCCGCGCGGATCAATCCCAGGTGGGACAGTGCCTGCGGGAAGTTCCCTGCCATGCGTCCGGCCTCCGGGTCGTACTCCTCGGAGACCAGTCCCAGGTCGTTGACGATCGAGGCGAGCTTGTCGAAGAGTGCCTTGGACTCGGGGATGCGCCCGGAATGGGCATATTGCTCAACCAGCCAGCAGGTGCACACCAGGAAGGTGTATTCCCCCGCAGGCAGCCCATCGCCACCGGCCTCGGTGCGGTAGCGCTTCAGGAAACCGTACTTGTCCAGGAGATCTTTTTCGATGCGCTCGGTGGTGCCCACCATGCGCGGGTCGTCGTAGTCGATGAACCCCACCTGCGCGAGCACCAACAGCGACGCGTCGACCTCGGTGGTCGCATAGGTCTGGGTGAAACTGTTCAGCCCCTTGTTGAAACCCTTGGCAAGGATCTCCTCGCGCAGCCCGTCACGCGCCGCTTCCCATTTCTCCACTTCCCCGGTCAATCCGTGGTGGCGCACCGCACGCACCCCGGCATCCAGCGCCGCCCACATCATCACCCGCGAATGCGTGAAGTATTGCGGCTCCCCACGCATTTCCCACAATCCGTGATCCTTGCGCTTGAGGTTGTCGATGACGTATTGGATCAGCGCCTTTTGCAGCGGCCAGGAGAAGTGATCCTCGTGCCCGCCCATGGTGCGAAGCTCGTCGAGGGCGACCATGACCTCCCCGACGACGTCGCCCTGATACTGCAGCACTGCGGCGTTGCCGGTGCGTACCGGCTTGGCGCCCCCGTATCCGTCCAAATGCTCCAGTTCCTTCTCGGGCAGTTCGCGTTCCCCGCCGACCCCGTACATGATCTGCAGCTTGTGGTGGTCCCCCGCGATGGCCCGCAGCAGCCAGTCTCGCCAGTGCAAGGCCTCCTTCTCATAGCCGTGCGTCATCATCACCTGCAACGTCAGCGAGGCATCGCGCAACCAGCAGTAGCGGTAGTCCCAGTTGCGTTCCCCGCCAAAAAACTCGGGAAGCGAGGTGGTGGGGGCCGCGACGATGCCTCCGGTCTCATGGTGGGTCAGCGCCTTGAGCACCAGCAGCGAACGGCGCACCAGCGCATCGTGGCTCCCGCACTGCGGGATCTTCTCCGCCCAGTCGTGCCACACCCGCGCCGTGCGGGTCATCTCCATGCCCACATCGTTGGGGGCCGGGAACTTCGAGTGTCCCGGGTAGCAGGCGAACTCGAAGTCATACACGTCCCCGGCATGAACCTCGAACTCGTCATGGTGGGTGCGGTGGTGGGCCTTGGGCAGCCGGGAGGCATGCAGCACCGCCGCGTGCGGGCCCGCCACGGCAATCAAGGACTCGGATCCCTGGTCCGGGTCGAAGTTGCGCCGCACCCAGGGAAGCACCTGCCCGTAGTTGTACCTGATGATCAGTTCGTGCTCCACGGTCATGGTGCCGCAGATCCCCTCCACGCGGCGCATGATGCTGGAGTCACCCTTGCCCATCGGCATGAAGTCGGTGATGAGCACCTGTCCGGCATCGCTGGCCCACAAGGTGCGCAGCACGAAGGAGGAATTGAGGTAGTTGCGGCTCAGGACCTTCGCGTCCTTCGGTGCCAGCAGCCAACGCCCGTTCTCCGGCTTGCCCAGCAGCGCGGTGAAGATCGCCGTGGAATCAAAGCGCGGGAAACACAACCAGTCGATGGAGCCGCCGCGGGAGACAAGCGCGGCGGTTCGTTGGTTGGAGAGCAGCGCGTAGTCTTCGATCAAAGTGGCCATGGCCCCAGCAAACCGCATTTGCCGCTGCCAGACAAGGGAAAACCCTTCACGCGGCCCAACAAGAAGCCGGCCATGGGATATGTTCGTGGGTGCGACGACGACCGAATTCGTGCCCAGAGGATGAATCATGAAACTCCTGGCCCTGCGCCAACGCTTCCTGCCCGGCGATTTTCCGCCCGAGGAATGGGAGCGCCCCCAGCCGGGCAAGGCACTGCTGCGCCGCGATGCCTGGTTGACCCTTGCGGTGCTGGCCGTGGCACTGCTGGGCATGGAAATGATGCTCAGCTTCGCCCCGGCGCAAGACGGGCCGCAGCGCGTGCCCAGCTACCTGGCCATGTCCCTGATGATTGCCCCGTTGGCCCTGCGCCGACGTTTCCCGATCATCTCGATGATGGTGCTCTCCGCGATCTTCTTGGGCTTCGGGATGTGGGTGCCTGCGGTCATGGTCCAGCTGGCCCCGCAGATCGCCTACTTCGTCGGACTCTACTCCGCCGTCGCCTGGGCACGGGACCGTCGTGCGCTGCGATTGGCGCTGGGCGCCGTCATCCTGGCCATGGGCCTGTGGCTCATCGTGGGGGTCACCAACGCCAAGCTGCTCTTCGGGGAGGCATTGGATTTGCCCGCGGCGTTTGAAACCACCGGCTTCATCGACCCGGTGCTGGCCTATGCCGGATACAACTTCCTGGTGAACCTTTTCTACTTCGGCGGCGCGATCTTTTTGGGCATGACCTCCTGGCGCAGCGCCTGGCGGCACGACGTCGTCGTGGCCCAGGCCAAGCAGCTCGGCGAACAGTCCGCGGAGCTGGCCAGGCGCGCGGTCATCGACGAACGCCTGCGCATTGCCCGGGAGCTGCATGACGTCGTTGCCCACCACATCTCTGCCGTCGGGGTGCAGGCCGCGGCAGCCCGCATGGTCCAGCCCCGTGACCCCGGGCGTGCCGCAGAGCTCATGCACGGCATCGAGGACTCCGCGCGCCTGGCCGTCGGAGAGACCCGCTCGCTGCTGCGCGTGCTGCGGCACGAGGGAACCGGCGCCCCTGACACCGCCACGCGCTCCCCCGAACCCACGATTGGACAGCTGGGCGAACTGGCGGAGCAGTCCGGCCGCGCCGGAGTGGACGTGGAACTGATTTTCGCCGAACACCGCGAAGGGTTCCTGGATGCTGTGGGTGCCGGTCTGGGGCTGGCGCTGTACCGGATCGCCGCGGAGTCCCTGGCCAATGTCCGCGAGCATTCCACCGCGCGCAAGGCCGTGCTCTCGGTTCGCAGCGGTGTGGACCCACACGGGGAATGGGTGGAAGTCGAAGTGACCGACGACGGCAATCCGCGGCCGGGAACAGCCGGGGGCGGCTACGGTTTGCGCGGGATCACCGAACGGGCCGAGCTGCATCACGGGATGGTGGACATCGGTCCCCGCTCTCCCGCGGGCTGGCGCACCCGCGCCCGGCTGCGCGCGCTGCACACCGGCGTCACCCGGGTACAGTCCTTAGGTGCAACCCCATGAGCCCGGTCCGCGTCCTGGTGTGCGATGACCAGGCCTTGATCCGGTCCTCGCTGGAAATGATCCTGGGCACCGACGAAGCCCTGGAGGTGGTGGGGGCGGTTGGCGACGGCCAGGCCGCCCTCGACGCGGCGCTGGAGCTGCGCCCCGACGTGGTGCTCATGGACATCCAGATGCCGGTGCTCGACGGAGTGGAAGCAACCAAGGCGATCACCGCTTCGACGAACGCCAAGGTCGTGGTTCTGACAACCTTCGACCGCGATGATTACCTCTTCGCGGCCATCGACGCCGGGGCCTGCGGGTTCTTGTTGAAGAACACCGAACCGGAGATGATCATCCAGGCGGTGCACGCGGCGGCCGGCGGCCAGGCCCTGCTCTCCCCCGAAGTCACCTTGCGCATCATCCAACGCGGCACCGCAACGGCATCCCGGGGCAACGCGGTGGACATGCTTGATCCGGCGGACCGGCGGGTGCTCGCGGGCCTGACCAACCGTGAGCGCGAGGTGCTCATCAAGCTCGCCGCCGGGCTCTCCAACGCGGAGATCGCCGGCTCGCTGTTCGTTTCCGAGGCCACCGTCAAGACGCACCTGTCCAACATCCTGGCCAAGGCCGGTTTGCGCGACAGGGTCCAGGCCGTGGTCTTTGCCTACCGGACCGGCCTCATCCCTT
>JAUNVO010000060.1:0-9840 GCA_030540695.1 Micrococcaceae bacterium | reverse complement strand
CGTGTTAGAGGCAGCGAATCTCACCCGGCATTTTGGGTCGCGGACGGTGTTGGAGGATGTCTCGTTCTCCGTACCGGCCAACGGCATGACCGGATTCGTCGGGGCCAACGGCGCCGGCAAGACCACCACGATGCGCATCATCATGGGGGTGCTCAAATCCCATTCCGGATCGGTGTCCTTCAACGGCACGGAGATCACCGCCGCGCACCGGGCACGGTTTGGCTACATGCCCGAGGAACGCGGGCTCTACCCCAAGCAACAGGTGCTGGACCAGCTCAACTACCTGGGCCAGCTGCACGGGATGGGCCGCGTTGATGCCCGCACCGAAGCCATCGCCCTTCTTGACCGCTTCGGGATCGCGGACCGCGCCAAGGACAAGCTTGAATCGCTCTCGCTGGGCAACCAGCAGCGCGTGCAGGTCGCCGCATCGCTGATGCACCACCCCACCGCCTTGATCCTCGACGAACCGTTTTCCGGGCTTGACCCGCTGGCCGTTGACTCGATGGCCTCGCTGTTGGCCGAACGCGCCGCCGCCGGGGTCCCCATCCTCTTCTCGAGCCACCAGCTCGATTTGATCGACCAGCTGTGCGACAACCTCGTCGTGCTCTCCGAAGGCAGGATCGTTGCGGCCGGGTCGGCCGAGGAACTGCGGGCCCGCGCCCAGTCGCGCCACGTGGTGGCGACACCGCCGGATGCCGGATGGCTGCGTGAGCAGTCCGGGGTCACGGTGCTCGACGTTGCCGGGCCCAAGGCCCTGGTCGAGTTCGCCGACGACGCTTGCGCCCAGCGCATCCTGCGCGCCGCCATCGATCGCGGGGCCGTCACCGAATTCGCACCGCTTCGACCCTCGCTGGCCGAAATCTACCGGGAGGTCATCCGATGAGCATCACCGAGCAACGCACCATCGATGTCGCGCCATCGAGCCAGGACAGTCCCCCGGCACGCACCGCGCCCTGGCTGATTGTGACCCTGCGCGAGGTCACCGTGAAGATCAAGGACAAGTCCTTCATCATTTCCACCGCGATCACCCTCGCGCTGATCATCGGTTCGGTGGTCTTCGCCGGGATCATGGCAGAGAAGACGACGACGGCAACGGTTTCGTTCACCCAATCATCCGCAACTTCCGAACTGGTGGCCGCAGCCAACGAGCTGGCCACCGACACCGGGCAGAAGATCGTGCTCGAACCCTCCCCGGTGGAAACCGGGGAGCAGGGCCTCGAAGCGCTGCGGGACAAGGACACCGATTTGGTTCTCGCCTCCGGCACGGGCGGCTACACGCTCACGGGGCTCACCCAGATCGATGCCTCTGTGCAGAAGCTGCTCTCCGACGCGGCGCAAGCCCTGGCACTGGAGACCCATGCCAAGGACCTCGGCGTCACGGCCGAGTCGCTGACCGCCGGATCTTCCATCACCCCGGTGTTGCTCGAGGGAAGCCAGGAACGAAACTCGATGGCGTTGGCCATGGGCTTGGTCTTCTCCTTTCTTTTCTACATGTCCGCGCTGATCTTCGGCATGCCGATCGCCAACTCGGTGGTGGAGGAAAAACAGAACAGGGTCGTCGAAATCCTGGCCACCGCCATCCCGATCCGCCAGTTGCTGACCGGCAAGATCCTGGGCAACCTGATCCTGGCCATGGGCCAACTCTGCCTGTTCGTGGGCGTCGGGCTGCTGGCCCTGAGCGTGATGCCCACGCAAATCCCATTCCTCTCGGTGGTCATCGCCACCTCCGGCTGGTTCCTTGCCTTCTTCCTGGCCGGGTTCCTGATCCTTGCGGCCATCTGGGCGGCGTTGGGGGCGATGGCTTCGAGGGTCGAGGACCTGCAGCAGTCGACCGGCCCGGTGATCACGGTGCTCATTGCCGTGCTGTTCATCGGGATCTACGCCAAGGGATCATTCCTGGTTTTGGCCTCCTATGTCCCGGTGGTTTCCTCGGTGGCCATGCCCATCCGGCTGCTGAGCACCGACGTGGCGTGGTGGGAACCGCTCGCCTCGCTGGGGCTGGCCGTTGGGGCGGCCTGGGCGATGGTGCTGCTCGGGGAGCGCATCTACCGACGGGCGATCATGCAGACCGGCGGGGCGTTGTCCCTGCGCAAGGCGCTGAAGCTCGAGGACTAGGCATCCGGCCACCGGCCTTGCCAAGGCGTGCGCATCCCGTTGGGCTGTGCACGCCTTGGGTATTTTCCGCGATTCACTCCTCCAAGACCAGCAGATCACCGATACCGCATTCGAGCGCCGTGCAGATCGCCACCAGGGTGCTGAACCGGATCGCCTTGGCCCTGTCGTTCTTGAGCACGGAGAGGTTGACGATACTCACTCCGGCCAATTCGCCCAGCCGGGTCAGCGTCATGGATCGTTCCTGCAAGATCTCATCGAGCCGGCAGTGCACGCCGCTGGAAATATCGGCCGCGTCCTTCGGGCCGGCCACCTAAACCAACCCTTCCGCATCGGCCTGGAGCCTGGTTCCGCTGCGGAAGGCCAGCGACAGCAGGACCAGCAACACCCCCAGGGCCAGCAGGGAATGGTTGGCGTCCTGGAAGCTGAATCCACCGTGGGTCACCACCCAGGAGGCGTCCCCCGGGACCAGGGGGCTCTCGCCCGGGACCCCCAACGTGGTTGCCGCAAGATTGGCCGAGAGTGCCGCAAGCCAGGGGGAAAGCATGGCCGTGCCGGCAGCCAGGAGCCCCAGGCCCAGCAATGACCAATGTGCCAGCACGGTGAATGCCTTGTTCTTCCACAACCTGCGGCAGATCAGCATGACAGCCGCGCAACCGGAGATGAAAAGCAGGAAATACAGCGCCTCTGATGCCGCGATGGCCAGCCGGGCCCCCGGCAGCGGATCGTCGCTTTCAACCGACACACTGCTGAAACGTATGTCCGATTCCCCGATCGTGCCATGGATGTCGGGAACCAGCCCGAGCGGGGTCACCACCGGCGCCTCAAACTGGAAGGACCTGGTGAAATGATTTTCGGTGACCCAGGCCAGGTACATCAGCCCCAAGGCACCCGCCACGGCCGCAAGGCCTGCCACGGTCAGCAGGAACGCCCGTCCGCCGACGTGCCCGGCTCTCTGCCGTGGTGTTTCAAGCTCGTTGCACATTCCACTCCCCTTAACGATTATCGATAATAACGATAATCGTTAACTTACGTTTACGTACGGCTCTCGTCAAGGCAGCTGGCATCCCGGGTTAACCGACGCCGGCCCGCCGCATCGCCCATTTGGGGGAAGCGGCGGGCCGGCGTCGGCAGGGATCGAGCGTTAGATCACCGAGTCACTGAGGTGATCCGGTGTGCCGAAGCGGTGCGCGGTGATCGAGATGGCCTGCTCACGCAGGAACGTCAGCATTTCCACCCGACCGGCGGAGACCACGTTGTTCGCGTAGATCGCCACGTCCGGCTTGCCGTCGGTCGACTCGGCGACATCCATGACCGTTCCGCCGATGAGGCGGATGCGGGACGTGGATTCCGGTCCGGTCTTGGCGGCCAGGCGTGCGGCGCGGGCACCGAATGCCTGGGTGTCTTCGACGAAGACGGCGGCGGAGGACTCGGTGAACACCGCGCGGATGGCGGCGGGCACCTCGACGGAGGAGGAAACCGTGACGCGGGACCCGGCGGCGATGCCTGCTGCTACGACGCGGACCAGCTCGGCAATGCCGTGCCCGGAGGTCTCGTGCTCGAAACGAACCGTCACCGGCAAAGGACGGTAGCGGAAGATGTTGCGTTCGGCATGCAGGCCCGAGGCATCCTTGGCGGTGTTGAACTCATCGGCCCACGCCGCTGCGTCCGAGACCAGGGCACCTTCAAGCCAGGCCAGGTCGGTGGCCTCAAGACCGTCTGCACTGGCGGCTTCCAGCAGCGCCGCGGAGGACGCCGCGATCTTCCCGGCGTTGGTCACCGGGGCGTCTTCCCAGGAACCCATGCCCACCAGGTAGTTCGGTCCCCCGGCCTTGGTTCCGGCACCGATGGCCGACTTCTTCCAGCCTCCGAACGGCTGGCGTTGCACGATGGCACCGGTGATGCCGCGGTTAATGTAGAGGTTGCCGGCATGGATGTTCTCCAGCCAGTAGGCCATCTCACCGGAATCCAGCGAATGCAGCCCCGAGGTCAGACCGAAGTCGGTGCCATTGACGATCTCGACCGCTTCTTCGAGGGTCTCGGCCGTCATCACTCCAAGGATCGGACCGAAGTACTCGGTGAGGTGGTACTCGGAGCCCGGCTTGACCCCGGAGCGCACGCCCGGGCTCCACAGCTGACCTGTTTCATCGAGCTGCTTGGGTTCGAGGATCCATTTTTCGCCCTCGCCCAGCTGGGTCAGGCCGCGCAGCAGCTTGCCCGCTGCCGGTTCGATGATCGGGCCCATCTGGGTCTGCGGGTCCTGCGGGTAGCCGACCTTCAACGAGCGGATGTCATCGATCAGCTGGTTGTGGAAACGCTTGGACTGTGCTGCGGATCCAACCAGGACCACCAGCGAGGCCGCCGAGCACTTCTGTCCGGCGTGGCCGAAGGCCGAAGCCGCGGCATCCTTGGCCGCAAGGTCGAAGTCCGCGTTCGGGGTGACGATCAGCGCGTTCTTGCCGCTGGTCTCGGCCAGCATCGGCAGATCCTTGCGGAAGGAACGGAACAGCTGCGCCGTCTCGTAGCCACCGGTGAGGATCAGCCGGTCCACGTGCGGGTTCGAGACCAGCTCGGTGCCCAGATCGCGTTCGGAGAGCTGGACCAGCTGCAACACCTCGCGCGGAACCCCTGCTTCCCACAGCGCCTTGACCATCACGGCGCCGGAGCGTGCCGCCTGGCGTGCGGGCTTGATGATCACCGAGGATCCGGCGGCCAGTGCCGAGAGGGTGGAGCCTGCCGGGATGGCCACGGGGAAGTTCCACGGCGGGGTGACGACGGTCAGCTTCGAGGGCACGAACGTGGCCCCGTCGACGTTTTGAAGGTCGATGCCGCGCTGGGCGTAGTAGTGGGCGAAGTCGATGGCCTCGGAGACCTCCGGATCGCCCTGGTCAAGGGTCTTTCCGCATTCGGAGCCCATGACCTCGAGCAGGTCGGCGCGATGGGCTTCAAGTGCCGCACCGGCGCGGTGCAGGATCGCTGCACGCGCTTGAGCACCCATGGCCACCCATGACTCGGAGGCGGCCACCGCGGTGTCGATGACCTTGATCAGTTCGGCTTCGGTGTGGATCATGGATTCGGCCACGGCATCCACCCCCAGGGTGGAGTCAACCATCTTGTCCACGATGGCCCGGCCCCAGACACGGTTGCCCGCGAGGTCAGGATCGGTGTCCGGGGTGTTCTCGAAGTCGCGGGTGCCGTCGGCCAGGCCGGCGAGCTTGGCTTCGATGGCCTCCTCGTCGACGATGTTGCGATCCTGGATGCGGTGCGGGGCCGGGACCTTGTCATCGAGCTCGGCAAGGGACGCCAGGAAGCGGTCCTTCTCGCGCTCGTAGAGGGCCTCGTTGTCGGCCAGCTCGAAGACGGCGGACATGAAGTTGTCCTGGCTGGCCCCTTCCTCGAGGCGGCGGATCAGGTAGGCGATCGCCACGTCGAATTCGGCCGGGTGGACGACGGGCGTGTAGAGCAACAGGCGCCCCACGTCCTTGCGCACGGCTTCGGCCTGGCCGGTGGCCATGCCCAGCAGCATCTCGAATTCGATGCCGTCGGTGACCCCTCGGCCCTGGGCCAGCAGCCAGGCGAGGGCCACGTCGAAGAGGTTGTGTCCGGCAATGCCGATACGCACGTTCTTCACATGCTCAGGTCGCAGCGAGTAGTCGATCACGGACTTGTAGGAGGTGTCCGAGTCCTGCTTGGTGTGCCAGGTGGCAACGGGCCAGCCGTGCACGTCGGCCTCGGCCTGTTCCATCGGGAGGTTGGCGCCCTTCACGACGCGTACCTTGACCGGTGCACCGCCACGGGCCACGCGCTTGGCGGACCACTCCTGGATGTGGATCATGGCCGAGAGCGCGTCGGGCAGGTAGGCCTGCAGCACGATGCCTGCCTCGAGATCCAGGAATTCCTCGAGGTCAAGGAGCTTGGTGAAGACCTCGATGGTCAGGTCCAGGTCCTTGTACTCCTCCATGTCCAGGTTGATGAACTTTTTCTTTGGCGCGGAGTTCGCGGCCATGCGGTAGAGCGGGACGAGCTTGTCGACGATGTGCTCGACGGCTTCGTCAAAGGCCCAGTGGTTGTGCGGCGCCACGGTTGAGGAGACCTTGATGGAGACGTAGTCGACGTCATCGCGGGCCAGCAGCTTCTTGGTGCCCTCCAGGCGGCGGGAGGCTTCTGACTCGCCCAGGATGGCTTCGCCCAGAAGGTTGACGTTGAGGTCGATACCTTCCTTCTTGATCTTCGAGATCGAGGCGCCGAGCTTGGCATCGGTGGCGTCGATGATCAGGTGCCCGACCATCTGGCGCAGCACCTTGCGGGCGATCGGGACGACGATGCCGGGCAGGATCGGTGCCATGGTGCCGCCGAGGGCGACCGCTGACTTCATGTACCAGGGCAGGAAGGACGGGACCTTCGGGGCCAGGGCCTTGAGGTTGCGGGCCGCGACCTTCAGGTCTTCGGGGCGGATCACGCCGTCGACGAAGCCGACGGTGAAGACCAGGCCATTGGGGTCCTTCAGGACCCCGGCCAGCTGCGCTGCGGAGGCATCAACGGGAAACTTCGAGCCTTCGGTGAGCCAATGGCGCACCAGCTTGATGGATTCCTCGGCAAGATCCTGGGGGCGGACCAGTGCGGATCCGTCGGCCGCGAGGGCCGGCGGGACAACACGCGCGTGCGGGGTCGTTAGGGACACGGCTGCTTCTCCTTGGAAGAAAAATGGGGGTGGTTTTTCAAGTACTACTCCCTATCGTGCACACGAAACGTCTCGCATTGATAGGTGGGCTTATGAGTAAGTATGGACCCAAGGTTCACTTCGGCGAAAATGAATAAAACCGAAGGTTTTACTTCGGCTTTCCCGATGTATCGTTGTGGTCACACCGGCGGCCCAAAAACCCCGGAAAACCAGACCGGAACCGGGAGTAAAAGATGCTGGAAATACGCCGTTTGCGGCTCCTGCGCGAGCTGAGTATCCGCGGCACCATCGCCGAGGTCTCCGAGGCGCTGAGTTACAGCCCTTCCTCGGTCTCGCAGCAGCTCTCGCTGCTCGAAAAGGAGACCGGGGTGAAGCTGCTGCGCAAGGTCGGCCGGCGCCTGCAGCTGACCCCGCAGGCCGAGGTCCTGGTGGCCCACACCGACCAGTTGCTCGACTCCATGGAACGCGCCGAATCCGACCTCGCTTCGACCCAGCCAAGAATTGCCGGCACGGTGCGTCTTGCCGTGTTCCAGACAGCCGTGCTTGCACTGATGCCCATGGTGCTGCGCGAATTGCGCGAGAGCTATCCGCACCTGCGCGTGGAGATGGTCCAACACGAGCCGGAGACGGCCCTGCGTGAAACGTGGGCCCGGGATTTCGACATGGTTGTCGCCGAAGAGTACCCGGGGCACGCCGCCCCGCACTACGACGCGCTGGATCGAAAGAACCTCGCCCAAGATGCCCTGAGGCTGGCGCTCCCGGCACGCGATGAGACCATGCCGGCCGAATTCCACCACGTCACTTCCCTGGAAGGGGCCGCCGGGTTGCCCTGGGTCATGGAGCCGCGCGGCGCGGCCTCACGGCACTGGGCCGAGCAGGCGTGCCGCATGGCCGGTTTCGAGCCCGACGTGCGCTACGAAACCGCCGACATGCAGGCGCATGTGCGCTTGGTTGAATCGGGAAACGCCGTTGCCCTGCTGCCTGATTTGGTGTGGCCGGCGCGTACCCGTGATCTGCGCTTTTTCGACCTGCCCGGGGCACCGCATCGAACCATCTTCACCGCCATGCGCCGCTCCGCCGCACAACACCCCGGATTGATCGCCGTGCGCAAGGCCCTTCACGACCAGGCGATGGCCCTTCCGGGACCACGCGAACCCGGTGTCGAAACCGTTATCCAGATCACAAACGAGTAACATCGACGTGAGGCCAACCACAGCAGACCGGAGTTTGCTGTCATAATCGAAGACGGTTGCGAACGAAACGCACGAGCCAGGTGGCATGCAACCGTGCCATCGGCAGCAAATAATCCGCGGATCACACTTCCTCGGCTCGCCCCCAACCTTCATGAGGACAGATAATGTCTGAGACGACATACCAACTGATAGCCATCGCCATTTATCTCGCGGCAATGCTGGCCATCGGCTACTACTCGTTCAAACGCACAAACGACATCGACGACTACATGCTCGCCGGCCGTGGACTCAAACCGGGGGTGGCCGCCCTTTCCGCAGGTGCCTCCGACATGTCCGGCTGGCTGCTCTTGGCACTGCCCGGTGCCATCTACCTCAACGGCCTCATGGAGGCCTGGATCGCCATCGGCCTGACGGTCGGTGCCTGGCTGAACTGGAAGTTCGTGGCCCCCCGGCTGCGTTCCTACACGGCAGTTTCGCAAAACGCGATCACCATCCCCAGCTTCTTTGAGAAGCGGCTCAAGGACAACTCCCACTTCCTGCGCATTGGCGCATCGGTGATCATCCTGGCGTTCTTCACCTTCTACGTCTCCTCCGGCATGGTGGCCGCGGGCAAGTTCTTCGAGTCGTCCTTCGGCTGGAACTACTACACCGGCCTTGTCATGGTCGCAGCGATCACCCTTGCCTACACCCTTTTCGGCGGCTTCCTCGGTGCCACCCTCACCGACGTGGCCCAGGGACTGCTGATGTTCGCCGCACTGATCGCCGTGCCGATCGTCACCTTCATCGAGATCGGCAGCTTCAACGAGTTCAACACCAAGATCGCGGAGGTCAAGCCCGAGGCACTGAACCTGTTCTCCAGCTTTGACGGCAATACCCATTGGTTCCTTGCCGCCGCCGCCATCTTCTCCACCGCGGCCTGGGGCCTTGGCTACTTCGGCCAGCCCCACATCCTCGTGCGCTTCATGGCCCTGCGCACACCCTCGGACGCCAAGGTCGCCCGCCGCATCGGGGTGGGCTGGATGATCCTCTCGGCCATGGGCGCCATCGCCACGGCACTGGTTGGCATCGTCTACTTCGCCGATAACCCGGCCAAGGAACTCGACGACCCGGAAACCGTCTTCCTGATCCTGAGCCAGATCTTCTTCCATCCCCTCGTTGCAGGCTTTGTCCTCGCAGCGGTGCTCGCGGCAATCATGTCAACGATGTCCTCACAGCTCATCGTGTGCTCCTCCGCCCTGGTCGAGGACCTCTACAACATCGCCGGCCGGAAGCTGACCCCCAAGCGCGAAGTCGCACTCGGTCGTTCCGGCGTGCTGGTGGTTGCGGTCGTCGCCGCATTGCTGGCCCTGGACCGTTCCTCCAGCATCCTTGACCTGGTCTCCTTCGCCTGGGCAGGATTCGGCGCGGCCTTCGGACCGATCGTGCTGCTGAGCCTGTACTGGCGCAAGCTCACCTCCATGGGCGCCTTCGCCGGCATGGTGACCGGTGCCGCCACGGTCTTCATCTGGGGCAACATCGCCGTTCTGGGCGATGCCATGTACGAGATCGTTCCGGGATTCATCCTGAACCTGATCGTCGCCGTGCTGGTCTCACGGGCCACGTACAAGCCCAACGCGCTCATCGACGAAGAGTTCTCCGCAATGGAAGCCGAGATCGAAGAGAATGCACCTTACGTAGCTGCCAAGTAATCGAGTAATGCTACGCGCCGAACCCCCTCACCACTTTCGGTGAGGGGGTTCGTTGTGTTTGACTGGTGTCTGCAAATCATCAATCGCATCTACTAAAACCTATCGAGAATAGAGGTACAGCTCCCATGAAGGAACTGTTCGATTTCAACTTCAACAGCTTCGTCAC
>JAUNVO010000373.1 GCA_030540695.1 Micrococcaceae bacterium | reverse complement strand
CCTGCACGGTTGAATCCTCGGGCGCCAGCTTCACCTACACCTTGAACTAGGAGTGTGGCCGCAAAGATCGCGCGGCCGCTTCCGTGGCGGGATAGGCCCCGCAAATGGTTGACTTGGTCAGCAACGATGCACGGAACAGATCAGCAGCGGCGAGGGGCACCATGAACGACGGATTGGAACGCGCAACACCGGGCACCGGCGGAATCCACCGCCAAGTGGCCGGCCGCGGATTCAGCTACGTGTCCTCCAACGGCCGACGCATCCGTTCCGAGCTCCTGCGCGCCCGCATCGAAGCCTTGGCCATTCCCCCGGCGTGGACCGAAGTATGGATCGCATCGAAACCCGGCGCACACATCCAAGCCACCGGCATGGATGCGGCCGGACGCCTGCAGTACATCTACCATCCACGTTGGCGCGAAGTGCGCGAGGAGGAGAAGTTCATCAGGTCCCTCGCCTTCGCCCAACGCCTGCCCAGCATCCGCAGGATGGTCACCCGGGATTTGGGGCGGCACACGGATCCGCGACGCCGCGCCCTGGCTGCCGCCGTGCGCTTGATGGATTCGGCCGGGCTGCGGGTCGGAGGAGCCACGTATGCCCGGGAGAATGAATCCTTCGGCGCGACCACGCTGTGCAAGAGGCACGTCGAGGTGGAATCCGGCCACGTCCACCTCGCATTTCGCGGCAAATCCGCGGGCAGCTGGGATGTGGTGCTCAAGGACAGGCAGTTGGTCGATTTTTTCACGACACTGCCGCGCACCCCGCGTTCGGCACCTGCCATCTGCCATCCCGTGGTTTCGGGACGCCGCAAACAGTGGAGAGCCGTCTCGGACACAGAGGTCAATGCCTACTTGGGCGAGGTGGCCGGTCATGGTTTCACCGCCAAAGACTTCCGTACGTGGCAAGGCACGGTCATCGCGGCGCTGTCGCTCTCCCGCTCATTGCGCTCCGGGACGACGTCTCCGGCAGCAGTGGGCGCGGCCATCAAGGAGGCCGCCACCTGGCTGCACAACACCCCTGCGGTCGCGAGGGATTCATATGTGAACCCGAGGGTCATTACCTTGTTTGAGCAGGAACGGGTCGTTGATCCGCGCCGGCGATCCGATGCGGCCGTGCTCAGGTTGTTGCTCGATGGCGAAGGGGGCTAGGCGAGCGGGTGCGCCACCCACGTCCCGCGTACTAGGCTGGAACGCGGCAGGAAGGGGCCATCATGTGGTACGACTTGGGATTGACGTGGGCCGATGCCGCGCGGGTGGTCTTCTCCGCGATCGCGCTCTATGCGCTGGTGCTCGGGCTGATCAGGATCATGGGCCAGCGCACGATGGCCAGCCTGTCCAGCTTCGACCTCGCGGCCGCGGTGGCCCTCGGTGCCGTGGTGGGGCGGGCGATCCTGGGGTACACCCCGACCTTGGTCGCCGGTGCGCTCGGGCTCATCACCTTGCTGGTGCTCCAGGCGTTGACCGGACAGCTGCGCCGGTATCGCCGCGGACTGGCGATGGTCAACAACAAGGCCTACCTGCTGATGGCGGGCAACGTGACGGTCGCCTCGAACCTGCGCCGGACCCACGTGTCCGAAAACGAGATCATTGCCCGGCTGCGGTTGGCCGGGATCCGCAGCCGCGAGGAGGTCGCCTGCGTGATCCTGGAATCAACCGGGGAAATCAGCGTCCTGCGCGCCGGCATCGGGATCGAGCCGGAGTTCCTGCGCAACGTCAAGGGAGCAGAACTGCTCCCGGATTCGTTTTGGGCCGAACCGGCCGAGGCACCGGAGCACTAGCCGGCCCGGCTAGTGGATCAGGGCCTTGAGCACCACGATGCACACGCCCAGCAAGGCGGTGGCCGAACCCACGCCCAGCCGAACCGATGGTTTCCGCGTCCAGGTCCCGGAGGCGAAATAACCCAGCAGGCCCAGCAGGAGCACGTCGAGCCAGAGCGCGGTCCACAGGGCAACATCGTCGCGGATGAGGTTCAGCACCCCCAGCAGGATGATCACCAGTGGCAGCACCGAGGCCATCAGCAT
>JAUNVO010000059.1 GCA_030540695.1 Micrococcaceae bacterium | reverse complement strand
CGCTGGCGGCCTTGAAGGACCGCGTGCATGCCTTGGCCGATGCACACCCGCTGTACCCGAACCTCGCCCCGATTGGAGCATAAGAAAATGGCTGATCTTCTCCCCGAGCACCCGGAATTCCTCTGGCGGAACCCGGAGCCCAAGTCCTCCTACGACGCCATCATCGTCGGCGGCGGCGGGCACGGCCTGGCCACCGCCTACTACCTGGCCAAGAACCACGGCATGACCAACATCGCCGTCCTGGAACGCGGCTGGCTGGCCGGTGGCAACATGGCCCGCAACACCACCATCATTCGCTCCAACTACCTGTGGGACGAATCCGCAGGCATGTATGAGAAGTCCCTGAAACTCTGGGAGCAGCTCCCCGAGGAATTGGAATACGACTTCCTGTTCTCCCAGCGTGGAGTCATGAACCTCGCACACACCCTGGGCGATGTCCGTGAATCCATGCGTCGCGTCGGAGCCAACCAGCTCAACGGCGTGGACGCCGAATGGATCACCCCCGAGCAGGTCAAGGAACTGTGCCCGATCATCAACATCGGGGACGACATCCGCTACCCGATCATGGGCGCCACCTACCAGCCGCGCGCAGGCATTGCCAAGCACGACCACGTCGCCTGGGCCTTCGCCCGCAAGTGCGACGAAATGGGCGTGGATATCATCCAGAACTGCGAAATCACCGGCTTCCTCAAGGACGGAAACCGTGTCACCGGCGTCAAGACCAGCCGCGGCACCATCCACGCCGGCAAGGTCGCACTGTGTGCCGCCGGAAACTCCTCCACCCTGGCGGAACAGGCAGGCTTCGACCTGCCGATCCAATCCCACCCGCTGCAGGCACTGGTTTCCGAACTCAACGAATCGGTCCACCCGACCGTGGTGATGTCCAACCATGTCCACGTCTACGTCTCCCAGGCGCACAAGGGCGAACTGGTCATGGGCGCAGGCATTGATGCCTACAACGGCTACGGCCAGCGCGGTGCCTTCCACGTGATCGAGGAGCAGATGGCCGCGGCCGTTGAGCTCTTCCCGATCTTCGGTAGGGCACACGTCTTGCGTACCTGGGGTGGCACCGTGGACACCACCATGGACGCCTCGCCCATCGTTTCCAAGACCCCGATCGACCAGCTGTACGTCAACTGCGGCTGGGGAACGGGCGGGTTCAAGGGAACCCCGGGCGCCGGGTTTACCTTGGCACACACCATCGCCAACGACGAGCCGCACGAGCTCAATGCCGCATTCTCCATTGACCGCTTTGAAACCGGCCACCTCATCGACGAACACGGCGCCGCAGCCGTGGCCCACTAGAAGGGATCCATACAACCATGATGCTCATCGAATGCCCCTGGTGTGGGCCCCGTAACGAGACCGAATACGGCTACGGCGGAGAAGCCCACGTGGCCTACCCGGAAGATCCGCATGCACTGACCGACGATGAATGGGCCAAGTTCCTGTTCTACCGCAAGAACACCCGCGGCCCGCTGGCCGAACGCTGGGTCCACTCCGCCGGATGCCGCCGTTGGTTCAACGCCATCCGCGACACCACCACCTATGAGTTCCTGGCCGTCTACAAGCCGGGCACCGCGCAACCCATCTCCACCACCACCGCACAAGCTCAGGGAGGAACCAAGTGAGCATCACTTCTTCGCACCGACTCGGCGCAGAAGCCTCGGCATCCGCCCGCATCGACCGCGGCCGGGAAATCACCTTCACCGTTGACGGCAAGTCCGTGAACGGGTTCGCCGGGGACACCGTGGCCTCGGCCATGCTCGGCGCGGGCATCCGTGCCTGTGGCCCGTCGTTGTACCTGAAGCGTCCCCGCGGCATCGTTTCCAGCGGCGTGGAGGAGTCCAACGCCCTGATCAAGGTCCACGCCCGCTACGAGGGCCACGTCAACGAATCCATGGTCACGGCCACCACGGTGGAACTCACCGACGGCATGGAAATCAGCCTGCTGCAGGGTCTTGGCCAGCTTGACCCGCGCACCGACGAAGCGGTCTACGACCGCAAGCATGTGCACACCGACGTGCTCATCGTCGGGGCCGGCCCGGCAGGACTTGCCGCCGCCCGCGAGGCAGCCAAGTCCGGAGCCCGCGTCATGCTCATCGACGAGCAGCCAGAGGCAGGCGGCTCGCTGCTCTCGGCCTCCACCGAAACCATCGATGGCAAGTCCGCCGCCGAGTGGATTGCCGAAACCCGAGAGGCCCTGGCGCAAGCCGAGGACTTCACCTACCTGACCCGCTCCACCGCTTTTGGCAGCTACGACTCGAACTACGTCGTCGCGGTCCAGCGCCGCACCGACCACCTCGCCGGCGAGCTCGGTGCCGGGGTGTCCCGCGAACGCATCTGGCACATCCGTGCCGCCCAGGTCGTTCTGGCCACCGGCGCCCATGAGCGTCCGCTGGTCTTTGAGAACAACGACCGCCCGGGAATCATGCTCGCCGCCGCGGCACGCTCCTACCTGAACCGCTACGGCGTGCAGGTCGGAAAGCAGATCGTCGTGGCCACCACCAACGACTCGGCCTACGCGCTGGTCGAGGACCTGCTCGCAGCCGGAACCACCGTCGTTGCTGTCATCGACGCCCGCGAAGAGCCCTCCATCCGCGCCACGGAGCTTTCCTCCCGCGGCGTGCGGGTCATCGTCGGATCCGTGGTGGCAAACACCGCAGCCGGTTCCGATGGCGCCCTTGCCTCCGTGACCATCAGTGGCATCGACGCCGAGGGTGTCCTGAGCGGCGAGACCGAGTCCATCGACGCCGACGTCCTGGCCGTCTCCGGTGGCTGGAACCCCGTGGTGCACCTGCACTCGCAGCGCGAGCGCCGCCTGGGCTGGAGCGATACGCTCTCGGCCTTCGTCCCGGCACACCCGGTACCCAACCAGCAGACCGCAGGCGCCATGAACGGGCGCCTGGAGCTGGCCTCGGCATTGGCCGAAGGCGCCCGCGCCGGAGCCGACGCGGCAACCGCCGCCGGCTTCAGCACCACCGCATCGGTGCCCAGTGCCCCGGCGGAGACCCCGGGCCTGACCCGGGCCGTGTGGCTGGTGCCGACCCTGGATTCGGAGAACGGGGACTACAAGAACCACTTCGTTGATTTCCAGCGTGACCAGACCGTGGCCGATGTGCTGCGTTCGACCAACGCCGGGATGCGCTCGGTGGAGCACGTGAAGCGCTACACCTCGATCTCCACCGCCAACGACCAGGGCAAGACCTCCGGGGTCAACGCCATCGGCGTGATCGCCGCGGCCCTTGACACCAATGACGTCGCCGGCATCGGCACCACCGCCTTCCGCGCGCCCTACACCCCGGTGGCCTTCTCGGCGCTGGCGGGGCGCGAACGCGGAGAGCTCTTTGACCCGGCACGCCTGACCTCCATCCACCCGTGGCACCTCGAGCGCGGCGCGCTCTTTGAGGACGTGGGACAGTGGAAGCGCCCCTGGTACTACCCGCTGGAGGGCGAGGACATGGACACCGCGGTCTACCGCGAGTCCGCGGCCGTCCGCGAGTCGGTCGGCTTCATGGATGCCTCCACGTTGGGCAAGATCGAGATCCGCGGCAAGGACGCCGGCGAGTTCCTCAACCGCATGTACACCAATGCGTTCAAGAAGCTCAAGCCCGGACTGGCCCGCTACGGCCTGATGTGCTCGGCCGACGGAATGATCTTCGATGACGGGGTCACCCTTCGCCTGGATGAGGACCGCTTCTTCATGACCACCACCACCGGCGGCGCAGCCGGCGTGCTGGATTGGCTGGAGGAGTGGCTGCAGACCGAATGGCCGGAACTCGACGTCAAGTGCACCTCGGTCACCGAGCAGTACTCCACCGTCGCCGTCGTGGGACCCAAGTCCCGCGCCGTGCTCGCCAAGCTCGCCCCAGAGCTTGACCTGGATGCCGAGGCCTTCCCGTTCATGGCCTTCCGCGAAACCACCCTGTCCTCCGGGATCGAAGCGCGCGTCTGCCGCATTTCCTTCTCCGGGGAACTGGCCTACGAGATCAACGTTCCTGCCTGGTACGGGCTCAAGGTCTGGGAAGACGTGGCCGCGGCGGGCGAGGAATTCAACATCACCCCCTACGGCACCGAAACCATGCACGTGCTGCGTGCCGAGAAGGGCTTCATCATCGTCGGCCAGGACACCGACGGCACCGTGACCCCGCACGACGCATCCATGGAATGGGTCGTCTCCAAGGTCAAGGACTTTGTCGGCAAGCGTTCCTTCGTCCGGACCGACAACGTGCGCGATGACCGCAAGCAGCTGGTCACCGTTCTGCCGGCGGACAAGACACTGCGGTTGCCCGAGGGAACCCAGCTCGTTGAGCGGGACGCGAAGTTGACCCAGCCCACCACCCCGGTGCCCATGGAAGGCTTTGTCACCTCCAGCTACCTCTCCCCCGCGTTGGGACGCAGCTTTGGCATGGCGCTGATCAAGAACGGCCGGGCGCGCATCGGCGAGGAGCTTTCGGCATTCGTCGATGGCAAGCTGGTCGACGTCGTCGTCGGCGAAACCGTACTTTTTGATTCCGAAGGGAGCCGTCGAGATGGCTAAGCAAGTATTGGCAGAATCTTCCACGTTGCGCACCAGTCCGTTGGCGCACCTTGGATCGAAGATGGAACAGGGCGCGGTGCGCGGCGATCGTGGCGTGGAGGTGCGCGAGCTCGCATTCACCACCCAGATCGGTCTGCGTGCCGAGCCGGGTTCGGCGGCGCATGCGGCCTTGGCCTCGGCCGTCGGCGGGGCGTTGCCGGCAGGTGTCGGAGAAGTATCCGGCAGCGTCGAGGGCACCGCGGTGCTGTGGCTGGGCCCGGACGAGTTCCTGGCCGTGGCACCGGAAGGCACGGAGCTGTACTCCGACCTGGTGGCTGCGTTGGGCGATGAGCCGGGCCAGGTCATCGACCTCTCGGCCAACCGCACCGTGATCGAGCTCTCCGGCCCGATGGCCCGGGACGTTCTGGAGAAGGGCTGCGCAGCTGACCTGCACCCGCGCAACTTCACCCCGGGCAGCGCCATCAACACGGTGCTTGGTCCGGTGCCGCTGCTGCTGTGGAAGACACAGGAGCAGACTTTCCGGTTGCTCCCGCGTGCATCCTTCGCCGATTACACGGCACGTTGGCTCCTTGACGCCATGACGGAGTACCTCTCCCCCGAGGTCGACTGATGCCACTGAGCACTCTCGACCTGTTTTCCGTCGGCATCGGCCCCTCCTCATCACATACGGTGGGGCCGATGAAGGCGGCCAAGCGGTTCGTTGATGAATTGCAGGCAGGCGGGCGGCTTGAGCAAGTCGCCCGCCTGCGGGCCGAGCTCTTTGGCTCCCTGGGGGCCACGGGGCTCGGCCACGGAAGCGACACCGCCGTCATCCTTGGCCTGCAGGGACACGACCCGGCAACCGTGGACACGGATATGGCGGCCGGCCTGGTTGCCGAGTCCATTGCCACCGGCTCGCTGCTGCTTGGCGGGGTGCAGCGCATTGGCTTCGATGACGAGAAGGATGTCATCCTGCATCGGCGCAAGTCGATGCCCAAGCACCCCAATGCCATGACCTTCGTGGCGTTGGATGCCGCCGGTTCCCCGGTGCACGAGCAGGTCTATTACTCGGTCGGGGGTGGATTCATCGTCGACGAGGCGGAATTCGGTGTCACACCGGATCCTTCCGACTCCCCTGCGTTGCCGTACCCGTTCACCACCGGGGCCCAGTTGCTGGCCCACTGTGCTGCAGAGTCCAAGTCCATCGCCCAGATCATGTTGGCCAATGAGCTGGTGTGGCGCAGCGAGGAAACGTTGCGCTCGGAACTGCTGCATATCTGGTCTGTCATGGAGGCATGCGTCGAGAACGGATGCACGCGCACCGAGGACTTGTTGCCCGGCGGGCTGAAGGTCCGCCGCAGGGCCCCTGCCTTGCGCGAAAAGCTGCGGGCCACCGAGGCTGCGGCCCAGGGACAGGTGCCGGATCCGCTGTGGGCCATGGAATGGGTCAACCTCTATGCCCTGGCAGTGAACGAGGAGAATGCCTCGGGCGGGCGAATTGTCACCGCCCCCACCAACGGGGCAGCGGGGATCATTCCCGCGGTGCTGCATTTCTACATGCGATTCGTCGCCGGCGCCAACGAGGACAAGGTCATCGAGTTCCTGCTCACGGCTGCCGCCATCGGCATCCTGTTCAAGGAGAACGCCTCGATATCGGGGGCCGAGGTCGGGTGCCAGGGCGAAGTCGGTTCCGCGTGTTCCATGGCAGCGGGCGCGCTGTGCGCCGTGCTGGGTGGAACTCCGCCCCAGGTGGAGAATGCGGCCGAGGTCGGAATCGAGCACAACCTCGGGCTGACGTGCGATCCCATTGGAGGTCTGGTGCAGATTCCGTGCATCGAACGCAATGCGATTGCCAGTGTGAAGGCCATCAATGCCGCCCGGCTTTGTTTGCAGGGCAATGGCGAGCATAAGGTTTCACTGGATGCGGCCATCGAGACCATGCGACAAACCGGGGCCGACATGAAAACGAAGTACAAGGAAACCTCACGCGGCGGACTCGCCGTGAATGTAACGGAGTGCTGAGATGGATCCAGAAGTGGAAGTTGAACACGTCCTGACGATTGCTTGTCCGGAACGCACCGGCATCGTGCATGCCGTGACCGGGCTGCTGCTGGAGGAAGGCCGCGATATCGTCGAACTCAAGCAATTCGGGGACCGCCGGGCCGGGCAGTTCTTCATGCGCATCGGCGTTGCCGGACCCGACGCCCCAGGGCTGACCGAACGCATGCGCAGTGATTTCGCGGCCTTGGCCGCCGAGTACGAGATGGACTGGACTCTCACGCCCAAGGGCACCAAGAAGCGGGTGCTGATCATGGTCTCGAGGTTCGACCATTGCCTCAACGACCTGCTCCACCGGGCGCGCCTGGGCGAGCTGCCCATCGAGGTGGTAGCCGTGGTCTCGAACCACACCGACCACCAAGGCCTGGCCGAATGGCACAACATCCCCTTCTTCCACGTTCCGGTCACCGCCGAGACCAAGCCGGTCGCCGAGGCGCGATTGCTTGAGCTCATCGATGAATTCGACGTGGAGCTGGTGGTGCTGGCCCGCTATATGCAGGTGCTCAGCGACGAACTCAGTCGCCAACTCACCGGCAAGACCATCAATATCCACCACTCCTTCCTGCCATCCTTCAAGGGTGCAAAGCCCTACCACCAGGCGTGGGACCGCGGGGTCAAGACCGTGGGCGCCACCGCCCACTACGTCAACGCCGAGCTCGACGAGGGCCCGATCATTTCCCAGCAGGTCCAGGACGTGGACCACACCTACTCCCCTGCCGACCTGGTCGCGGCCGGCCGCGACACCGAATGCAAGGCACTGTCCAACGCGGTGAAGTGGCACTGCGAGGGACGGGTGTTCCTCTACAACAACCGCACGGTCGTGCTGCGCTAGAAGCGCAGGGCGCACATCATTTCCGGCTTCGGGCCGGCGGGTCCTTTCGGAGGGCTCCGCCGGCCCGAAGCTTTTTCTCTCCTCCGCTTCCCTGCGGCTTCCCTGCGTTCAGGGCACCCCGCGGGTTAACGGCCGTGACCCGTGAAGCATTGCCCTGCATCGCTTCACGGGCCACGCGATCCCCATGGATCCTCCCAAGCCTCACAGGTGGGTCGGGGCAAACATCTTCAGCAGTGTCTGCACCACGACCACATTGGGCCCCTGGGCCGCAAATGATTCTTCCAGCGCCGCCCCCACGTTTTCCGGTTCCACGTAGCGGGCCGGAATCCCGAAGGATTCGGCCAGCGCCACGAAGTCGGGTCGCTCCAATTCGGTCGCGGTGGCTTTCCCGAAAGCACCGACCATGTACTCCCGAAGGATCCCGTAGCCTCCGTCATCGACAATCAGCCAAGTGACCGGTGCATTGTGCTGCTTGGCGGTGGCCAGCTCGGCGATCGAGTACATGGCGGAGCCGTCGCCGGAGACGGCCAAAACACGCGCCTGCTCCGGGGACTTGCCCGCCACCTGCAGGCCCAGCGCACCGCCGATGGCAGCGGGGAACCCGTAACCCAGCCCGCCGGCACCCTGCGCGGAGTGGAATTCCCCGCTCTTGGCGTCCCAGCAGCTCCAGCCCCAGTAGGCTGCGATGGTCATGTCCCAGAACGTCTGCATGTCATCGGGCACGGCAGTGCGAATGGCGTCCATAAACGCACGTTCCTTGGACAGGTCCTGGTCATCGAGCCTGCCCATGACCTTGGCCAACGTCTCGGCAACCACTGCCTCGGGGACCTGTCCGTGCCAGTTCGCCACGGTCCTGTCCCCGAGGTTGCCCAGTGCCTCACCGAGGTACTCCAGTGCGGCCTTGGCATCTGCCCGGATGCCCAGGGCTGGACGGTTTGATTCGAGCACGCGTGGCTCGGCATCGATCTGGATCATTTTTCCGCGCGGATCCAGGGTGAAGTAGTTGCTGGTGACTTCCCCCAGCGCCGAGCCCACCACGATCAACACGTCCGCATCTTCAAGCACCTCGGTGACGTAACGGTCCTCGACCCATGATTGCAGGGACAGCGGGTGGTTCCAGGGGAAGGCGCCGTTGCCCCCGGGAGAGCAGAGAACCGGAGCGCCGAGCGCCTCGGCGACTTCCAGCAACGCCTCCTTGGCGCCGGCCCGGCGCACCCCTCCCCCGGCTACGATGACCGGGCGGCTTGCCGCGGCCAGCCAGCGGACGGCTTCCTCAATGAGTTCCACGCGCGGCGGGTGCTCGTAGGCATCGGCCAACGCATCGACGACCGGCGGCACCAGGACGGGTGCCAGCAGCACGTCCTGCGGCACCTCGACCCACACCGGGCCCTGCGGCACGGTGATGGCATCGGCCCAGGCATCCTGGATGGCCGAGGGGATGCCCGAGGCGTGGTGCACGCCACGCTGGGATTTGGTGACATTGGCCGCGGAGGCCTTTTGGTCATCGAGTTGGTGCAGCATGCCCTTGCGACGGGCTCCGAGTCCATCGAGCGGGATCTGGCTGGCAACCACGACCATCGGGACGCCCGTGGCATAGGCTTCCTGCAATCCGGCCAGCGAGGTCAAGGCACCCGGCCCGGTGGAAAGGAAGAGCACCCCCACGTCCCCGGTGGCGCGCGAATAACCGTCGGCGGCGAAGGCGGAGTTGTTTTCAACGCGTGAGGACACGAAGTGCAACTTCGAGCGCGAGAGCGCATCGAAGAGGCCAAGGGCATGCTGGCCGGGGATCCCGAAGACCGTGTGGGCGCCCAGGGCCTCAAGCGTCTCAATGACCAGGTCCCCTCCGTTGCGCTGGCTCATGCGTTGTTCTCCTTGTCCTTGGCGTGCTTGTCCGCAATGAGCGAGATGAGGTCATAGGCCACGTGGGATGCTGCCACTCCGGTCATCTCGGCGTGGTCATAGGCGGGGGCCACCTCGACGATGTCGGCTCCGACGATGTTCATCCCACGCAGTCCACGAAGGATTTCCAATAGTTCGCGGCTGGTGATGCCCCCGGCTTCGGGGGTTCCGGTACCCGGTGCGTGGGCGGGGTCGAGCACGTCGATGTCCACCGAGATGTAGAGCGGGCGGCTACCGATCCTGTCACGGAGCTTGTCCACGATTTCGCGCACGCCTTGGTAGTAGACATCCGAGCTGGTGACGATGCCGAACCCGAAGCGCTTGTCGTCCTCGAGGTCTTTCTTGCCGTAGAGCGGTCCGCGCGTACCCACGTGGCAGATGGCCTCGGTGTCGAGGATCCCTTCCTCCACGGCACGGCGGAACGGGGTCCCGTGGGTGTATTCAGCGCCGAAGTAGGTGTCCCAGGTGTCCAGGTGCGCATCGAAGTGCAGCATCGCAACCGGCGCTCCGGCGCGTTCGGTGGCGGCGCGCAACAGGGGCAGTGCGATGGTGTGGTCACCGCCCAGGGTCACCAGCGTGGATCCATCACAGGTGAGGTCCAAGGCGTTCTGCTGGATGGTTTCAATGGCCTCGTTGATGTTGAACGGGTTCACTGCCATGTCACCTGCATCCGCGACCTGGGCCAAGGCGAAAGGTGAGACGTTCAAGGCGGGGTTGTAGGGGCGCAGCAAACGTGAGGACTCACGGATATGGGTGGACCCGAAGCGTGCCCCGGGGCGGTAGGAGACCCCCGCGTCAAAGGGGACGCCCACGACCTTGATATCGGCGGCCTTCACCTGGTCGATCCGTGGGAGCCGGGCATAGGTCCCGAGCCCGGCAAATCGCGGAATCTTGGAGGCATCGATGGGCCCGATGTTCCCGTTGTCTTCAATGCGGATTTCTTCCACGGTCTTCTCCTCGGGGGTTTCCGGCAGCATCTTTGGCCATCCAGCCTTGTTGCTCAATACGAAACAACAGTTGCCTTGTATGCTATTTGTGGTGTGACTGACAGTCAAGGCTCCCACGCGCGGTTCGCGTCGAGGCGAGCGCTTTTGCGGAAATAACCGTGTGGCCGAGCCATCCATCATGGGACATCTCGATGAGCGGTGATAAAGCCGCCTGCCAGCCAGAATGGTGAACATCAAAGTTCCGGACATCCCTGCGGCGTTCCCCGTGTGGGCACAGGCGGACTGGAACTCGGCGAGCGCGATACGCAAACCGAAGACCTTGGGCCGGCGCTCCGCACCAGGCAGTGCGATATCCTCCTCCGGTCACCGCAAGCCTCGTCATTAGGCCCAGGAGTGTCCAGGTCTAGGTGTTTCGCCGCGGTTTCCCTGGTCGCGCCAACGAGGCAAACAGTGCACGGTCCGCACCATAGATGCAGATGGCCAGGCCCACCGACACTGCCACGGCCTTGATGACGACTTCCCGCGGATTGGCGGGAACGAGCACCACCTGCACGGGGCCGACAAGGAAAACGAGGACGGCCATCCACAGCACATAGGACAGGGACACCGGAGGCTCCAGCGCTTCGGCGTGCGTTTGACGGCGCAAGATCGTTGCAATGGTGATGACGGCAATGATCACGGCCAGGCAGATGGCCCCGGGAACCACGAACGCCTTGTAAATCCTCAACAATGTCAACGTAAATCCGAGGGCTCCGCCCAGAAGCAACGCCAGCCACCACGGCGCCCAGAGTCGCGAGGGTCGCCAAAGAACCGGGGTCGAATCTTCGGGCAGGGAACTCACAAACAATGTCCTTCAAACAGGTGGGCGCGATCCAGGGAACGACTTCCCTGAGTATGCCGCTACAAAATGGTTGCTTTTCGCTAGCTAAATGTCAAAGTAGGGACTATCGGGCTGGTTCTCGAACCATGAGTCCCAGTCCGTATCCAAGTAGGCCGAACCAGGAGTAGCGTTCACACTCGTGAAGAAGATACCGGGTTTTTCGAATCCTGCTTCCCCGGGGCGTGCCGACGCCCGGGCGTCGCACTTTTCGGCATGGCTCAAGGATTCCGACACCGGCCAGGCGGACCCCGGCAAAAAGGGCGACAGGCCCGCCGGCCACCGCTGGTGGCAGGTCATGTGCCTCTCGGGCTTGGACTACTTCTCGACCCTTGGCTACCAGCCCGCCATTGCCGCCTTGGCTGCGGGCGCATTGGCACCGCTGGCCACGATCATGCTCATCGCTGTCACCCTGGGGGCTGCATTGCCGGTTTATCGCCGCGTGGCCACCGAATCCCCGCACGGGCAGGGATCGATCTCGATGCTTGAGCGTTTGTTGCCCCATTGGAAGGGCAAGCTTTTCGTTCTGGTGCTGCTGGGATTCGCGGCAACCGATTTCATGATCACCATTACGCTTTCATCGGCCGATGCTTCCGCACACATCATTGAGAACCCGTTCACCCCCGACTGGTTCAACGGGCAACAAGTGATCATCACGCTGATGTTGATCTTGTTGCTCGGAGCCCTGTTCCTGCGCGGTTTCCATGAAGTCATCTGGCTCGCGGTCGGATTGGTTGCCGCGTTCCTGCTTCTGAACGTCGTGGTCATCGCGGTTGCCGTTGTCTCGCTGGTGCGAAACCCGGCTCCGGTGGATCACTGGTGGGTGAACCTGACCGCCACCCACACCAACCCGTGGATGATGATCGCCATCGCGTTGATCGTGTTCCCGAAGCTCGCACTGGGCCTCTCGGGCTTTGAAACCGGCGTGGCAGTGATGCCGCAGATCCGGCACACCCCCGGGGACACCGAAGCCAACCCGCGCGGGCGCATCGTCGGAGCCAAGAAGCTGCTGCTCACCGCCGCACTGACCATGAGCGTGTTCCTGGTCTTCTCTTCGGTCGTGACAACGCTGCTGATCCCAGCCCCGGAGTTCCAGCCAGGAGGCGCCGCCAACGGACGCGCCCTCTCCTTCCTGGCCCACGCCATGCTCGGTGACGGCTTCGGAAGCGTCTACGACCTGTCCACCATCTTGATCCTGTGGTTTGCCGGGGCCTCCGCCATGGCCGGCATGCTCAACCTCATCCCCCGATACCTGCCGCGCTTTGGCATGGCGCCTGAATGGGCCAGGGCCATCCGTCCGCTGGTCCTGGTTCTCATCGGCATCGCCGTGGTCATCACCATCGCGTTTGATGCCAGCGTCGATGCCCAGGGGGCAGCCTATGCAACCGGCGTCCTGGTGCTCATGTCTTCGGCTGCAGTCGCCGTAACCATCTCCGCCAAGCGGCAAGGACAGCGTTGGAGGGGCATCGGCTTCGGGGTCGTGTCGGTCATCTTCGTCTACACCACCGGCGCCAACGTGATCGAGCGACCCGACGGGATCAAGATTGCCGCGTTCTTCATTGCCGGGATCATCGTGCTCTCGCTGGTTTCACGTTTCCGCCGCTCAACGGAACTGCGTGCCACCTCGGTGACCCTGGATGCCGCCGCGCTGGATATCATCAGCGAATCCAGCCGGGATTCGATCGTGCGGATCATTGCCCATGAACCCGTGCGCCTATCGGCTGCGCGCTACCGGCACAAGCTTGCCCACGCGCGGATGGCCAGCCACCTGCCGCCGGAGGCGCCGGTGGTCTTCATGGAAATCACCGTCTCGGACTTTTCCGACTTCGCCCAGGACATCGTGGTCACCGGGATAATCCGCCACGGCTACAAGGTCCTGCAGGCCCAGGCACCCTCGGTGCCCACCGCCATCGCGGCAATCTGCCTCACGATCCGCGACGACACCGGGGTGATGCCGCATATCTATTTCCGCTGGACCGAGGGCCGTCCGGTGCGCAACCTATTGCGCTTCCTGTTCCTGGGCCAAGGCGAGATCGCGCCGGTAACCCGCGAAGTGCTCCGCGAGGCGGAACCGAAGATCGGCAGGCGTCCGTGGGTCCACGTGGCCTAACGCGAAGCTGCCGGCACCAAGGTCCAGGTCACCACGGTGTCATCTCCGGTCGGGTTCATCCAGCTGTGGGGCTCGCGGCCAGGAAAGGTCACGGTGTCCCCCGCGTCGAGCTCGAAACGCTCGTTGGCAAAGATCAGCACGAACCGGCCAGAGAGCACATGGAGGACCTCGACTTCGCAATCAACGGAGTAGAGCTCCTTCTCACCCTCACCGTGCGGGGCAATATCCGCACGGATGACCTGCAATCGACGCTCCGAGCGTGCCGTGAGCAGGTGCTCGCTGATGCCCTCCCCGCCCAGTGATATCCGTGGCGCCTCGGAGAGCCTGACCACATGGGTGTCCGGCTGGGTGAAAAGCTCACCGACCTCCATCGAGAGCACTTGGCACAGCGTCACCAATGAAGCCACCGAGGGACTGGTCAAATCGCGTTCCACCCGGGAAAGGAATCCCTTGGTCAGCCCGGTGGAATCGGCCACCTGGTCGATGGTCAGGCGCTGTGCGTGCCGTGCTGCTCGGATCCGCGAACCGATGGCCAGCGCGGCACTGCTGGGCTCAACGGGCAGGGCTTTCATGGGCACGGCTCTCCAGGGATGGTCAAGGGAATATTTCGGTGTACCCAGCTTAGGGTAATTGGCGTGTTCGACAGCTGACATTAGTCCGGGAGGCAACAAGTGTTAACCAAGAGGCATCTGTCGATGGGCGTCCGACAGTTCTCCGCTTCCCAGCAAATGCAATTTCATGGAACACAGCAATGGCCCCACCGTCATCGCCTGTCTGGCAGCGCTGCTCGTATTTGGCGGATGGGGAAAGCTCCGCACCAAGAACGGCATCGACTTCCCGGTTGCCGGACATCGACGGACCCTGCCTTTCCAGGGAAACCATGGCAGCTGGCGCCATGGGTGGCGGATTGCCGGTGGTCTTCGTTGAAGGGCCTGCTGCGGAAGTCCGGGCATGGAATCTGCGCTGCCGCCTCCATGGCAGCGGACCCATCACCATCCTGGAACTACGGGCCGAGATCCGCCAAAGCCCATACGCGAACGATCCGATCCCCTCCGGGCGCTGATGCACGTCGGGGTTTCCCAGTTCACCATCCAAGGGACACGGGCATGACCGCCAGAAGGAATGACAGGATCGCTTCCAAGCCCGACATCGAAGAGACGGAATTCGGCAAGGTCGCCAACATATGCGCGCAGAACTGCCCTCGATTCCGCGCGGCCCTATTTGGACTCCGGAGAACAGCAGCCCCAGTGCGGCACGCGTCCTTCCCACGCTGGCCAGCCAACTTCTAGGCTGGGTTCCATGGACGAACTCAAGGACACCCTCAAAACGTATTTGGGT
>JAUNVO010000372.1 GCA_030540695.1 Micrococcaceae bacterium | reverse complement strand
TCCGCTTGCGCGAACCGATGGCCCCGGTGGATGCCGCCCTGGAACAAGGCGGGAGGTCCACCGTCGACACCCTGCCCACGCTGGAGGAACACGTGGGACGGATCAACGAACTGGCCCAAACACACGAAACAATCCTCGTGGAGGGTGCCGGGGGACTGCTGGTGAAGCTCACATCTGCCGGTGAAACCATCGCGGATCTGGCGCATGAGGTCTGCGGAAAACTGGTCGTGGTTACCCGCCCGGATCTCGGGACGCTGAACCACACGGCACTGACCCTCGAAGCTGCAATCGGCCGCGGGTTTGTCCACGGGGCGCTGGTGTTGGGAAGTTTCCCAGTATCGCCCACTCCGGTTCACACACGCAACAGGGAGAACCTGCGCGCGCTCGCCGAACACCACGGATGGATCTGGGCAGAGGGGCTTCCTGCCGGATTGGGTTCGGTCGACACCAACACAAGCGACAACGGTGACCTCCGGAAGGCAAGTCGCAAACTAAACCACGTATTGGTGGAGCTGGCTTCGGGGAGGTAGGTCCGCACTGTGGGAATCACCGGCGGCCGGTCGCTCGCACGCCGCGCCGTCGGGGGAAGACTCTCGTGGTGCGAACTTGCCCGACCATGCCGTGTTCTATCGTCAACCCCGGCCAAAGCCGGTGGCGTAGGGTTGGCTCATGCGGGCGCCTCGAAACTCACTGTCACCTGAATTGATTGTCGCCGCTTCCCTCAAGCTCTTGCAGGGTGGGGGAAGCAACACCCTGAGCTTCAGGAAACTGGGTTCGGCGCTGGACGTGGATCCGACCGCGATCTATCGGCATTTCAGGAACAAGGATGAGCTCATCCTGGCTATTGCGGACAGCCTGATGGTTTCCGCCCTTGACGGGTTTGAGCCCCATGCGGACTGGTTGGAAACGATTCGCGACCTGATGCACCGCAGCCGTCGTGTCTACATGGCACACCCGGAGGCCGCGGTCCTGGGTGTCACCCGTGTGACCCGCCGTAGTGGTGAGATGCAAATAGTGGAGCAGATCCTGGCTGCGCTATTCCGGGCAGGGTTTCAAGCGCAGGAGGCAGCCCGCCTCTATCGAGTCATCGATGACTTGAATCTGGCCTTCGCCGGCCTGGATGCCGCCTTCCGGATCCTGCCGCACGCGGAGCAGGAAAAAGACACCGGCGCATGGAGCAACGAATACTCGCAGGTGGACGAAGAGAATTTTCCGTCGATCGCTGCTGCTGCCCAGGAACTGCCGGACATTGACGAAGACCCAACCTATGAATTGGCAGTCGATTTGCTCCTGGAATCCATAGCGCGGCGGGCGGAGAAGCTGCCGTCCGGCGCTGCCAAACATGACAGGGGAATCGAGCAAGAGCGTTCCTGACCCGGCGGACTTGCTCATGTGCGTGGGGCTCAAATGTTCCTCACTATGAATGGGACCAAATAAGCATAGTCAACACCGTTGACTATGCGTCGAAGCGCCCTTAGGCTATCCATCATGAGAAGTGATGTAAGCCACAGTGAAGTGTCTGTCTCGTCCCGACCGACGGCGAATGTGATCATCCATGGCGCGCGCATTTTCGACGGCGTGGAGCTGCTGGACGCCGAGTGCGTGGTGATCGCCGATGGCACCCTCGTTGCGATGGGTGCAGCCGAGGAAATCCTCGCAACCCGCGCACGGCCCGGGATCGCCATCCTCGACGCCGACGGCGCACTGCTCACCCCGGGTTTCATTGATGCCCATGTCCACACGGTGTTCGCCGGCATGGAGCGGCTCGGTTGCGACCTCAGCGCGGCCGAAGGAAGCCACGAAACACTGGCCGTGATCTCCGCGTATGCCCAAGAAGCCCCAGCCGAGGGAGAGTGGATCCGCGGCGGTGGATGGACCATGTCCGACTTCCCCGGAGGTGCCCCGCTCGCCACCGACCTCGATTCGATCGTTTCGGACAAGGCAGTGTTCCTGATGAACCGGGACCACCACAGCGCCTGGGTGAACTCGCTCGCCCTTGAACGCGCCGGCATCACCGCGGCCACCGA
>JAUNVO010000371.1 GCA_030540695.1 Micrococcaceae bacterium | reverse complement strand
GCATTGAGTCAACATTCCACAGCGCGAGCATCAGTCCGGGACCGGCCTGGAGGAATAGGAGCTCGCCTGGAATGAAGTTGATTTCGCGAAACCCCAGTCCGGTGACGTAGAAGTCACGGGATCGTTGGACATCGCGCACACCTAGGGTCAGTGCAGTGATCGTCGGGAGCGTGCCTAACATCATGGATCCAAGCATAGGCCCACGTGGAGGCGCGTCAATGGGAATTCTTGGCAACTAACTGTCGCACATGTGTTCTAGTCTCATCTTGTGTAGAACAAAGTTTCTAATAAAATAGTTGGGTGCATGGGATTGTCCCGCGGATGCCTTCGCCCCTGGAAAGGAGAAGGCTGCGCCGGGGGGTGGCTATGCGACGGGAAGGTGGAGAAGGAATGGGAATCTTTACCCAGTCGATCGAAGTTGACTGCACGCCGGCAGGTGTTCCGATCCGCATGCGCTGGCAGGGCCGCGAGTACAAATTGGCGGCGGAGCCTGTTCGCTGGTTTGAAAGACGAAGCTGGTGGAAGGAGGAATTGCGCGCCGAGCGCGGGCGAGGCCCCGGGCTCGTGGATTACGAGGTGTGGCAGTTGCAGGTCAGGCTCGCCGGGCTGGGTGACATGCGCACCTTCGAGGTGTCCCGGCAGGTCGAGACCGGGCGCTGGCGCATCATCCGCATGCCCCAGGCTTACCGGGAAAGTGCCTAGTGGCAGGGCCGGGTGTGGGTCGGGGTGGACGATTGGACCATCGTGGGCCATGGCCGTTGGCCGACCCAAGTGCAAGGCTGGGAGTAAGCGCCTGAAACGAGGACGCGAGGGACTCGAGCAAGGGAGCGCTCCGATGGAAGAAGTATTCGATGCCGCAATCATTGGCATGGGCCCCGGTGGCGAAGTGGTTGCCGACCGGCTGCTCACTGCCGGCAAGAAGGTTGTGCTCTTTGGGGGCGAGCTCATTGGCGGGGAATGCGCCTACTGGGCCTGCATTCCTTCCAAGTCCATCCTGCGCGCTCCGCAGGTAAGTCTCGAAGCGGTCAGGGTGGCCGGGGCCTCGGCGGGAATCCTGGATTGGAGGAAGGCGCGGGACTACCGCGACTACATGGTCCGGCACCTCGATGACAGTGTGCAGGAGCGGGGATATGCCCAGCGCGGAGCAGCCGTGATGCGGGGGTGGGCGGCAATCACCGGCCCGGGACGCGTGGGATGCAACGGGCGGGAGTATCAGGCGCACCACATCATCATTGCCAGCGGCACCGAGCCGTTCATCCCGGACGTTCCGGGAGTCGCGGAAATCACCACTTGGGGAACCCGTGAGGTCTACACACTTAAGACGTTGCCGCAATCGGTGGCCATTGTCGGTGGTAGCGCGGTTGCCTTGGAAGCCGCGTTCTTCCTGGCCGGCTTCGGGGTCAAGGTCACCGTGCTGAATCGAAGCACCCGGTTGCTGGGTCGTGAAGAACCCGCGGTCTCGGCGCTCGCCGAAGAATACCTGCGCGAGCTGGGGGTCGAGGTGCTGACCAGCAGTTCAATCGCCAGCGGGTGGCGCGCGGATGACGGAGCCAGTGTCCTGGTGTTGGACCAGGGTGGGGAAATCGCGGTGGACGTCCTGATCTTTGCCACCGGACGCATCCCGCGCACCGGGAGGCTGGATGTGTCACGGGCCGGGGCGACCCTTGACGGGCGAGGCAACGTGCGGGTGGATGAGCACTGCTGGGCGGCGGAAGGGCTCTGGGCCGTCGGTGACGCAACCGGGATTATGCCCTTCACCCATGTGGCCAAGTACCAGGGGCGCGTCGTTGCCGACTGCATCCTGGGAAAGGACAGTAGCGCAAGCTATGACGGGATCCCTCGCGTGGTGTTCGCCAATCCGGAAATCGCCGCGGTTGGCCTGACCCGCGAGGCGGCCGAGGAACGCGGAATAGACGCGGTGGCTGTTCAGGTCAGCCTGCCGAAGGCCATTGCCAAGCCGTGGACCGACGCCCGAGATCCGCAGGGTGACCTGGGAATCCTTGTTGACAGGCATCGGCGGGTGATGA
>JAUNVO010000370.1 GCA_030540695.1 Micrococcaceae bacterium | reverse complement strand
ACCAGTAACCTTCCGATTAACAGTCGGACGCTCTGCCAATTGAGCTACGGGGGAATGAAGCAGGTAAAACTTTACCAGAGCGCCAAATGGATCCCAAATCATGCCCGTGGCTCTGCCGAAAGGTCCGTGCAGCCGCTGGCAGCCGCGCCCCTACCTCTCGCGCTGCACCCGGGCCTCATCCCAGACCGGTTCCGGCGACTCGTAGACTTTCCCATTGGATCCAAAGACCAGGAACCTATCAAAGGACCTGGCAAACCAGCGATCGTGGGTCACCGCCAGGACCGTGCCCTCAAAGGAGTCAATGGCCTTTTCCAGCGCTTCGCCCGAGTGCAGGTCAAGGTTGTCCGTGGGTTCGTCAAGCAACAGGAGCGTGGCGCCGGAAAGCTGCAATAACAGGATCTGGAATCGGGCTTGTTGGCCACCGGAGAGCGAGTCATATTTTTGTTCGGCTTGGCCTGCCAGGCCGTATCCATCCAGTGCACCGGACGCTGCCTCCCGCGCCATGCCGGAACGATGCTCATCTCCGCGATGCAGGATATCAAGCAGGCTCCGGCCCATGAGGTCCGGCCGGCTGTGGGTCTGGGCGAAGAAGCCCGGGCGGATACGCGCACCGAGCTTCACCGTGCCCTCGTGCGGAACCTCGGCGATCTCGAAATCGGAGACCGGCAGGTGCTCTCGTTCGGGATCCGTGCCGCCGGCTGCCAGCAAACGCAGGAAGTGGGATTTTCCCGAACCGTTGGATCCGAGGATGGCCACGCGGTCACCGAACCAGATTTCATTGCTGAAGGGTTTCATCAGGCCGGTGAGCTCAAGGTTCTTCGCGACGATGGCGCGCTTGGCCGTTCGCCCGCCCTTGAGCCTCATGTTGACGTTTTGTTCCAACGGGATGGCCTGAGGCGGCCCCGCTTCAAGGAACTTGGCCAGGCGCGTCTGGGCCGCGTGGTAGCGATTGGCCATGTCGGAACGAAAGGCAGCCTTGTTCTTGTACATGTTCACCAGCTCCTTGAGCTTGACATGTTCCTCGTCCCACCTCTTGCGAAGCTCTTCGAAGCGTTCGTTGCGTTCGCGCCGCGCATCGACATATGTCCCGAAGGCTCCACCATGGATCCAGGCGGTGGCACCCGAGTGGCCGGGTTCCAGGGTCACGATCCTGCTCGCCGCATTGTTCAACAGCTCGCGGTCGTGGCTGATAAACAGCACCGTCTTGGGGGACTCGTTCATCGTGGCTTCAAGCCACCGCTTGCCCGGCACATCGAGGTAGTTGTCCGGCTCGTCGAGCAGCAGAAGTTCGTCGGGCCCCTCGAAGAGTGCTTCGAGCACCAACCGCTTCTGCTCACCTCCCGAGAGGGAGGAGGCAAGGCGGTGTGCGGCGCGTTCAAAGGGGACGCCCAGTGCCGTCATGCACACCTTGTCCCAGGCGGTTTCCAACTCATAGCCACCGGCGTCGCCCCAGTCGATGATGGCCTGCGCATAGCGCATCTGCACCTTTTCATCGTCCGATTCCATCATCAGCAGCTCGGTCTCGTCCATGGCCTTCGCCGCTTTCGCCAAGTCAGCCGAAGCCGTCGAGACCAGCAGGTCGCGCACCGTGGATTCATCACGAACCTGACCCACGAACTGTCGCATGATGCCCATGCCGCCGGAACGGCTGATCGCACCCTCGTCGGCCTTGATGTCCCCGGCGATGATCTTGATCAGCGTCGTCTTGCCGGCCCCGTTGGGCCCGATGAGAGCTGTTTTCGAACCCGAGGTGACCTTGAAGGTCACACCTCCCAGGAGCTGGGTCCCGTCCGAAAGAAAGTAATGGATGTCAGATACGTCGATATGGGCCACCGCTCCATCATACGGTTGCCCCTTCGTTCAGCCGATTCCATTCCCATCTGGCCCGAACGAACAATGATTTAGGCGCCTTTGGCTCAAAACAAAGAAGTCCGCATTCTCATGGATGAGAATGCGGACCTCCGATCTTGCTCCCCCCAAAGGACGTGAACCACTAAACATACCCATAACAGGCGGACGCGCTGCCC
>JAUNVO010000369.1 GCA_030540695.1 Micrococcaceae bacterium | reverse complement strand
TCGAACCCGACGCACCGGTTGTCACGCTCGCCGACGTCGGCGGACTCCAAGCGGTCAAGACCAGGCTGGACGAATCCTTCCTGGCGCCCATGCGCAACAGCGAGATCGCCCGCGCCTTCGGGAAATCGCTGCGTGGTGGACTGCTGCTCTATGGGCCACCGGGCTGCGGCAAGACGTTTCTTGCCCGCGCCGTGGCCGGGGAGCTGGGGGCGCGCTTCATGTCGGTGGTGATGACGGATGTGCTTTCTTCCTACATCGGGCAGACCGAAAAAAACCTCAAGGCCGTCTTTGACGCCGCGCGGGCCGAAACACCCACCGTGCTGTTTCTCGACGAGGTGGACGCACTGGGCATGCGGCGCGGTTCGCTGACCGGATCGGCTTCCTGGCTACGCCAGATGGTGAACCAGCTGCTGCTGGAAATGGACTCCATGGCCGGGAATAACGACGGGCTGTACATTCTGGCAGCCACCAACCATCCCTGGGACCTGGACGAGGCGTTGCTGCGTCCGGGACGCCTTGACCGCACCGTGTTGGTCACCCCGCCGGATGTTTCGGCACGAACCGCCATCCTGCATTATCACCTGAAGCAGAGGCCCGTGGCGGGCATCGACCTGGGGAGTTTGGCCGGACGCACCGAAGGCCTCTCCGGAGCCGACCTCGAACACCTATGCACCACCGCAGCGGAGAAAGCCATGATGGAGTCGATCGCGGCCAACGAGATCATCCCGTTGAACATGAAGCACATGGAAATGGCGCTGGCCGAGGTCAAGGCATCGACGCTGCCGTGGTTGGAGTCGGCCCGCAACGTGGTGCGCTTCAGCAACGAACACGGGCGCTACGACGAACTGGCAAGCTACCTGCGTTCGCGCAAGATGCTCTAGGGGGCGCCGCGCCCATGGCCGTTCGCATCGAGCTGGAGCTCTTGGCTGCCCGGGCGCAGGGCCTGGCGGCCTCTGCCCGCATCCCCGAGGCCCGGGACATGGTTGCCGGGCAGCGAGAACACCATGCACACGAAGCGGGCTTCTGGGTGATGTTCGGCTCCGTGCTGCTGGCCAACGATGAAGCACCGGCCGCGGAAGATGCGGCGCGACAGGCTCTGGCCCTGGAACCGGACTCGCTGGGAGCCATCGACCTGTTGACCCAATGCACCCACCGGGCCGGGGACATCGAACAAACGCTCGCCCTGGCACGGCTCATGGTGCAAGGTGCACCAGGGCTTGCCAGGCCGCACCGGTGGGTGGCCCTGGCGCTGCTGGGCCGGGCTGGTTCCCGAACGGATCTGGAACAGGCGCGCGAAGCGATCGAGCTGGCATTGGAAATCGAACCGGGGAACCCGGAGCACTACCTGGTGGCTTCGGCCATCGCTGCGTTGGTACGCGATACCGCCTCAATGAGGCACTACCTGCGCGCGGGACTTGGAATCGCCCCCACCAACCCCGAGCTGCTCAGGTTCGCCACGTTGCTTGATGACTCCGGAGAGGTTGCGGGGGACAAACGCGGGGTGCTGCGCGGATTGTTGGCGATGAACCCGATGGACCCCGGAGCCAGGGAAGACCTGGCCGAACGGCTCCTTGAGGCCTGCGTGCCCTGGGGCCTGGTGGTGTGGGTGTATGGAATGCTCTCGGTGTTGCTGGTGCACCTTGGATCGGGTGCTCCGGCAATTGCTGCCGGGTTGGGGCTTGTCGGGCTCGTCGCGTCGGCCGCATGGTGGGTCTGGCGGCGAGCCGTGTCGCAACTGCCCGCTGGTTTTGCCCGTGATGTGTTGCGTGAATCGCGCTCCGCCCGTAGGTCGCTGCGGCTACTGCTCGCCTCCGGAGCCGCGGTGCTCGTGGGGGGTTTCGTTGGATTGGTTGGCTCCTGGCAGGTGACAGGTCTTGGGATCGTGGGCGCAGGAACGGCATTGGGTTTCGCAGGCTGGAGATTGCTAAGTCGGTCCGCGTGCGACCTGCCGCGGGAACCGGTCCAGGCCGCACGTCGGGATGCCTACCTGAACCGGCGGCTCGAGTTGCTCCTGGGCACCCGCCGACCA
>JAUNVO010000368.1 GCA_030540695.1 Micrococcaceae bacterium | reverse complement strand
CGGCGCCCACGGCCGGGGCGCCGTCTTGGAGCTTGGAGAGTTCGGTGAGGTAATCCGGGGGCAACAGGTCCGGCCGGGTGGAAAGCATCTGGCCCAGCTTGATGAATACGGGGCCGAGTTCCTCCAACGCCAACCTGATGCGGTGGGGATTGGATATCGGTGGTTTCGACCCCATGGCCTGTGCCACACGCCACCGGCCAACACCGGTGGCCGCAGCGAGCGAGCCCAGTCCGTGGCGGCTGAGGATCTCCGCGACCTGTGCCAGGCGTTCAAGGTGGGTGCTCATGCGTATGATTCCGGATCCTTGGTGCCGTTCAGGGGTTTCGCGCAAACTGCAGATGCTCTCATACCCCTCATTATGGGCAGTCGGATAGCAAGTTGCCAGCTGCGTCCCCCCGTGTTCACCTCGATGCCAGAGCCGGTTGACAAGGGGGCATCCTTTGCCGAGCGGCAGGAAATTTGCGCTCCGGGTGTTCTTCTCGCTCGGCCATGTTCATGTCACGGATCAAAAACCTCGGGGGTCGTCAGGATCTTTCGGGCCGGGACCTGCACTCGAAAAAACGGGTATATTTTACTTTCCAATCAGAAAGTAGGTGCTAACCTGAAAGGATGGACAGTTCACGCGATGGCCTCGAGCCAGAGAAAAACCTGCACATCGACAGGCTCGCTGCCGCAGGCATGTTGCGTCACGCCGAGTCCGTAAGCCGTCAGGCCCATGCCGGAATCGACTCCCGAGTCCAACCGTTGCTCAAGGCCTGGACCCCGGTCGTCCTGTTCGTTTACGCGGCGACGTTCCTGTTGCTGTTCACCGATGCCGGCAGCGGTATTTCGGCGAATCCCGCCTTGGCGGCCTCATACGCAAACATCTTGCTGATACCCCTGCTGGCGGGTCTCATGCTCGTCCAGGGATTGCGCAACAGGTTCCCCATTGCCGAAGTCAACCCGCTCCGAGGCCGCAGGCTGCTGTTCCTTTTTCTGGGGATCTTGGTATTCATGGCAGTTCCCGCGGCGAGTTTTTTTGGGGTGGGTATTCCGTGGTGGTTGTGCCTCCTCGTTGCCGCGGCCCTGGCAGTGGTTGCCGGACTGTCCACTCAGGCCTGGCCGAAAAGGACCCTGGGTGGAACCGTGGATCACGCTGTGCAAGGTCCCCGGCCGCCGTTGCTTTTGAGCGCGCGATGGGCCACCGCTGGCCTTGGCCTGTACTTCGGGTTCACGGGTGCCGCCTTGGTATTTTCCTGGTTTCCGCTTGCCGCCTTCGTCCTGACAATCCTCCTGCTGGTGTTGATGGGTTTTGCCAATGCACGCTGGGGACTGACCAGCCTGGGATCCCAATGGATGAAAAGGCAGTGGGTCGCATGCGCTCTCTCGGCCTCGCTGCTGTTCTGCCTCGCCCTCATCGTTGTCAAGGCCGGGATGCATGAACCGCTCGCCGGGATGATCGGTGGCTTGCTGATCGCCACGCCCCTTGCTGCCGTTGCGCTGATGCCTGGACGACGGCAATGAAGGAACGAGGGCCATCGCGCTGCCATCCGAGGCACCTGCTCGATGACGCGCTGATGACCCCCGTGCGGTTCTCCGCCATGGCGGCACTGCGCAACGAGCTTGAGATTGATTTCGCCACCCTCGCCGAGCTTATCGAGGCCGGCGACTCCGCGTTGAGCAAGGCCATCGCCCTGCTCAACCAGGTGGGCTATGTCAGCGTTCGCAAAGGGTACGTCGCGAACAGGCCCCGAACCTGGATCCGGGCGACGCCGGCGGGCATGAAGGCCTTGGCCACACACAGTGCGGCGCTGCACGCCATCGCAACGGGGGTGGACCCGGGCGTCGCCGCGTCCTAGCGATACCGCGTCCCCGTTGAGGATTATCCTCTCACCCGGATAGGACGCACCCGTGCGGCGGACTTTGCATGTGAGTGGGCCTAGATCTCCGAGGCGTCCATGGCGTCGCGTCCGCCGGCTGCGGAACGTGAAGACCAATCCGAGCACGACGACCAAGGCTTCGGCTCCCATGGGCAAGTTCCCGACAAACGGCAGGTCGATCCAGCTCACT
>JAUNVO010000367.1 GCA_030540695.1 Micrococcaceae bacterium | reverse complement strand
TGCCCGGCACCGCGCGGCCGCGGTTCACCTCGATGCTCCGGCGGAGGTGTTCGGCGCCGGTCCCGGCGCCGCTGGCCCCGGTCCCCCTCCCGGTCAGGGCCGTGCGCCACAGGTCCAGGGGCGTGGCCGGGGCACCGCACAGCATCGCGCATTCACCGGCACACGCCAGAAGGATCCGCCACAGTCCGGCGTAACCGGCTACGGGCCCCGGCGGGCCCGTGGCCAGGTCCCTGCCCCAGCGGCGGATGCCCTCCCGGTACCCGTCCAGGCACGTTCGAATCTCTGCGGGGATGCTTCCCGGCTTGGGGTCCATGGGCAGGGTGCTCCGCGAGGCCATGGTGATCCTTGCCGGTTCCCGGCCGGAGGCAAGGTATTCCAGCCACGGGAAACCGGAGCCACCGAACCCTTTCCATCTCCCGCCGCGTCCCTCGGTCAAGAGCAACACCGCATCAAAGGCGGTCAGGGCAGCACCGCGGATCAGGACCTCGCTCCCCGGAGGGATCTTCCGCTCCGCCAAGGAGGTGTACCGGCCAATCAACGGGTTCTCGTTGCGGGCTGGGGCGCCCAATGTTTCCGCTCCGTCACCGGGCAGCCCATGACCGGTCGCCAACACCAGGTGGTCGTAGGACCGGCAGATGCCATCTCCGGTGACTTCCCATTGGTCCCCGGCCCGCACCACCTCCGTGACGCGGGCACTAACGTGGACCAGCGTGAATCCGGCGGATTGCGCCAGCAGCCCGAATTGCGCGCAGAGATACCTGCCGACCACGGCCCGGGGCGGATATTGCTCGGTGGCATACCGTGGTTCGACCCGTGCCACCCAGTGGGCGAAGGTCTCGGAGCCGGGCAAGGACGCGGCGCAGGCATCAACGATGCGCGCCGGTACATTGAGCCGCAGTTCAGCGGGCTGGCCCGCCTGCCAGACCCTGCCGGCACCGGGCGGGTAGGGGTCATACACCTCGATGTGGAGGTCCGCGGCCGCGACGCCCGGGTACCGCTCCTGGAGTTCGAGCAGGGCGAACAGTGCTTTTGGGCCCGCCCCGATGAAGGCTATGCGCCTCATCTCGAGCTGGTGTCCTGCATCCGGCTGGTGGTCGTTGAACCCTCCTCGGGTTCCGCGCCGAGGTTCTCGCGCACCCATTGATCGTCATACACGGTGTTCAGGTAAGGCACTCCGGAGTCGTGGACCAGGAATCCGATGCGCGAGCCCGATGCCATGGTGGGCAGCAGCTCCTCCATCGCGGCAACGATGGCGCCCGTCGAGGCGCCCGCGAGTATCCCTTCGCGCGTGGCGAGCTTTCGGCACCCGTGGACCATGTCGATTTCCTTGATCCTGCACACCATGTCCGGCTCGGCCTGCAGGGCGAGCTCCGGGACGATTCCCGCGCCAAGCCCAGGGAAGCGCCGTGGGCCCGTTTCACCGCCAAAGAGCACCGAGCCACAGGCGTCCACCGCCACCAGTTTGGTCTGTTTGTGGTGTTGGCGCAGGTAGCGCTGGCACCCTAGAAGTGTTCCGGTGGTGCTGGTCGCCACGAACAACATGTCCAGCCGTCCGTCCACGGCGTCCATGATTTCCGGCATCGTGGTGCTGAAATGCGCCCCGGGGTTCTCCGGGGATCCGTATTGGTTGGTGGTCACCGAGCCGGGGTTCTCGGTGAGCAACCGTTGGACCCGCTCGCGCCGGGCTGCCAACCGGTTGCCGTCCGGCGGTGTGGGCACCATATCGATGCCGGCCCCGTAGGCGCTCATCACCTCGATGGCCGAGCGGTTCGCCGCCTCATCGACCACGGCAATAAACCTGATCCCGCGGACCGCCGATTGGCGGGCCAGTGCGACGCCCAGGTTCCCCGAGGTTGATTCCACGATCATCCCGCCCGGGGCAAGACGACCCGATGCCAGCAGCGCCTCAATGAGGCTGTTGGCCGTGCGTTCCTTGGTGCTGCCCGAAAGCTGGAGCAGGTCCAGCTTGGCAAAGACCTCGATGCCGGGCTCCTCGAAGAGGCGTTGCAGCTTCACCGTCGGGGATTGGAAGGGACTCAGGGTTCCAACG
>JAUNVO010000366.1 GCA_030540695.1 Micrococcaceae bacterium | reverse complement strand
GCCCCAGTTCCTGGGTGCAGCGGGTGAGCGCAACATAGAGTCCGTTCCAACCGCGCGGCTGAGCCACGATGCCCGGTGCGTCGATGAGCAGGGTGGCATCCCATTCCAGGCCCTTGGCATCGGTCGCCGACAGAACCGGCGTCCCGGGCAAGGCAGCCTGCAACGCGGACACGCGCTCCATGGGAGCGATGACGCCGACCATCCCGCCGCTCCACCGCGCTGATAATTGCTCGACGGCGCGGGCAGCTTCGGCGGCAAGCTCGCCTTCTCCGACCGTCCGCTCCCAGGGTTCAATGCCCGAAGCCCGAACTGCCCGCGGCGGTTCGTTCTGGCTGCCTGCATTGCGCAGCACGGGCACGGTGAGGGCCATGACTTCCAACGGGGTGCGGTAGCAGATGGTCAACTGCGCTTCGGTCCATCTTTCGCCGAAAGCTGCGCCCACAGCCTCTCCCCACGTCGTGTGCCGGTGGGGCGCCTCCGCCTGATCGATGTCACCAACGGCAGTGATCGAGCGGGCAGGGCAGCGGCGCATGACCATGTGCCACTGCATCTCGGACAGCTCCTGGGCTTCGTCGATGACCACGTGCCCGTAAACCCAGTCTCGTTGCTTTGCCGCACGATCAACAAAAAATTCGCCCTGCGCGCTGTGCGGGAGGTCATCGCCCAACAAGTCAGCCAACGCGTCGAACAACGGCAGGTCGCTGCTCGCCCACGTGCGCGGTTCGCCGACGATTGCGTTTCTTTCGACGTCGGTGAGCTCCGGGACCCACTGCTGCAACAGGTCCTCGTTTCCAAGGAGCCGGTGCAGCTCGAGCGTCGGATCGAGCAGTGGCCACCACGCCTGAAGCGTTCCGGCCACACCGGTGTCGGTTGCGATCTTCTCGCGCAACAGCTCGATCTCTTTCTCCGTGAGCACCCCGTCGACGTCGGCGCCGGTCGCCCCGCTGGTTGCGGCCCGATTGTCGGTGTGGGTGAATGCGGCGTCGAAGTTGCTGAGCAGGTCCTCAAGCCCCTCCTCCACCTGCGCCAGCGTTGCCTCGCTGCGCTCGACTACTGCGTCGGTCAGCAAATCGTGAACGTGCTGGAGGAAAACTGCGCGTCCCGCATGGTAGGAACGCCCCGAGGTTGCGGAAGTGATGGCCCGCGCGATCCGCCGTTCGTCGATCGTGTAGCGTTCTCCTTCCCACACGAGTTCGACGTCGGTTGGGTGCGGTACCAGCGAGGCGCAGTAGCGCGACAGCGCCTGTTGCCACAGTGCCCGTCCCTTAATCTCCGCGACGTCGCGCTGCTCCAAACGCTCTACCTCGATGCCGGGAACGAGGGTGTCGCAGGTCGCGGACACTATTGCGGTCTCACCGAGTGCCGGCAGCACCTGGGCAATGTAGTCCAGAAAACGCGGCGACGGCCCGAGCACCAGGACACCCTGCGCCGCCAGCTTGGGGTAGGTGAAAAGCAGGTAGGCAACCCGGTGGAGTGCCACGACAGTTTTCCCCGTGCCTGGACCACCTTGGACAACCAGCGGACCCCTGGAATCGGCGCGAACCACATCGTCCTGCTCACGTTGAAGGGTTGCCGCGGCGGTACTCATATGGCCGGTGCGCCGTTCCCCCAGGGCGGCGAGCAGGGCCCCTTCGCCAACCAGCTCACTCGCCCTGGAACCATCCAGCGGTTCGTCATCAAAACTGATGACCTCGCGGCCCTGGGTGCGTATGTGCCGACGCCGGGCCTGTCCTTGGGGGTCCACCGGCGTGGCGGTGTAGAAGGCCCGCGCTGCAGGAGCGCGCCAATCGATGACCAGAGGATCGCCGTCGTTTCCGGAACTGGGGATGCCCACGCGCCCCAGATGCCGGACTGTTTGATCGAGCGCGTCGAGCCGGCCAAAAATCAAGCCTTGCTCAGCGTGCGTCAGTTCGGCACGGCGGCGGATCAGCATGCGCATCCGGGCCTGCTCAACCGCGTCCTCCGCCGGGATTGCGAGCTCATTCTCCAGATAGTCAAGGATCCCGTCGCGGCGGGCGAAGGCCTCGTCAAGAATCAGCTGCTCCTCCACTG
>JAUNVO010000058.1:7881-15024 GCA_030540695.1 Micrococcaceae bacterium | reverse complement strand
GGGTCCACGGGAAGGGCGGTGAAGATCAACAGCCGGCCGGCCCGCGCCAAGGCACGTAACCTGTACCAGCAGGCGATGCCCATCGCCCGGCGTGCGGCTCCCGCGGCCGAACGGGGACGGACCAGCGCGGTGGGCTCCTCCCTGACCAGCGCCTTGATGAGCCCCAGGGTGGCCAGGCCGTCGTCGATGATGGTGATTTCCTGCATCGCGAGGGGTCCGAGCAACGCGCGTTGGATCCTGCCCGAGTACGCGTCCCCGGTGACCCAGCGCCTGGATCCCGCGGACCCGGGGACCGGAGGGGTGTCGGTGGGCGGGGCGAAGGTGACCCCGTCCGGTGCCTGGGCGACGAGCTCGGCCAGGGTTGCATCCAGCACCGTGGTGCCTTCTCGCGGGTGGATGCGGCTGGTGGTGCCCAGCAGCCCGGAGCCATGCGCCTCGATCGCGGAGAGCAGCTGCAAGGGGGATTCGACCCACACCTCGGCGTGGCCGAAGCGGGGCCGGGCGAGGTTCGGGATGGTTCGGTGCTCAGTTTGATACATGGCGGGCCGCCTTCTGCGCCGTGCGGGCCAGCTGTTCAAGTGCCGCGGCACCGGCTCGCCTCAATCGACGGGTGATCCCGCGCCCCACATGCGTGCCGCGCGTGCGAGGCGAGGGGTGCGCCCATGCAGGGGGTAGATCAAGAGCCGCCAGGCGCTTGGTCTTGAAGTGGGCGCTGAAGCGCGGGTATCCCGTCGCCAAAAATTTTGCGGCGTCCGCGCGCAGCCCGGGCAGGTTATCGGGCTGCATGCAAAAGGCCACGGCACCGAGCAGCGCCGGCAGCTGATCTTGGTGATCCGCATCCAGCGCCGGTGGTTCCAGGCCCTGGACCAGGAGTGCATCGACGATGGAGAGCGGGATGCGGTTGCTGTTTTGGTAGGGGGCGAGCTCCTGGAGCAGCATCGTGGTCCCCACCGCCAGCACCGGGACACCCAGTACGTATTTGGCCGTGACCAACGCGGTGGAGAAGCAGGAGATGACAACGACCGGGTCCATCAGGGCGATGACCGTCTCGGCCAGCAGCGGTGTCTGGAGGATCATGAATTCCAGGCCGAGCTCCGTGGCATGGGAGTGCAACAGGTGTGCAGCGGTGGGACCGGCGCTGGGGTGCGGCTTGAACACCACCGCGGTGGCCCCCGCATCGCGGGCGGCAGCGAGCATCTCACGGTGTAGCGCCAGTTCCCGTGCGGTGTCCAGGATCCCCAGCGAACCCAGGTACTGCCCCAGGACCAGTGCGGCGGTGCGGGGCCCGGGAAGATGCGGATCACTCACGTGCCGGGCAAGTTCCTTGAACCCGGCGGCCAATTCCCCGCCGGAAAGCGTACGGCGCCGGGGATCCGCCTCGGCCAGAAGGAGCGGTTCGAGGCCGGGGACCAAGTCGATGTGGATGGTCCCCTCCAGACGTTGGAGCATGTGCAGCGGCAACCGGGACCGCGTGGGGCCATAGGACATCAGTCCGTCCGAATGAACACTGAGCGGGGCGTTGGCGAAGACCCGGGCCAGGGCCCGGGCCGGGTTGGCCTGGATGGATTCGAGCACCAAGGAAACTTCCCCGCTTCCCAGATCCCAGGTGGTGCGCATCAGCCGTTCAAGTAACGGCAGCTCTTCGGTGCGCGGGTTGAACTGCCTTGGTGTCAGCGGCCAGAGCAGGGCGGCCAGATCAACGACGGCGTCGAACCTCGCTGCCAGGGCCGCGAAACCGGGACTTCGATGCAGTGGCAGGGTGATCTCGGGCATCTGGCTGCCGTTGGCCAGCACCAGCACGCGTCGATCGGCATCGGGAAGCAGACCCGCATCTGCCATGGCGGCCAGCGAGACCAGTTGGAAGTAGCTTGAGGCCGCGATGAGCTGGATCATGCCACACGACCTGACAGTGAGGCGCGCAGGCCGGTGAGGATCTTTCGCCGCGGTGCATCGAGCTGGTCCAGGGACCGGGCGACAAGTTCCGCCGGAGACTCAGCGAGCAGCTTTGCCGTCCCGGCGCGTAGCCGGGTGCGCACGGCGGGCGTGAACTGCTCCGAGCGTGCCAGGTGGTGGCAGGCGACGGCGAAGAATTGCCGCATTGCCTTGGCGCCGTGCCCGGTGGGTGCGCATGCGTCCGTTGCCACCGAAAGGATCGATGCGTAGGCCGGCAGGAAGTCGAGCTGCCGTTCGTCCAGGATCCCGGTGAGTGATCCGGGGACCCCGCGCCGGTAGAAGATCCCCGGGGCATCCAGGACCGCATAGCTTTCCGCGTTCAGGCACAGCCGCCAAAACCATTCCCGGTCTTCGCAGGTGCGCAAGGAATCCTTGAAGCGCGGTGCTGCCGTGGCAAGCACCCCTGCTCGGTACATCCCCGCCCAGACGAAGGGGTAGTCGATCATCGATGCGGTATGGATCGGGGCGATGTCCCGGGCCGGATCGAGCCTGGTGCTGCGCCGCGCCTGTGGGGCGCGGTGCACCTCGCGTTTGTGCCCGGTCACCCGGACGTGGTCGCAGCGCACGAAGTCCACGTCGAGGTCCTCAAGGCCCTGCGCCAGGAGTCGTAATTGCTCCGGCCCCAACCAGTCGTCCGGATCCAGGAACGTGATGAACTCACCGGTGGCGTGCTCCAGCCCGGTGTTCCGGGCCGTTGAGACCCCGCGGGTGGTTCCGTGGTTGATGATCCTGAGTCCGGGCAGCTGGGTGTGGAACCCGGCGGCCAGCACCGTGGTGGCGTCCGTGGAGGCGTCATCGATCAGCAGGACCTCGAGTTGCCGGCCGCCGAGCTGCTGGTTCGCCAGGGACGCGAGGGCATCGCAGATGAAGTCCTGTTGGTCCAAGGCCGGGATGATGACGCTGATGAGGCCCGGGACGCCGGAGGCGGCATCGGCAGATGTGGGGTTGGAGGGCATGGGGATCTTGGGTCGGTCCTTTGGATCTGGAAGGTGGGTGGCGCCCGTGCCGGGGTCCGCCGGTGGACGGCGCACCCCGGCACGGGCCATACGGGTGGGAAGCGGGTCAGGAGTCGATGCGGCGCAGCCGGCTCAGTGGTGCCAGTTCTCCGGGGAAGACCCTCTTGATGCCGTCGCCCATGGCCGTCTCCAGGATCCTGATGTCGCGGATCAGCGACTCAAAGCCCTTGGGTTCCAGCGAAGAAGCCTGGTCCGAGCCCCACATGGTTCGGTCAAGGGTGATGTGGCGTTCGACGGTGACCGCGCCCAGGGCGACGGCGGCCAGGGAGATCTGCAGGCCGCGTTCATGGCCCGAGTAGCCCACCGGGACCTGGTAGCGCTCGCGCAGCGTGGTGATGGTGCGCAGGTTGGCCTCTTCCGGCGGCAACGGGTAGGTGGAGGTCGCGTGCATCATCACCAGGTTGGTGGTGCCCAGGGTTTCCACGGCGGTATCGATCTGCTCGATGGTCGACATTCCGGTGGACAGGATGATTGGTTTGCCGGTCTCGCGAAGCACGCGCAGCAGCTCGAGGTCGGTGACCGAGGCTGAGGCGACCTTGTGGGCCACTGCCCCTTGATCCTCCATGAAGTGGACCGACGGGACATCCCATGGCGATGCGAAGGCATGCAGGCCCTGGGTTGCTGCGTAGCGGATCAGTTCCTTGTATTGGGCGGCATCGAATTCGACGCGGTGGCGGTAGTCCATGTAGGTCATCTCTCCCCACGGGGTCGAGCGGATCTTGGCGCGCATGTCCAGGGGGGTGGAAATCTCCGGGGTGCGCTTCTGGAACTTCACGGCGTTGGCGCCGGCCTTGGCGGAGATGTCGATGAGTTGCTTGGCGATCTCCATGTCACCGTTGTGGTTGATGCCGATCTCGCCGATGACATAGACGGACTGACCGGTGCCCAGGAGCTGCTCGCCGATGGCGACGGGTGCGGTTTCGATGGTGGTGATAGTCATGGTGCGTGCCTTTCATTGGTTGCCTGGCCGGTGTGGAAGTTGGTGGCCGGGTCGCGGTGGGGCGGATGGAAACTTTGCGGGACTAGAAGACGGGGGAGAGACGAATGCTCAGTTTGTCCTGTAGATATGTCGCTTTAGGAATATAAATTTTTGAGATATTACCGGCGAGGATGAGGTCTGCGGCCTCGCGCACGGCACCGTGCCCTCCCGGGGTGGAGAGCCGATGGCGTGCCGCGGCATGGACCGGACCGCGTGCATCGGCCACGGCAAGCGGCCAACCTACGGACTCCATGGCACCCAGGTCGTTGACGTCATTTCCCAGGTAGGCGACTCGTGCCGGATCCAGTCCTCGATCCTGGATCCATCCCCTGAGCACGGCGGCCTTGTCTTCCACGGATTGGACGACCTGGACGCCGAGCTTCCGCGCCCGGGCTGTCACCACGGGGTTGGTCTCGGTGGACAGGACCAGCAGATGGATTCCCGCTCGCTTCAGCAGTGAGATGCCCATGCCGTCGGAGCGGGAAACCCTCACGGATTCGGATCCGTCTTCATGCAGATAGGCGGTGTCCGGGGTGTGGACCCCGTCGAAGTCGGTGACCAGCGCGTCCACATCGATCACGGTTGTCGGTGCACTGTGCCCGAGCTGCCAACGGGCCATGTCAAGATCGGCCTCGGTGTCGATGTCGATACCGTGTTCCTCGGGTACCCGGGCCAATGCCAGTGAGCCGAAGAATCGATGTTCGGCTTCGATGAATCCGGCCGTTTCCATGACATAGAAGGCCCCGGTTTCACGGAATCGCGGTTCCCGGTCCTGCCTGCGCGGGCGCCGGTGGGCATCATGTCCACTGGCATGTGCGGCCCCGGACTCGGTGCACCTCCAGTGGAATCCATGGTCCGGAACCACGGAAAAGCTCACGTCCGCAGCGCCGGAGGAGACCGTGGAAATGGCGCCTTCCAGATCGGCGGGGTCAATCACCGGGGAGGTGCATTGGATGAAGGCCGTGATGTGGGGGAGTACGTCCAGGGTGCCCAGGGCGTGCAACAACACCGATTCGCTGCTTGCTGTGTCACCGGCGATATCTGCCGGGCGGTCGATGACTGTTGCACCGTGGGCCAGTGCCTCTTCCTTGATATCCGGGTCATCCGTGCTGACCACGACGTCGAAAACTGACGGCGTGGAAAATGCGGATGTGATGGCCCGGGCCAACAAGGTTTGGCCGCCGATCCTGCGCAGGTTTTTTAGCTGGATTCCCTTGGATCCTCCACGTGCCGGGATGATGGCCAGGGTTTTCGCTTCACTGTTCGTCCTCACAATCAAGGACGCTATCGGGGTAAAACAACCGTGTGGGGCCTTCGAGGTTAACGCTGGGCGACGAGAAGGAAACATCTGGTCTGCCGGGGCGTATCCGGTTTCCGCTGCAGCGGGCCCCCGACCCGGAATTTTGTCCTGCGGCGCAATGGCCGATGGGTCTGGACCAGGTTGAGTACGTGAAATTCCAGTGGTCCACCGTGCTCTTCCTGGCGGATGACATGTTCTCCGGGGGGGCTGACAGCACCTTGGCCGGCCACCTCGACCTACACGGGGGTGGCTTACTGGTAACAACCCCTATTCAAGTGGTCTGTATTCATGCGGCGTCTCGAGTACCGGGATCTTGAAGCATCTGAGTCCGCGCGACTTGTCAACGTCTTGACGCACCGGGTGAGCGACCACTCTCCGCACTAAAAACGGGCCCAATCTAAAATTGGACCCGTGTTTTGGTGTTTGAAAGAGTTGTGCCGTCAGGCAGCCACGCCCCGGAGGCTTTTGATTCGCCCGGCCACATCAACGCCTACTGACCATAGGAGAGCGATGAGCTCGGCGACAGCTAGCCCGAAAGCACCCAAAAGCATAAGTAGTATGCCACCGATGTCCGCTCCTTCAGCTCCCGAGGTGTAGCTGGCGTATATCCCGACCAGCAGAATCGCACCGAAGAGGAAAACCACGCTTGATAGCCACCAGTATGAAGCGCGGGGGAGCCGGACTTTTCGCAGCCCTACCAAGAAAAGGGAGATCGACGTTGCAGCTATGAAAGCCAGGGAGGTCATGAACTGGCCCCAAGTAAGATCTGGGTTGGTACCGCCTGTGTTGAATAGCCAGAAACCAAACGTGAGTGCCAACATTGCCGCGATTTGGAGTGAATATCCCACGTCATGTCCTACTTCCAGTTCTGGGTGTCAGTCTTTAGCGATTGAGCTGAATAGTACAGCGAACACCTGCTATGGCATACGTTTCGAGTCGAAGCAGACCTGGTTTCGTAGAACGCGTAACTGCAGTTTTGTTCCATTCGGCACAGGAAAGTAATGTCACAGTGCTTGCGTCTTGTCTTTGTTGGGAATGGCTTGTGAAAAAGTCGAATATCCGACGGTTGTACGGTTCTCCGCCCAGAGTGTGCCCCGTTGATCGACATTGTGTCTGGTTTGTATTCTTGGCTCCGCTGCTTCGTGGTCATTGGCCATGGCAAGGCCTTGAGGTCATTACAGGGGCGCGTGTACTGCGTGCATTACACCGTGGACCGCTGGAACCCGGGGCTGAATGCAACTCCGGGGCAGTGGTTCGGGAGCATTCTTATCGGACACCGAATCCTTGGCGCCGGATAATTGACGAATTCACAAGCCACCCCCGGTTAAATATCCGACGTTACTGTCAGGCAAGTAGATCGTTTAGTCATGGCGATGGCGAATCGATCGGCCCCCTGGCTATCGCGGCAGTAGTCGTATCAGCGGCGTTCCCCAACTGCACCACCTGCTAGGTCTGACGGAACAGTCACGCACTCCAGCCCGAAAATCTCCTTCAGCAGACTCTTCGATGGCAATCCAGATAGACCCTTAAGTGGGACGATGCACCTACTCTGGCAGCAAAGAAAGAGGTCGGTTCGTTGACAGTAATGAAACATAAGCGCACAACAGGCCGCTACTGCTAGGTCATCCCTGAACATCACGATGAGACCGCGCTGTAATCCAGCAAACTCACTTGGATTGGCGTCCAACCCTGCTCACAAAAGTAAGAAAATTTGGGAACTTGATTTTTTCAGGAAGCACTATTATATTTTTGTCATGCGGGAAGGAGAACGATTCCCCCGACCAAGGAAGGTGCAGTTGTTTTTTTGGAAAACCCCGCATAGCAGCACCCGGTCGTCGGTCAGTTTGAGACGACCACAGCAGTAAAGAAGTACCAGCAGTACAGCAGTAGCCGGA
>JAUNVO010000058.1:0-7781 GCA_030540695.1 Micrococcaceae bacterium | reverse complement strand
CAGTTTGAGACGACCACAGCAGTAAAGAAGTACCAGCAGTACAGCAGTAGCCGGAGGGCGTGGTCGTCGGACAGCTTGAGACGACCACAGCAGGACAGCAGAACCAGCAACCCCGGCAGTAAATCAGTACCAGCAGTAAATCAGTAGAGCAGTACCCGGAGGGCGTGGTCGTCGGACAGCTTGAGACGACCACAGCAGTACCAGTAACACCGGTAGTACCTGCAGTACCGGGCCGTAGGACAGCTTGAGACGGCCACAGTAGTAAAGCAACACCCTAATGGGGCGGGCTAGTGATGAATCTGTATTCCTCACTAGCCCGCCTTCTGCCGTTCTTGCCAAAGTTTGAGCCGCTAACCAGTTGCGCGCCACCATGGCAGGAATCGGAGTTGACGCTATCCAAAAACTCCGCGCCGGGATCTTGGCGGGTATCCCTCAGTCGCCCGCTGTAGTTTTCGCGTAAGGCTCCCCGGCGGAGGACTTTATGGGGTGGCTTGTGAAAAAGTCGAATATCCGACGGTTGTACGGTTCTCCGCCCAGAGTGTGCCCCGTTGATCGACATTGTGTCTGGTTTGTATTCTTGGCTCCGCTGCTTCGTGGTCATTGGCCATGGCAAGGCCTTGAGGTCATTACAGGGGCGCGTGTACTGCGTGCATTACACCGTGGACCGCTGGAACCCGGGGCTGAATGCAACTCCGGGGTAGTGTCTCTGAAGCATTCTTATCGCACACTGATCCTTGGCGTCGGATATTTGACGAATTCACAAGCCACCCCCACGACCCGGCCTGTTTAGCCTTGTCTCCGGATTTAGACAGCTTCGCTGCCGCATCCGCCAGTGACAAGGCCATCGAGGCGGACATGGGGGCCCGCACCGGTGCACGGCTCGTGGTCGGTGGGCACGACACGTGGAATACAATGGGCCATGACGGCCGCGCATCCGCGGAAGATCCGATCCGCTTCGGCGGACCGGGGTTCCACAGAGGGAGACTGAATTCAATGTCCGACCAGAGACTGCCCATTATCGAAGACACCACGGGGCTGAGCCTGATGTACCGGGCCTTGTGGCGACTGCAATTCGTGGGATTCTTCTTCTTCGGACCCGCCGAGCAGGCCCCGCACCGCGATCCCCGTGAACGGCTCAAACGCGATCGGGCACGTAGGGTGCTCAGCGCCCACGAAGCCGCCGGAACCCAAGCCCCTGACGAGGTCATCTCCACCGCAAAGAGCTGATCCCCCGAGATCGCGGTGGGTTACGCGCCGATATAGGCGGCCAGGTGCTTGCCGGTCAAGGTGCTGTGCCCAGCCACCAGATCCGCAGGCGTGCCCTCGAAGACGACGGCGCCTCCATCGTGGCCGGCCCCGGGGCCAAGATCGATGATCCAGTCGGCGTGTGCCATCACCGCCTGGTGGTGCTCGATCACGATGACCGATTTGCCTCCGTCCACCAGACGGTCCAGCAAGCCCAGCAATTGCTGCACATCGGCCAGATGCAGGCCGGTGGTCGGCTCGTCGAGGATGAGGACCGCGCCTTTCTCGCCCATGTGGGTGGCGAGTTTCAGCCGTTGGCGCTCTCCGCCGGACAGCGTGGTCAATGGCTGCCCCAGGCTGAGGTAGCCCAGCCCCACGTCCACCAGATGGGTGAGGATCTTGTGCGCGGCGGGCAATTTGGCCTCACCGTCGGCGAAGAAGTCCTGCGCCTGCGTCGCAGACAGCGCCAAGACCTCGGAGATGTCCTTGCCGCCGAGCTGGTACTCGAGCACCATGGAATCAAAACGCTTGCCTTCACACTCCTCGCAGGTGCTCGAGACCCCGGCCATCATTCCCAGATCGGTGAAGATGACTCCCGCGCCGTTGCACGTGGGGCAGGCGCCTTCGGAGTTCGCGCTGAACAGGCCCGGCTTCACGCCGTTGGCCTTGGCAAAGGCCTTGCGGATCGGTTCGAGAAGACCGGTGTAGGTTGCGGGGTTTGAGCGTCGCGAGCCCTTGATGGCACCTTGATCGACGGTGATGACGTCCTCGGATCCGGCAATGGAACCGGTGACCAGTGAACTCTTGCCCGATCCGGCGACCCCGGTGAGCACAGTGAGCACCCCCAGCGGGATGTCTACGTCCACGTTTTTCAGGTTGTTGGTCTTGGCCCCCCTCACCTCGATCGCCCGGACGGAGCTGCGAACCGTTTCCTTGAGCTTCACCCGATCATCCAGGTGGTGCCCGGTGATGGTGTCCGAGGCCCGCAACCCCTCGACGCTTCCCTCGAACATCACTTGCCCGCCTCCGGAACCGGCCATGGGACCCAGGTCAACGACGTGGTCTGCGATCGCAATCATCTCCGGCTTGTGCTCGACCACCAGCACCGTGTTGCCCTTGTCGCGCAGGGCGAGCAGCAGCTCGTTCATCTTTTCGATGTCATGTGGGTGCAACCCGATGCTGGGTTCGTCAAAGACATAGGTGACATCGGTGAGCGACGAGCCAAGGTGTCGGATCATCTTGGTGCGTTGCGCTTCCCCGCCCGAGAGAGTGCCCGAGGGCCTGTCCAGGGAAAGATAGCCCAGGCCGATGTCCACGAAGGAATCCAGCGTGTCTCCCAGCGCCTTGAGCAGCGGGGCCACGGAGGGTTCGCTGAGCCCGCGGACCCAGGGGGCCAGGTCGCTGACCTGCATGGCGCAGGCATCGGCGATGCTTTTAGCGTCGATCTTCGAGTTCCGCGCGTGTTCGGCCAACCGCGTACCGCCGCATTCGGGACAGGCGGCGAAGGTGATCGCGCGCTCGACAAACGCCCGGATGTGGGGTTGCATGGCCTCGATGTCCTTGGCGAGATAGGTCTTCTTGATCTGCGGAACCAACCCCAGGTAGGTCAGGTTCACGCCCTCGACCTTGATCTTGGTGGCCTCCTTGTAGAGCAGGTTCTCCAATTCCTCCATGGAATAATCGCGGATCTTCTTGTCGGTGTCGAACCAGCCGCACCCGCGGAAGATACGCCCGTACCAGCCCTCCATGGAGTAGCCGGGGATTTTCAGTGCGCCCCCGTTCAGCGACTTGTCGGCATCGTAGAGTGCCGTGAGGTCGAAGTCGTTGACAGTACCGCGACCCTCGCACGCCGGGCACATGCCACCGGTGATGGAGAAGCTGCGCCGCTCCTTGACCTTCTTTCCGCCCTTTTCCATGGTGACGGCACCGGCACCTGAAATCGAGGGCACGTTGAAGGAGTAGGCCTGGGGGGAACCGATGTGTGGTTGGCCGAGACGGGAAAAGACGATGCGAAGCATCGCGTTGGCATCGGTGACGGTGCCGAGCGTGGAACGCGGATTGGCACCCAGTCGTTCTTGGTCGACGAGGATCGCCGTGGTCAGTCCCTCGAGGGTGTCGACCTCGGGCCGGGCCAGGGTGGGCATGAACCCCTGGACGAACGCCGAGTAGGTTTCGTTGATCATGCGTTGGGATTCGGCGGCAATGGTGCCGAAAACCAGCGAAGACTTTCCCGATCCGGAGACTCCGGTGAACACCGTGAGCCGGCGCTTGGGGATCTCGAGGCTGATGTCCTTGAGGTTGTTCACCCGCGCTCCGTGCACCCTGATCATCTCGTGTCGATCCGCCGCGTGCACCGTCGTGGATTCACTTCTGCCGGTGTTGGCGCGCATGGCTTCTCTTCTCTCCGATATCTCTCCGCGTCTCCACGAAGCTTCCCGCTGCTTACAATATCGCCCCGGTGCCACCGCGAGCTTCTTGGGTGCAGCCCAAAATGACGGATCTGCGAAATCCGCCTCCAGCAAAACCGTCTCGCGGGGCCGGATTGCCCTTGTGGGACGAGGCATGCATGGATATGTTCACTACATGTCAGCTTCACGATCCGGCCGCGCGGCCAAGGCCAGCACCAAGGGCCCGGGAAACATGCTGCTGCCGCTATTGCGCAAGTACTTGGCACCGTACGTGAGCCTGCTCGTTGCGGTGGGGATTTTCCAGGCGGCACAGTCCATTGCCTCGCTTTACCTTCCCAGCCTTGTTGCGGACATCATCGACAACGGCGTAGCCAAGGGCGACGTCGCCCACATCATGGCCATCGGTGCCATCATGCTCGCGATCACCCTGGTGCAAGTCGCCTGCGCGATCGCTGCGGTGTATTTCGGGGCCAGGACGGCGATGTCGCTGGGACGGGACCTGCGCGGGGCGATCTTCCATACGGTCAGCGGGTTTTCCGAGCGCGAGGTCTCCGGCTTTGGTGCGCCGTCGTTGATCACCCGCACCACCAATGACGTGCAACAGGTCCAAATGGTGGTGTTGATGACCTGTACGCTCTTCGTCTCCGCCCCGATCCTGGCGGTGGGCGGGGTGATCATGGCGATGCAGCAGGACCTGGGGCTGTCCTGGCTGATGGCCGTCAGCGTGCCGGTGCTGCTGCTCAGCGTGGGGCTGATCATCAGCAAGATGGTTCCGCTGTTCAGGGTCATGCAAAAGCGCATTGACGTCGTGAACCGGGTGCTGCGCGAACAACTCACCGGCATTCGCGTGATCCGCGCATTCGTCCGTGAGGACCAGGAATCGGCACGCTTCGCCAAGGCCAACTCCGAGCTGACCGAGGTCTCCCTGGGCGCCGGACGCCTGATGGCGTTGATGTTCCCGATCGTGATGCTGGTGCTCAACGTTTCGTCCGTCGCCGTGATTTGGTTTGGCGGGATGCGGGTGGAATCCGGCGAGATGCAGGTCGGCGCCCTGGTTGCCTATCTGAGTTACCTCCTGCAGATCCTGATGGCCGTCATGATGGCCACGTTCATGGGCATGATGCTGCCTCGGGCCACCGTCAGCGCCGACCGCATCGGGGAGGTGCTGCACACCGAGTCCACGGTCAAGGCCGCGAACCCGGCGGTGGGCCGGGTACGCGAAACCGGCACCGTGGAATTTTCCGACGTATCGTTCTCCTATCCCGGAGCCGAGCAGCCGGTGTTGCACCACCTTGATTTTTCGTTGCACCAGGGCCAAACCACTGCCGTCATCGGATCCACGGGCTCCGGGAAGAGCACCCTGGTGAACCTGGTGCCGCGGCTATTCGATGCCACCGACGGGACGGTTCTGGTGGACGGAGTCGATGTCCGGGAGTTGGAGCCGGATTTGTTGTGGAGCCGGATCGGGATCATCCCGCAAAAACCGTACCTATTTTCCGGGACGGTCGCCTCCAACCTGCGCTACGGCAAGCCCGATGCCACCGAGGATCAATTGTGGGAAGCCCTGGAGATAGCGCAGGCGCGTGACTTCGTCGCTTCCATGGATGGCGGATTGGAAGCAAAGATTGCCCAGGGTGGCACCAATGTCTCCGGCGGGCAGCGCCAACGCCTGGCCATCGCCCGGGCACTGGTCAAGGACCCGGAGATCTACATCTTCGACGACTCGTTCTCCGCACTGGACTCGGCCACCGATGCCCGGCTGCGCCTCGCGCTGAAAAGGCACCGCAGTGCGGCGACGATGCTGATCGTCGCCCAACGCGTGGCGACCATCAAGGATGCCGAAGCCATCATCGTGTTGGAGGGTGGACGCATCGTGGGCCATGGGACGCACGAGGAACTTCTCGAGGCCTCCGAGACCTATGTGGAAATCGTTGAGTCCCAGCTCACTGCGGAGGCGACGGCATGAGCGAATCCAGCCGGAAGGAAGCAACCAGCACGCGTGTCGCCGGTCCGCCGGTCCGCAGGCACGGCCCCGGTGCCGGTGCCTCGATGCCGGCGGAGAAGGCCTTGAACTTCGGGCCCTCGGCCAAGAAGTTGCTGCGCCGGTTGGCCCCGCACCGCATTGGACTGGCAGCGGTGTTGCTGCTGGGAATACTCAGCGTGGGGCTCAGCGTGCTGGGACCAAAGCTCCTGGGCCAGGGAACCAACCTGATCTTTGAGGGCGTCATTTCCAAGAAGCTCCCGCCGGGCCTCACCCAGGACCAGGTGATTTCGGGCCTGCGCGCCTCCGGGCAGGATGCCCAGGCGGACCTGCTCTCGGGCATGCACCTGACCCCGGGGATCGGGGTTGACCTGGACGCGCTGGGGATGGTGCTGCTGGGTGTGCTGGCGATCTACGTGTTCTCCTCGGTCTTTGGGTGGCTGCAGGCCTATGTGCTCAACGAGGTGGTCCAGAAGAGCATGTACAGCCTGCGCCAAGACGTCGAACACAAGATCAACAGGCTGCCGCTGGGCTACTACGACAAGATGCAGCGCGGGGAGCTGCTCTCCCGGGTCACCAACGACATCGACAACGTAGCCCAGTCGCTGCAGCAGACCTTCAGCCAGATGGTGACCTCGCTGCTGACCGTGATCGGTGTGCTGGTGATGATGTTGGTGGTCTCCCCGATGCTGACGTTGATTGCCGTCGTGGCGATTCCGTTGACCATCGTGATCACCACCCTGGTGGCCAAGCGCTCGCAAAAGCTGTTCGTCGCCCAGTGGAAACACACCGGTGAGCTCAACGCGCACATCGAGGAGAACTACACGGGGCATTCGCTGGTCAAGGTCTTCGGCCGTCAGGCCGAGACCAACGCGGTCTTTGATTCGAAGAACCAGGAGCTCTACCAGGCAAGTTTCGGGGCGCAATTCGTCTCGGGGATCATCCAGCCCTCGATGATGTTCGTTGGAAACCTCACCTATGTTGCCATTGCCGTGGTCGGCGGGATGTTTGTGGCCGGAGGCTCCATGCGTCTGGGGGATGTGCAGGCGTTCCTGCAGTATTCGCGCCAGTTCACGCAGCCGCTGACCCAGCTGGGAAGCATGGCCAACCTGGTCCAGTCGGGCATCGCCTCGGCCGAACGCGTCTTTGAACTGCTTGAAGCCGAAGAGCAGTCCGCCGATCCGATTGCCGCCCAAAGTCCGCGCGGGGGCAGCGGCGAGCTGGTCTTCGAGAATGTCAGCTTCAGCTATTCCCCGGAGAAGCCGCTGATCGAGAATGTGTCCTTGACCGCCGAGCCCGGCCACACCATCGCCATCGTGGGGCCGACGGGGGCAGGCAAAACAACGTTGGTGAACCTGATCATGCGCTTCTACGAGCTGGATTCCGGGCGCATCACCCTGGACGGGGTCGACATAGCGGCCATGACCCGTGATGACCTGCGCCAACGCATGGGGATGGTGTTGCAGGACGCGTGGCTTTTCGGCGGCACGATCCGCGAAAACATCGCCTACGGGCGGCCCGAGGCCACCGAGGAAGAAATCATCGACGCGGCCACCGCGACCTATGTGGATAGGTTTGTGCGCTCCCTGCCCGAGGGGTACGACACGGTGCTCACCGACGAAGCGGAGAACGTCAGTGCCGGGGAACGGCAATTGATCACCATCGCCCGTGCCTTCCTGGCCAAGCCCAACGTGCTGATCCTCGATGAGGCCACCAGCTCGGTTGACACCCGTACCGAGGTCTTGGTGCAGCAGGCCATGGCAGCGCTGCGCAGCGACCGCACCAGCTTCGTGATTGCCCATAGGCTCTCCACGATCCGCGACGCCGACCTGATCCTGGTGATGGACGCGGGGCACATCGTTGAACAGGGGACGCACGACGAGCTGTTGGCCGCGGGTGGCGCCTACTTCGAGCTCTACAACGCACAGTTTGCGCTTCCCGTCGATGACGGGCTCTAGGTGCAGCCCGGCGGAGAACACGCGTTGCTGAACGACAACCAGACACCCTGTGGTGGCGGTTTGTTCAGACCGGGGCAAGTGTCATTACTTATTTCTGATTAGCCCCTGACAATAAATGCCGCTGACGGAGCCTGGGTTCCTAGCCAGGGAGTGCGGGGCGAGGCTTTTTACTGCCAGGGAGAATACGGA
>JAUNVO010000365.1 GCA_030540695.1 Micrococcaceae bacterium | reverse complement strand
CGAGCCGTGCAGCACGGTGATGCCGCCGGTCTTGTGGATCGGGTTATCCAGTGCGCGCAGGATCTTGCCATCGACATCCGGCGGGTTGATCTCCGCGAGGTTCTCCGCGACGGTCTTGCCGGTGACGGTCAGGCAGTCGCCGTGGATCAGGCCGGCATCCAGCAGCGCCTTCATGATCACCGGGACGCCGCCGATCTTGTCCACGTCGGTCATCACGTAGCGGCCGAAGGGCTTGAGGTCGCCCAGGTGCGGGATCTTGTCCCCGATGCGGTTGAAGTCCGCCAGGGTCAGATCGACGTTGGCCTCGCGGGCGATGGCCAGCAGGTGCAGCACGGCGTTGGTGGATCCGCCAAAGGCCATGGTCACGGCAATGGCGTTCTCGAACGCCTTCTTGGTCATGATGTCGCGGGCGGTGATGCCCAGGCGCAGCAGGTTCACCACGGCCTCGCCGGAGCGGTGCGCGTACATGTCGCGGCGGCGGTCCGCCGAGGGCGGGGCGGCGGAGCCGGGCAGGGACATGCCCAGCGCCTCGCCGATGCAGGCCATGGTGTTGGCGGTGTACATGCCGCCGCAGGCACCCTCGCCGGGGCAGATCGCCTTTTCAATGCGGGTGAGGTCCGCCTCGCTCATCTTGCCGGCGGCGCAGGCGCCCACGGCCTCGAAGGCGTCAATGAGGGTGACTTCCTTTTCGGAGCCGTCCTCCAGCTTGACCCAGCCGGGCATGATGGAACCGGCGTAGAGGAACACCGAGGCCAGATCCAGGCGGGCCGCTGCCATGAGCATGCCCGGAAGGGACTTGTCGCAACCGGCCAGAAGCACCGAGCCGTCGATCCGCTCGGCCTGCATGACGACCTCGACGGAGTCGGCGATGACCTCGCGGGAGACCAGCGAGAAGTGCATGCCCTCGTGTCCCATGGAGATGCCGTCGGAGACGGAGATGGTGCCGAACTGCATCGGGAAGCCGCCACCTGCGTGGACGCCTTCCTTGGCGCCCTGTGCCAGGCGGTTAAGCGAAAGGTTGCACGGGGTGATCTCGTTCCACGAGCTGGCGACGCCGATCTGCGGCTTGGCGAAATCGTCGTCGCCCATGCCCACGGCGCGAAGCATTCCGCGAGCCGGTGCTGCATGGATGCCGTCCGTGACGATTCGGCTGCGGGGTTTAATGTCTGGGGTAGTGTCCTGGCTCATGGGTTCGATTCTAGAACCCCCGGAGACCGACTTCGAACCCGTGACGGCAGCCCGACACATTTCGCGCCGCGCGTAGTGGACATGTGTTCGATAGCTCCATTGGATAGGGTGGTTTGAATGGAGACACCCAACGTTGAATCCGCTGACCGCTTACTCAAGGACCATCTGCACCGCGCCTTCGATGCGCAGATCCCCAACTTCGGCAGCTACAACCTGGTGGCTGCCACCGGCACCTCCGGCTCCGCGGGCCTGAAGGTGATCGGTTTCCGCCGGGAACCGGCCGAACTCGTGCTCTGCCCGCTGAACCCCCGCACCCTCTTGCCCTCCGAGCGCGCGATCTCGGTGGACAACACCAACATCTCCCACGTGGCCCTGGTGTCGGACGGCGGCTACGAGGTGGGAAACAGCACCGGCCGGGTCTTCCGCTTCAATGTTCCCGGATTGCTCTCGCTGAACGTGCCGGGCGACGAAGACCGGCGTGGCAGTGCGATCTTGCACCAGGAAGATGACGCTGCGGACTTCGTCGACTTCATGAACACCTTCATGGACCAGCTCGATCCCGCGGTTCCCGTCTCGACCTAGGCAATTCGCTGCACCGCGGCGAGAGCGTTGCCGCGGTGCAGCCGACGTCCCGTTGTGTCCGGTCCGGCTCAATCCTCCAGGTCCGGCTCGTTCTGCTGGACGCTGACATGGCTGGCATGTTCCATGTCCGACTGCGCGGCCCTGCGCTCAGCCTCGCTGAGCGGAAGATCCCCTTCGGCCTGTGCCTCATGGCCCGAAAGCTCGTCGACCTCGAGTTCCTCATCGCGCAGCGGATCCATGGTTGAGAGCGTGCGCGGGTCATCCGAGGAGCCTTCCTCCACGGGTTGCCCGTCCCTCCCGTCCA
>JAUNVO010000057.1 GCA_030540695.1 Micrococcaceae bacterium | reverse complement strand
TCCGCCCCGCCAACCGCGACATCGCGCCCAATGAGGACCATTCCCTGCCCGAGGCCCAGGGCTCCGGTCTGTGATGATGGTTGTACGCCTTCAGCCCGGTGTGACTCAGCTCTTGACTGACACCCTGAGGGGTTGTCCTTCCCATGATCAGTCCATCGGGCTGGCGGCCAGCACCAACCGTGTTGGCCGGCCGGACATGACTTCATAGGAGCTCGATCTAGGAGTCCCATCACAGTCCTGTCTGCCCGACCGGACGACACGAGCCACCCTGTTGCTTGAGGTTTCAGAGGAGCTTGTTCCATCATGACAAATGAACAGTTCAAAGTCATCGCCGGAATCGACACCCACGCCGATACCCACCACGTCGCACTCATCACCGACTACGGGAAAAGGCTGGGAGATTGCAAGTTTCTGGCCGTCGGATCCGGATACCAAGAAATCGCGGCCTACCTGACCAGCTTCGGGCCCGTCACCGCCGTCGGTGTCGAGGGAACCGGCTCCTACGGGGCCGAACTGGCACGGGTGCTGGCCGGCCACGGATTCACCGTGCGGGAAGTGAACCGGGCCAACCGTGCCGAGCGGCGCCTGCACGGCAAATCCGACCCGCTGGATGCCTATCAAGCCGCCGAATCCGCCCTTGCCGAGCGGGGCACCTCCACACCCAAAAGCCGTGACGGGTTTGTCGAGGCACTGCGCGTCATCCGCACCGCCCGCACCAGTGCCGTGAAGGCGCGCACCGCCTTGCTGAACCAGATCAGCGGGGCCCTGACCGCAGCGCCGGAGCAGGTCAGAGCCAAGTACCGCGGCATGGTCAGTGAAGCACGGGTCAATGCCATGGCGGCCGGCCGGCCTGCCGGGGACCCTGGGGACCCGGCGGTGGCGACCTTGATGACACTCAAGCGGCTGGGTGTTCGGCACCGCTTTCTGAGCGAGGAAATCTCCGAGATCGATGCTGAGCTGGCCTTCATTGTCGCCACCCACGCCCCGGAGATCTTGGAGGTCAACGGAGTCGGCGCCGTCGTGGCCTCCCAACTGCTGGTGACCTTCGGCGACAACCCCGAACGGATGGCCAGCGAGGCCTCCTTTGCCGCGTTGGCCGGGGTCGCCCCGGTGCCGGCGTCCTCGGGCAAAACCACCCGGTACCGACTCTCCCGGGGCGGGGATCGGGAAGCCAATTCCTCCCTCTACCGCATCGTTTTGGTGCGCATGTCCAAGGACAAACGCACCCGTGACTACGTGGCCAAACACACCGAAGAAGGCAAGAGTAAAAAGGACATCATCCGCTGCCTCAAACGCTACGTCGCCCGGGAAATCTACCGGGTCATGAGCAACCCACGACCAGCGCCATTGACCAACGACCTGCGCCCGCTGCGCCTGGCACTGGGACTGACTCAAGCAATGGTGGCCGCCACTCTGGGAAGCTGGCCAACCGCCATTTCACGCATAGAACGAGGCAAATGCAGAGACCTCCAAATGATTGCCGAGTACCGGGCATGGCTCCAAAAACAGCCCCTAAAAGTCAATTGACAAGCATAGGAGCATCATGGTCGGGAGTGGGTATTTGTAGTTCGTTGATTTTCGGGGGTTTTGAGTGGCTGAAGGGCTGTTAATTTTGCCCCCAATACGATAAAATAGAGTTAGTGTTTTGTTGTCTATCGAGGGGTGGAATGATGGTTTTTATGACTGCTCAACTCCCCCTGCCTATGACGATGGATCCTGTTCCATGCCGGTGGGCTTGGCAGTGTCTTTGGTGGAGAACGACCGTGGCGGGGAAGTCTATATTCGCGGGCAACTCTGTGACGTGTGGGATGCCCAAGACGCTGCAGCACGTCGGTGGGCGGCAGTGAAATTGGTGCGTCTGGGCGCGGCCTCCCAGGAGCAGATTGCGGCAGCTTTCGGAGTTTCCTCGGTGGCGGTGTGGAAATGGGTCCAGCGTGCGGCCGCCGGTGGCATTGCTGCGTTGGTGCCGGAAAAGAAGGGGCCTAAGAAAGCCTCCCGACTCAGCGACACTGTCATCACCCGGATCGTGGAACTGCGCAACACCGGACTGTCCCAGCAGGCTGTCGGCAACATGGTTGGCGTCTCGGAGTTCAGTGTCCGCCACGCCCTGAAAATCGTTGCCTTACAAGCTGCCACAGAAACAGTAGTCCCCGAGCTTGAAACCCTGGAATCAACACCAATACCAGCACCGCAGCCTGAGCTGCCGTTCTTTCCAGCCCCGGCACCACGCACTGCCGAGCGAGCCGCTGCCAGCATGCTCGAGTGCGCCGCTCCGGCGTTTGCCCCGGCCGCACATATCCGTCACGCCGGGCTGTTTCTGGCCTTCCCGGCACTGGAAACCACCGGCCTGCTCAGCTGTGCGAAGGAGGCGTATGGGGCGTTACCGAATGGTTTCTATGGCCTCGAAACCGTCCTGATCGATGCCGTGCTGCGGGCATTGGCTGGGGAAGCCCGCACCGAGGGCGCCACACGCTTCGGCCCAATGGAACTCGGTCGGGTGTTGGGGTTGGATCGGGCCCCGGAAGTGAAAACCATCCGCCGCAGAATCAGCCAACTCGCTGAGGCCGGCAACGCCGGGGAGCTGATCGCCGCCCTGGCCAAACACCACCTGGCCGGCACCGGTCCTAGTGGTGAGGACTTGGCGGCGATCCTTTATGTTGACGGGCATGTGCGCGCTTACCAGGGCACGAAAAAGATCGGAAGACTCTACTCAACGAGGCTGAAGTTCCCGGTCCCGGCGACCGAGGAAACCTGGGTCACCGACGCGCACGGCGCCCCAGTCTTTGTCGTCATGGCTAAACCCGGCGCGTCCCTGGCCGCGGAACTGCGCGACCTACTCCCTGAACTGCGCACCACGGTCGGGGACGAGCGGCGGGTGCTGGTCGGCTTCGACCGCGGAGGATGGTCCCCAGCCCTGTTCAAACACATGGATGCGGCTGGTTTTGACGTGCTTTCTTGGCGCAAAGGCACCACCAAAGACATCGAAGAAAAACTATTCGCCGAGGTCTCCCACACCGACGAACACGGTGAAGAGAAGACCTGGTCGGTCGCTGACACGGTCGTTGACCTGCCCCTGGCAACGACCAAGAAGACCGGGGAAATCTTCAATATCCGCCAGATTAGCCGGATCGTGGGCACCACCGGTGGTGGCACGAGGCAAATCCACATCCTCACCACTGACCGGACCATGAGTGCTGGAGAGGTGGTGTATCGAATGGGGAATCGGTGGCGGCAGGAAAACCAGTTCCGCTACGCGCGCATGCACTTTGACCTGGACTCCCACGATTCCTACGCCAGCACCGATGACGATGAGGAGCGGATTGTGCCGGAACCGGCGAAGGCCCGTGCCTACCAAAAAGTTGTTGTCGCCCGCCGCCACCACGCAGAAGCGGCAGCCGTGGCCGATCTGAACCTGTTGGCACTGAAAACCCCGACCGAGGGCACCGATGAAGTCACGGTGACCAATGCCATGCACAACCACGTCATGGCGCCAGTATGGGAAGCAGAAAGCGCACTGCTTACTGCCGAAAAGATTCACCAGGGCATTCCGGCGAAGATCCGCCTCGGGGACCTGAACCCAGGCCAGCAACTCCTGGATACCGAGGTGAAGATGATCCATACCGGCATCCGTATGGCCGCCTACAACACGGCGATGACGATCGCCAGAGAGATCCGCACCAACACCAGCTACCGTCGCGCCAACCAGGAAGCACACGCCCTCATGCGCCAGATGTTCAACCAAACCGGCGACATCGACACCACAGTACCCGGCCACCTCACCATCACACTGGACCCACTACCGACCAAAGCCAAAACAACGGCCGCCGCACAGCTGTGCGAGCACCTCACCGCCACCGAAACCCGCTACCCCGGCACCAATCTCATCCTCAAATACACCATCAAAACCAAGGCCTCGGCTCTCATCAATTAAATCGTGATGTCAGGAGCCCTGAGGCGTGGATGCTCGCCGAATGGCCCGTGCACGAGCCGGCACCTACCGATTACTGGATCAGCGACCTGCCCGCCGACACGCCCCTGAAAACCCTTGTCCGGCTCGCCAAGATGCGCTGGCGGATCGAGCACGACTACCGGGAACTCAAGACCGGGCTCGGACTGGACCACTTCGAAGGAAGGTCCTTCAACGGCTTCCACCGCCACCTCACCCTCGTCACCGCGGCCCAACTCTTCATCACCAGAAAGCGGCTCACCACCCCAAAAGTTCAAGCGGTGGACACAGTCTTTACGGCGTCCTAAAAGCCCTCCAGGAAATCATCATCGGCATGCTCGACCGCTGTCCCGCCTGCCAACGGCCACCCCCCAACCTAACAAAGTACTACTAGGGGTGGACATAATGTGAAAAAGCAGAATATCCGACTCTACGAAGGTACGAGGGCAGAGAATCATTAGACCGCAGATTATCGCTGTGCGGGAACCGGCCAAGTTCCGCTCAGGGTTCCGAATGCGAGCAGCTATTCAGAGCGAAGTCTGGTCACAATCGCATGTGTGTGTCCCCGAAAAGGTGTCCGCTTTACGTGAGCCTATCGACGCGTGGTCAGCGGGCGCCTGCTGCGAGGCGGCGTTTTGGCGTGGGGCGCCGTTGCCGCGAGGCGTGATCAGAGTTAGCTGATCTTGTGACGGTAGCTGGCGATCGCGAAGGTGTAGGCGACGACGAGGATGCCGAGGAACCAGGCGAGGGCGACCCAGATGTCACTGCCGATGGGTTGTTGTGCGAATAGTGCCCGGATGGTGTTCACGATGGGGGTCACGGGCTGGTTTTCGGCGAACCAGGCGACGGGGCCGGGCATCGAGCTGGTGGGCACGAACGCTGAGCTGATAAACGGCAGGAAGATTAGCGGGTAGCTGAATGCGCTGGCGCCGTCGACGGTCTTTGCCGAGAGTCCGGCGATCACGGCGAGCCAGGTCAGGGCGAGGATGAACAGGATCAGCATTCCGGCAACGGCGAGCCAGGCGGAAAAGGAGGCTCCGGTGCGGAAGCCCATGATCAGGGCGACGCCGATGACAACCGTGACGGAAACCAGGTTCGCGGCCAAGGAGGTGAACACGTGCGCCCAGAGCACGCTGGCTCTGGCGATGGGCATGGACGCGAAGCGTTCGAAGATGCCGCCTTGCAGGTCCAGGAAGAGCCGGTAGGCGGTGTAGGCGACGCCGGAGGCGATCGTGATGAGCAGGATGCCGGGGAGCAGGTAGTTCACGTACGACTGGCTGGATCCGGTGTGGATCGCGCCACCGAGGACATACACGAACAACAGCATGAGCGCGATGGGGGTGACCACGGTGGTAATGATCGTGTCGGGGCTGCGCAGGATGTGGCGTAGCGAGCGTCCGGTGAGCACGCTGGTGTCTGCGATGACGTGGGCACTCATCGGATGTCCTTTCGGGTCGTGACGCTGCTATCGATGCGGTACTCAGCGGTGGTGCCGGTAGTGGCGGTGTCACCGACGAGGGCGAGGAAGACGTCCTCGAGAGAGGGCTGCTTTTCTACGTATTCGACAGTGGCGACGGGAAGGAGCTGCTTGAGTTGGGCGAGGGTGCCGTTCTGGATGATCGTGCCCTTGTGCAGGATCGCGATGCGGTCGGCGAGTTGTTCGGCCTCGTCGAGGTACTGCGTGGTGAGCAGCACCGTCGTGCCGTGACCGGCGAGTTGCTTGATCGTCTGCCACACCTCAATGCGTCCTTCAGGGTCCAGCCCGGTCGTTGGTTCGTCAAGGAAGATGATTGGGGGTTTCCCGATCAGGCTCATCGCGATGTCGAGCCGGCGCCGCATGCCACCTGAGTAGGTTGAGCCCCTGCGGTTGGCTGCGTCGGTGAGCGCGAAACGGGCAAGTAGATCATCGGCGATCGCGCCTGGGTTCTTCAAGTGACGCAGCCTGGCGACCAGCACGAGGTTCTCCCGCCCGGTGAGGATTTCATCGACCGCGGCGAACTGGCCGGTGAGGCTGATGGACTCCCGCACGTCCGCAGCTTGCGTAGCGACATCGAAACCGTTCACGACAGCCGTCCCTGCACCCGCTTTGAGCAGCGTGGACAGGATGTTCACGACCGTGGTCTTGCCGGCCCCGTTCGAGCCCAGCAGCGCGAAGATGCTCCCCGCCTCCACATCGAAGTCGACGCCCCGAAGCACGCCAACGTCCTTGAACGACTTTGTCAGGCCCTTCACACGGATCGCTGCTTGAGTACTCACTTCCGCTCCTCTCGCTCGGCGTCTTCGATGGCCTTGTTGAGACGAGCGCGCTCCTTATCGATCCAGTGCGTGCCCGCGTAGGCCTGTGCGAAGGTCTCGGCGAAGTCGACCGGGTTGTCACCGACAATCTCGCGCACGGGCGTCCCGTCGACCGCGGCACGCTCCCACAAGTCAGCCAAGTCGCCGAACATTCTGATGAGGGTCCGGCCATCTGTGAAGCCCCCGTAGTACATGAAGTAGCGGTGCATGGCCTGCGCGGCACTCCCGTACGGCTCGGGCAGGTCCTCGAGGCGGGCCTTATCCTGCTTGTACTGCTTCTTTTGCTCAAGCGATCCCGTGAGGGTCTCGATCCACTTTGCTGGCATTGCTACTGTCCTTTTTCCTGAGGGTGTTCGATGTGGTGGTGAAGCCGTTCGATGCGTTCTGCCAGGAAGCTCCAGGTGGCCCAAAATTCTTCGAGGTACTCGCCGCCGAGTGCTTTAAGGGAGTAGACCTTGCGTGGGGGGCCTTTCTCGGATGGAACCTTCATCACGTCCACAAAGCCGCGCTGCTCGATCCTGACCAGCAACGCATAGACGGTGCCTTCGACGATGTCGGAGAAGCCCTGCTCGCGCAGCTGCGCCGTGATCTCGTACCCGTATGCCGGCTGCGTGGCCAGGATCTCGAGCACGATTCCTTCGAGCGTGCCCTTGAGCATCTCGGTCATCTGCTGCTTGCTCATGGATTCCGTTCTCTCAACTACTTGGTGTCGCTGACTACCACTAGATAGTAACGCGGATTACCGCTAGATAGCAAGGTTGAATAGTTACTGTTCTGGAGTGGGCGGATGCTGCAAATCCGATGGCGGGACCCGGCGCCGGAACGAACGCGTCCCAAGTGTGATGAGGGGCATGACAGATGACTTCGAATGGCCTCTATTTCACTCGCATTCTGGTCAGTCACGCTCGTTCACGCCGTCGGGTTACAGATCATCACGGGAGGGACCGGCACATTCGGCCCGAGCACCTCGTGTGGTAACTGGGCTTGGTGGCGATGACCAGCTCATCGAGATTGACACCACCTCAGCAACCCGGCGCCAACTGCGCCAAAGACACGCCCCGTGGAAGGTTCCACCTGCGGGTGGATGAAGAGAAAGACTCAGCCGTGTTTGGATGAAGCATGAACATCCAACAGATCCGACTCCTGCGTATCGCCGTCGTCATGCTTGTGCTTGGGTCGATCCTGACCCAAGTTTTCATCACGCCGCACATCGCGAGGTCCTTCGCGGCAGCGTATCCTGAGGTCGCCTACCTGGAGCGCCCCTACACCATCGCCGTCATCGTTGCGATCGCCGGCTTTGAGCTGGCACTGCTCGCGGTCTGGCAAATTCTCTCGATTGTGAAGCGGGGAGCAGCGTTCACCAGGTCACCAATGCGTTGGGTCAATTTCATGACAAGCAGCTTCCTCTTCACCGCAGCAACATTGATCGGCATCATCATGCACGCCACTTTCATTGCAAACATTGGCACCCCCGCTATGCTCTTCGGGCTTCTCGCCTCTATCGCTTTCGGAACAAGCGCACTTGTCTTGAGGACAGCCGTGAAGCGCGGACTCCTAACCGGGATATTCCAAGACGACCCTGAGCACGACATCCCTGCCCCGTAGACCGACATGCTTCACACTTTGCGTAGGTGTTAATTACGCTGGTGCCGTCAGTAAGGTTTCGCCTGTACCGGTCAAGGTTCCGCTTGCAGACCGGCTTGCGGGCGGTTGGGGTGGGACCCCGCCGGGGGTCGTGTTGCTTAGATTCCCCGGGTGTGGATTGACGCGCTGGGATTGGGAAGATACTGTCCTATTCGAACGTGACACGATTTGAGGAGGTGAGCCCGATGTTTGCTTTGTCCACTTTGGGCGCTCCTTTGAGTTCACGATTACGCGACTGACGTAGCTGTCGCCGGAGCGCTTGCTAAGCACTCTCAGAAAGCTACGACAATGAACCATTCACCTCAGCACAACTCACCGGGCGCTGTCAGCGTCCCACAACACAACTCGCGAACGGCTTTAGTCCTCGGCGGCGGCGGATCGACGGGTAACGCCTGGCTGATCGGCGTTGTCGCCGGATTGCTCGACGCCGGCCTGGACGTGACCTCATCTGACGTGATCGTTGGCACTTCAGCCGGCTCGACTGCGGCGATCCAGCTAATTGGGCAGTCGATGGCGGATCTGTTCATGGCCACCGTCGCCGGTGTACCTCAGAAGCCGGGCGGGTTGGCTGGACCTTGGAGGCGGCCCCAGAACCGGCCGGTGGTGAGCCAATTGGAGAAGATGGACAGGATCAGTGCATCCGCTGCGGATGCACTCGACATGCGCCGCAGAATGGGTGCAGCGGCTCTCGATATGCTCGCGAGGTCCGACGGAACGTGGCAAACACAATGGCGAACAACTGTCGCCTCGCGACTGCCCAGTCAGCATTGGCCAGACCAAGCGATCCTGATTACCGCGGTCGACGCCAGGACCGGGGAGTCGGCAGTATTCGACCGGAACAGCGGAGTCGATGTGGCGGATGCCATCGCGGCCAGTTGCGCCAGTTCCCTTCCGTATCAAATTGGGGACAGCTACTACATCGACGGCGGCTACCGACGCAACGAGAACGCTGATCTAGCCACCGGATACGAGCGAGTTCTGGTGCTGTCACCCTTCGGCGGCAGAACACGGCACCCGGCCGAGTGGGGTATGCAGCTCTCAGCACAAGTCCAGGAGCTCCGCGCAAGCGGCAGCACGGTCGAAACGATCTTCCCCGACAGCGACTCCGAGCACATGTTCGGCGCCAACGCGATGGATCTGTCGCTGCGTCCAGCTGCTGCACAAGCTGGCCACAACCAAGGGAGGGCACTCGCGGAACAGCTCAGCAAATTCTGGTAGCGACACCTGTCGCTCACGACGTGAGGGAGCGGTAAACGCATCCGCCAGGAGAATGCGAAACCATAACGATGAAAACCAGCGCAGCAGGGTGCGGTCAGACTCATCTGGCCGTACCCTGCTGCGCTGCTGAGGGTCGTAATCCATCACCTTCGCCGAATAAGCGGTCTCCGGTAAGTCCCGATAGTCGTTCCCCAGCGGACAGCCCCACAGATCCTAAAGGTACTGTTGCCTCAGGTGATCCGGCCGGCCTCTGATCGACCCTCTTGGGAAGATTCGACGACGTCTCGACACGACACCCTTTCTGGGATGCCGGTGCCGGAATATTGCACTGAAGTGCTGCCGTTCTGGCAGCAATCGATGGCTGGCTTGTGTGCCCAGTTCAAGTGTTTTCACTTCCAGTTCGCCGGGGTTGAGTGTTCCTTGGAGTACAGGAGCGAGATCTGTGGTGGTTAGACGAGGACTGATCCGCCGGCTATGTCGAGGGTTATCCCGCTGATCCAGTCCGAGCGGTTGGAGGCGAGGAATAGTGCGGCGTCGGCGATGTCTTCGGGGGTTCCGAGACGTTGGAGCGGGTGGGCTTGGCGAAGCTGGTCTTGAATGGCCGGGGGGATCTGTTGTCGGTTGCGTTCGGTCAGGATGGTCTCTGGGGCGAGACAGTTTATGCGGATGCCGGTGGGGCCGGCCTGGATGGCTATTTCCTTGGTGAGCAGTTCGATCCCTGCCTTGGCGGCGGCGTAGGCGATCGGTGAGCCTGTGGTGGGGCGGCGTGCGGCGGCCGATGACATGGTGATGATGATTCCCTGGTGGCGTTCTTTCATCCCGGGCAGGAATGCTTTGATCGTGAAGAAAGTGGTGGTGAGGTTGGCATCGATCGAGGCGTGCCACCCTTCCTCTGTGATGTCCTCGACCGGTCCGGGAGGGATCGGGTTTCCTCCTGCGTTGGCGACGATGATATCGACTGGCCCGAGGTTGTCCTCGATGACAGAGCGCATGGCCTCGATTTGTGCAAAGTCGGTCAGGTCGGCCATGACGGAGATGGCTTTCCCGCCTGCGGCCGTGATCTGCTCTTGAACTGCGGCGGCGGCGTCGTGTGTGCGTCCGTGCAGGGCCACGGCGGCTCCCTCGGCGGCGAAACGTCGGGCGATTGCGGCACCGATGCCCCTTGAGCTGCCGGTGACCAATGCGACTCGGCCTTGTAACTCAGTCATTGATCTCAGTCCTTTCTTGCGTGTGTCACTGTTGGTATTTCTCGTGAAACGGCTCCGAAGAGCCGTAGGAGTGCGTGGCCTTGGCTCTGGGCAAGTTCTTGAAAGGGTTGTGGTCATCTCCTGCCGTCGTGATCGTGGAGTGGGCGTCTGCGTTGTTCTCTGGGGCAGGCTGTTTGCCTCTCACGCCGGTATGCCATGGGCGAGGAGCGCGAGTGCGATGACGAACAGGAGCGTGTCGGTGAGGATGTGCACGAGGAGCCCGGGTAGAACGGAGCCGGTCTTCTCGCGTAGCCACCCCACGAGGAGTCCGTAGATGATCGCGAGCGGGAAGATCACCAGGAAGTAGTGTTCGACGGTAAAGAGGGCTGTCGTGATCAGGATTGTCGCCCATGGGCGAAGGTGTCGACGCAGCCACCCGTAGAGCACGCCTCGGAACAACAGTTCCTCGGTCACGCCGGCTAGGAGGAGGGCCCGGGGAAGAATGAGTACCCAATCCAGCGGCGTGGCTGTGGGGAATCTGGCCATGTCGGTTGCGTTCCGCACGACCTCCAGTGCTGGAGCCCAGATACTTCCGGCCATCAGCCCGATACAGGCGTATGTGAGTGTGCCGGCTGCCAGGATTGCAACCCAGACCAGGAGCGCGAGACCGAAGTCGCGCCCGGCGGTGTATCTGAGTTTGATGCGGTCGCGTAAACCGGACGGTCGATACACGATCAGGGCAGCGATCGGGAACAGCAAATACACCTCGAACACCAGCAGCACCGTAACTGTCTGCGTCGATGGGCTGGTCCCGAGCACCGAGCTGAGATACCAGCTGGCTGTCGCGACGGCCGCGGACATCCCAAGCCACAGCCCGATGACGGCGAGGACGCTGCGCCCCGTGATCCCGTTGGTGTTGGCCTCGGAGGAGTCAGCGGCCGTAGTGATTGGCAATCGGTGAGGCGGGGTGTGCGGATGGGTGCTCATCGCTGGTCCTGCCGGGGTGTGTCGTGTTGGCTGGGCGGCAAAACATCATTATTAGGTGCCGGAGAGGGCGTGTTCAGGAACAGGACGACGGCATAGAGAAGGAGCGCCCCTGCAGTCGACCATTCCATCGCCCGGTCGGCGCCGGGGGCGAGGGTATCTGCGAGGGATGACCCGCCCAGCCATGCCAGCAGGACACACAATAACGCGCACGACGTGAGTGCGATCAGCCGCGTGCTTCTGGTCAGGATCGCGCGGACGACGGCGGTGGCTGCGCTGATCACGATGAGGGTTCCGATAATAGCGTGCAGGCTCAGAAGAATCGGGCCGGCGATGACGGCGTCACCGAAGGCGCCGAGGAGGCCTCGGCCTTGCGCGCTCTTGGGGATTTGCCCGTAGAGCGTCGTGCCAAGGACGAAGGCGATGAGGAGCCCGATCAGGGCTGCCAGCACGTTCGTGCGCAGCCCGGTAAGGCGTTTGGAGTTCATTGCTTCTCCCTCCGTGGCACCTCATGCCGGCTGCGGGGCAGAAGAAATCCAACAGCTACCAACCATCCCAATCCCAGGAATCTGCCGATCGGCAGGAGGAAGGCAAGCTCAGGCACCAGCATTGCCAGGAAGGAGATCTCGGCCAGTGCGGCAAGGACGAGCCCGAACCAGGCGAGCCATCGGGGAATCAGGTGCAGGATCAGTGACGGCACGCCGATTCCGGCGATGAGGAGGCCGAGTCCGCCGACGAATCCGATCCCTCCCAGCGCAAAGACGAAATAGTTGAGAGTATGAAGGACCGCCGGCGACTGGCCGGCAACGGACTGCCCCACCGCCCAGGTCAACAGTCCGGAAAGGGCAAGGAAAACGGATGCCGCGATGCCGCCAAAGAAAGCAATGTTCGGACCCGGAACCCTGACGCCTAGTCTGAGCAGCCGAGCGTAGCTGGTGGCCGCGTATATGCCCAGCGGGACCGATGCTGCGAACACCAGGAATCCCGTTGCCACGACCGCGTCAGGGTGGGTCGTCAGGTACCCGGCCACGGACTGAGAGTACTCGAACGGGGAGATGAAGAACTGCCCGCTGGCGATCGCCGCGGGAAGCACCACTGCCGCGACGCTCAGGACCAGGCTGACCGTCGCGAGGATGCCCGCATTCGGCCCGTCAGGTCGGCGACGGCGCTGGGACAGGCCATCACCATCGGGCACTTCCTCTCCCCGAATGGCGGGCCGGCTCATGTTCTTACTCTCACTATTTGCATCATGCATGTAATCATTCACTATATGAATGATTGTGTCAATGCTCTATAATTGGAAAATGTCCGACCCTACCCGTCCCGCGCGCATTGGCTTTCTACTCACCCAACTCGGGACCCTCGCAGCCGAGCTGTTCGCGGCTAAGACGAGAGAACTCGGTATCACCCCGGCCGAGGCCGGGGTTCTCCGCATCGTCGGACGGCAGGCCGGAATCAACCAACGCGAACTCGCCGAGAGGCTCGGATTAGCACCGAGCCGTATGGTCCCCCTCATCGACTCCCTCCAGGCGAGCGGCCTTGTCATCCGATCGCGAAGTGCAACCGACCGCAGAAACCAGGAACTCCAACTCACCGAGCAAGGCCAGGAACTGCTCGCCAACCTGAGGGCAGTCGCCGAGGAACAAGAAGCAGCAATCGCCGAGGGTCTCGACCCCGCCGACCGCGCCCACCTCTACGAACTACTCCTCAGACTCAGCGCCGCTCGTGGCCTCGACAGCGACGTACACCCCGGATATCGCAGCTGAACAGCCGACCGGCATGGAAACCAAGCGGCTAACGACCGACGCAAGGAATACCTATTCGCTCAGCCCCAAAGCTCCCGCCGACTGCGGAAGTTGACGGCCCCGTCAACTAACCCCCAGCCCAGCCGGGACAGACCACGGTATGAACGACAGGTACAAGGAATTGCCGCAAGAGGAACACAGTCGAAGATCAAAGCCGACAAGAAAACAGCAAACCGGCAACAGCCAAACAGTTCGCCCTGCGCAGTCTTGCTCATGCGCCCCTCCAGCCTCCGTCGACAGAATTGACCGGTAGCCCTTCCGCCTCTGAACTGAGGAGGGCGGTGCGGACGTCTCCTGAAAGTCTGTGCCCAGCGCTTCTGACTGTGCATTCGCCTTCTTAGAATGACAGACGGCTCTGCCGACGAGGCGGCGTCCATCTCTTGACATTCTGCGGGCCACCTCCAACAAGTCACGGGTTAGTTTGCAGTGCCTGCCAGTACTCGTACATGGATTTTTGATGTTCTCTAAGGAGTCGGGCCCACTGCCGCATAGCATCCTTAGAAGGGTCCGACGGCCGGAAATGGGAATGTTTGTAGAGTGTCGCATGTTCTTTCCACAGGGCGACACACAGCTGGGCGGGCACAGAGTCCGGGGATGCGTGCAGGTGAATCAGCAACGCACCTTCAAGGGCTGAGGGCCCGATTGTCAGACTGTCCTGCGGACGGTGTCCCGCATTGCGCCATTGGACGGAAGCGATCATTCGGGTAGTCCCAATCACCTCGCCGGCGAGGCTGAAAAGATCATCCGCCGAGAGGCTGGGGAACTCGCCTGCGAGAGCATTGCGAAGAACCTCATGGCCGCTGACATTCAACAGCTCGTCCGCCCCGGCCGCCAGGGCCAGCACAGGAGCCGCCACCCGCGAAGCGAGCACTCGGGCCTGCGCCAGAGGCATGGAGAAGAAGACCATGGCGGGGTTAAACCCGTGTGGGTTGGTTACTTGTCGCATCCAGTCATCGCCGTCTCAGCAATCTGGAACTCCTTCACCGTTCAGCGGAGTTCCAGACCGCAACCAATTCGAAGCAGGTTGCTACGTGCCTCGGACAACACCGTACCTCCGTAGCAGTGCCCTCAGTCAAGGAATCCGACAGGAGCGCTCAAGCTGCCTGGATTATTCATCTCCCTGCCGGCGTGGTCATGAACCTGGCATATTGCGCGTTGCAAAGACGAATTGAACTCGCAGTAGCCTTCGGGGTAGTCCATCCCGTAGGAGGTTCCTTCAGGGGTATCGCGATCAGCGTGACTTTCCTTTCAAAGAACTTATTTCATGTACATTTCAAAATGCTGGATGTACAATTTAACTATGTCTATTGTCAGCGTCGCAGACGCACGCAAGCACTTTTCAGACGTCATCGATCGCTCGAAGACCGAAGCGGTGTTCATCGAGCGCCGCGGTCATCGCGCTGCCGTGGTTGTCAGCCCTGAGCGCTACGAGCAGATGCTTGAAGCTCTGGAAGAAGCCGAAGATGTCGCCGCATTCGATGGGGCGATGGCAGAGGAGGGCCCCAACATCCCTTGGGCTCAAGTGAAAGCCGATCTGGGCTGGGTATGATCTACCAAGTCGAGTTGCGTCCTGCCGCAGTTCGCGCGTTGAAACGCATTGACCATCAGGATCGCGACCGCATTCGTGGAGCGATCGCGCTCCTCGGTGAGGATCCAAGGCCGCCAGGTGCCAAGGCCCTCCAGGGGCGTCCCGGCCTCAGAGTTCGCATAGGGGACTACGGCATCGTCTACACGATTGACGACAACATCCTCGTTGTAGCAGTGATCACGCTTGGTCATCGCAGCAACGTCTACGAACGCTGACTGCCCGCCGACGAATCAGCTTTGGTCACCCCGGTGTCCCGCAGACCGTTCCTTGAGCAGGCACCTCCCTTGCCCAGACTCTCGCCGGCTGCGAGCATGAACAAATGATGATCGTGGAAGATATCCTGCTCGCTGCACGGCCAGCGCTTGAGGCTATTCTGACTCCGAAAGAGCTCGAGCACACCAGTATGGATGTGGTGACGACGAAGGGCGAACCGGTCACGCCGTCAACGATCATCAGTGAGGACTTGCTTCTGCGAGTCTTCGTGTACGACGAGCAAATTGGGTTCTGGCTTTATCCGCCCGAAGATGCCAACGGATTCACAGCCCGTTTGCGTAGCGAATTGCAGGATTTCGTAGCGGAGAGTGGGTTTGGTCGGGGAGAGCTTCGCGGGTAGTGTCCCGCAGACCGTTCCGCATATGGACAGACTTTGACTAGATCCAATCGACAAGC
>JAUNVO010000056.1:6145-15376 GCA_030540695.1 Micrococcaceae bacterium | reverse complement strand
GGACCGACGGAAGCTGGAAGCCCAGTCCCGGTTCGGTCTACCCCACCTTGCAGCTCTTGGCGGACGAGGGATTCGTCAGCACCGAGGAATCCGAAGGGCGCAAGATCTATTCGCTGACGGATGCTGGCCGCGAGGAAGTTGAAAATTCGGGCGCATCGACCCCCTGGGCACCCACGGCACCGGAATCGGGTTCGCGCTTTGCGGCGCTGCCCAAGGCCGGCGTCGAGCTCGCACAGGCAGCGGCGCAAGTGGGCCGCACCGGTTCCCCCGAGCAGGTCCAGGAGGCCGTGACCGTGCTCGATGAGGCACGGCGCCGCCTGTACTCGATCCTCGCCCAAGGCTAGGGGCACGTGGCATCGGTTCGCAGCGACCGTGCGTACCAGGTACCGGGGGCGGGGAACACCCGGGCCCGGTACCGGCGCATCCTGCGTTTCGCGGCGTATTACCTCGCGATCACCTGGTTCTTTGAACTTGCCCTGCCCCGCATCGGGCTGGTGAAGATCGCCGAGGCCACCCGCACCAAGCGGATGCGCCGGTTCGCCCAGCGCTTCCACGTGCTGGCACTGGATCTGGGTGGGCTGATGATCAAGGTGGGACAGTTCATGTCATCGCGCCTTGACGTGCTTCCCCCGGAGATCACCGCGGAGCTCGAGGGTCTGCAAGACGAGGTGCCGCCGGTGCCCTTCGCTGCCATTCGCGCGCTGGCGGAGGCGGAGCTCGGGTCTCCGCTAGAGAACCTGTTCGCTTCCTTTGACGAGGTCCCGATTGCCGCAGCCTCCCTGGGCCAGGCCCACCGGGCACGGCTGCTGCCGGCAGATGCGCAGGACACCGGGCTGGACACCGTGGTGGTGAAGGTGCAGCGCCCGGGCATCGACAAGATCGTCGAGGTCGATTTGGCCGCGCTGCGCAAGGTCGGCGGCTGGCTCAGCCACGTGCGCATCGTCTCCAGACGTGCGGACATGCCCGCGCTGGTCGAGGAATTCGCGCAAACCAGCCTCGAGGAGATTGACTACCTCAACGAGGCGGCGAACTCCGAGCGCTTTGCCGTTGATTTTGCCGGCGACGAGCGAGTGGAGGTGCCGCTGGTCGCCTGGGAGCGCTGCACCCGCCGCGTGCTCACCCTGGAGGATGTCACGGCGATCAAGATCACCGACGCCCACGCACTGGCCGCAGCGGGCATCGACCCGGCCGAGGTGGCCCCGGTGTTCGCCTCGGTGATGTTCGACCAGATGTTCGGCAACGGGTTCTTCCACGCCGATCCGCATCCGGGGAACATTTTCGTCACACCGGTCACCGACGGCTCCTCCGTACATCCCTGGAAGCTGACGTTCATCGACTTCGGCATGATGGGTGAGGTGCCGGCCAGCACGCGCACGGGCCTGCGCAAACTGTTGATCGCGGCCGCCGGTCGTGACGGGAAGGGACTGGTGCGTGCCATCAGCGACGTGGGGGTGCTGGTTTCCGGGGCGGACACCGCGGAGCTGGAGCGGGCGATGACCCAGCTCTTTGCGCGCTTCGGCGGGATGGGCTTCGCGGAGCTCAAGGAGGTGGACCCGCGTGAATTCCGGGACTTCGCCGTCGAATTCGGGGACGTGGTCCGTTCCCTTCCCTTCCAGCTGCCGGAGAACTTCCTGCTGATCATCCGCGCAATGTCACTGACGTCCGGGGTATGCAGCTCACTGGACCAGAGCTTCAACCTCTGGGACTCCGTGGAGCCCTACGCCGCGCAGCTGCTGCGCGATGAGCGCGGCAACATCGCCCAGGATGTCCTCCAACAGGCGCTCGAGGTCGCGGGGATCGCGGTCCGCCTGCCCAAACGCCTCGACGGGCTCGTCACGCAGATCGAGGACGGATCGCTGTCGGTCACCAATCCGCGCCTGGAACGGCGGATGGAACGGCTTGAACGCACCGCACGCCGGACGGTGTCCGCGCTGGTGTTCGGCGGGGTGCTGATTGCCGGTGCGCTGGTCCGAGCCGATGACACGGTCCTGGGCAGCGTGCTGATGATCGCCTCGGTGCTGCCGTTGCTGCATGCGCTGCTCGCCGGGCGCCGCGGGCACTAGCCGGCCCCAGAGCCATCCCCTGTGGGCGGGTGTGCCGCAGCGCCGGCTGCCGGGGAATGAGTCTCAGGCCTTTTCAACGGCGGGAAACGCGACCTCGTACCCGAGCCGCTTGAGCTCGGAAATGATCTCCACCTTGTGTTCCTGCCCCTTGGTCTCGACCTTGACGCCGATCTGCACCTCGGTTGCCGCGAGCCCGCTACTGGTTCGCTCATGCTCGACACTGACCACATTGCATTCGGTGCGCGCCAGCGCGGTGAGGAACCTGACCAGCGATCCGGGACGGTCGGGAACACGCACGATCATCTGCATGAAACGTCCGGCCGCCACGAGGCCGTGCTGCAGCACCCGGTTAAGCACCAGGGTGTCCACATTCCCTCCGGAGAGCACCACGACGATGGGCTCCGGCAGGCCCCCGGCACCCTCGAGCAGCGCGGCGACACCGGCGGCCCCGGAGGGCTCCACGACCATCTTGGCCCGCTCATTCAAAAAGAGCATCGCGTCACCGATCTGCTCCTCGGACACCGTGCGGATTTCCGCGACATGATCACGCACGATACCCAGGGTCAGCTCGCTTGGCTCCGGCACGGCGATCCCGTCGGCCATGGTCGCCATCGTCTCCAGCCGGACCGGGACGCCCTTGGCCAAGGAGGAGGGGAAGGCCGCAGCACCCTCGGCCTGCACGCCGATGACGCGGGCGCCGGAGCCCGAAAGATGCACGGCGCTTGCGACTCCCGCGAGCAGGCCACCGCCGCCGGTGGGCACGATGATCGTCCCGACATCAGGAACCTGCTCCAGGATTTCAAGACCGACGGTGGCCTGGCCGGTGACGATATCCGGGTGATCAAACGGCGGAATGAAGATGTGCCCGCTGCTGGCGGCCTCGGCCTTGGCCAGATCGATGGATTCCGCCAGGTCTTCCCCGGCCAGACGCACCTCGGCGCCATAACCACGGGTGGCGCTGATCTTGGGAAGCGCAGCCCCCAGGGGCATGAACACGATGCAATCGATGCCCAGCTCGCGGGCCGCAAAGGCCACGCCCTGGGCATGGTTGCCGGCGCTTGCCGCGATCACGCCCCGACCGCGCTCGGCCTCACCCAGCGCCGCGAGCCGGGTGAAAGCGCCACGCAGCTTGAACGATCCGGTGCGCTGCAGGTTCTCGCACTTGAGCAACACCCTGGCACCGGCCATGGCGCTGAGCGAGGCGCTGGTCTCGATTGGCGTGCGGGACGTCACGCCGTGCAGCAGTTTTCTGGCCTCTTCGATCCCGGCTAGCCGGATCGGCGATCCTCCGTCATAGGCCGGATTCGATGCTTCCATTCCCAGACTCCTTCGCTTGCTTCAGCCCTGCCCCGGAGCGGTGCCGGGCCAATTCCTCGCGCGGCGGAGGCGCCAAGCGGACTTCTGCATGCCTGGACGGCAAAGGACCGTCGACTTGGGCGGCTTCGATCCGCGCACCTCGTTCCGGGGTGTTCCCCTTCACCATAGCCATGTATCGCGGGGCCGCGATAGTGTTCGGCATCGAGCCGACAGTGGGCCTGGACGAATGGAATCGGGGTACTCGCATCCCGGGATTCAGGCGCCGGCAAGTGTCCCGGCGTCTCCGTGCCGTTGCCATCGGCGGGTATCGGACGGGAGCGTTCAGATGATGATCCTCAAGGGTTCTTCGAGGGTCCGCTTGAGGTCGCGCAGGAATGCCGCCGCCACCGCACCGTCAAGGACCCGGTGGTCCGCGGTGAGGGTGATTTTCATGATTCTTCGGGTGAACAGCTCTCCCTCGCGCACATAGGGTTCCTCGGTGGTTGCACCGACGGCCAGGATGGCGGCTTCGGGTGGATTGATGACGGCGGTGAAATTATCTATGCCGAACATGCCCAGGTTGCTGAGGGTGAATGTTCCGCCGCTGAACTCGGCCGGCACCAACTTGTTGTTCCGGGCCTTCTGCGCCAAAGCGCGGGTTTCGCCCGCAATCACCTCAAGGCCCTTGCTGGCCGCATCGCGTACCACCGGGACGATCAGCCCGTCCTCCAAGGCCACCGCGACACCGATGTGCGCGCGGGGGTGTTGCAGGATCTTGTCCCCGTCCCAGGACGAATTGACCTGGGGGTGGTCTTGAAGCGTGAGCGCACAGGCCTTGACGAGCATGTCCGTCACGCTGACCTTGGTCCCCGAGTCCGCGAAACGTTCATTGATTTCGGCACGGAGGGCAAAGAGCCGGTCCACGGAGACGACATTGGTCAGGAAAAAGTGCGGGGCGCCGGCGCTTGCGATGAGCCGCTGGGCCATCACCTTGCGCATCCTGGTCAATGGAATCTCCACTGAATCCCGTTCGTTGCCACTGACAGCCCGGTGCGGGGCCCCCGCAAGGGGATCCTGCCCCGGGGCCGGGGCTTTCCCCTGGGCGGCCACTGCGGCTTCGACATCCGCCCGGACAATCCGTCCGCCGGGTCCGGTGCCGGTGAGTCCGGCAGGATCTATGCCGTGTCCCTTGGCGATCCGGCGGGCCAGCGGAGAGGAGAGCGGACGCCGCCCGGAGGCGGCTGGCGGATCAGGGACCCCTGTCCCGTTTCCGGAAGCCGGCTGCCCGTTCCCGGAGTCCTTCCCGGGTTCGGTGGAGGGGGACTCCCGGGACGCGGTGGGGGATTTGGCGTCCTTGCCCAGTGTTTCCTTTGTGCTGCCGGTGCCGATGATGGCGACGGGTTCTCCGATGGGCACGGTGGTGCCCTCCTCGACCAGCTGCTTCTCCAAGATGCCCTCATCGAAGGCCTCCAGGTCCATGGTGGCTTTGTCGGTGTCTATTTCGGCGATGACGTCTCCCTCGCTGACGTGCTCACCCTCGTTTTTGATCCAGCGGCTGAGGACACCTTCCTTCATCGTGTCGGACAATCGCGGCATGTTCACCTCGGGCATCGAAATCTCCTATCGAGTGAAGCTGGTGGCGGCAAGAAGCTCGCGGACCACGCGGATCAGGTCCTTTGCGGTGGGTAGTGCGGCGTTTTCAAGCGGCTTGGCATAGGGAAGGGGAACCTCGGCCGCCGCCACGCGCCTGACCGGGGCATCGAGGTAGTCGAAGGCCCCCTCCATGAGGGTTGCCGAGATCTCCGCACCAATGCCGTAGCTGAGCCAGTCGTCCTCGAGCACCACCGCCCGGCTGGTCTTTCGAACCGAGGCGCAGATGGTTTCCCGATCCAGCGGCCGCAGGCTGCGCAAGTCCACCACCTCCAGGGAAATACCTTCCTCCTCCAGCTGCCGGGCCACCTCGAGGGCCACCGTGGTGGCACGCGAATAGGTGATGACGCTGAGGTCGCGGCCCTGCTTGGCTACTGAGGCCTTGCCGATCTCCGCCACGTGCTCCCCGTCGGGCACCTCTCCGGTGGTGTTGTAGAGCGCGAGGTTCTCCAGGAAGATCACGGGGTCATCGTCCCGGATGGCCGCCACCAGCAGGGCCTTGGCATCCGCCGGCGAGGAAGGCGCCACGACCTTGAGCCCGGGGATGTGGGCGTACCAGACCTCGAGGTTCTGTGAGTGGGTGGCCGCAAGTTGCTGCCCGCCCCCGCCGGGCATCCGGATCACCAGCGGCACGGTGGCCTGCCCGCCGAACATGCCGTGGATCTTCGCCGCATGGTTCACGATCTGGTCGATCGCTATCAGCGAGAAGTTCAGCGTCATGATTTCCACCACCGGACGCATGCCCAGCATTGCGGCGCCGACCGCCGCGCCCACAAAACCCTCTTCGGCGATCGGGGTATCGCGTACCCGGCGGGGACCGAACTCGGTCAACAGCCCGGCCGTGATCTTGTAGGACCCTTCGAACAGGCCGATCTCCTCACCGATCAGGATGACGTTCGCGTCCCGGAGCAACTCCGAACGCAAGGCGTCGTTCAGGGCCTGTCGATACGTGATGGCGCTCATCGTGGCTCCTTCCCCGCCGGGGCCGGGATCCCGATGACAGGTTCCCCGGGCAGGGTGTTGGGTGAATTGGCCACGGGGGTGGCGTAGGCGTAGTCGAAAAGCTCGTCGGGGCTCGGGTCTTCGCTGGCATCGGCAAAGGCGACGGCGGCCTCCACCGCTTCCCGCGCATCGGTGTCAATTTGCTGGGCTGCCGACTCATCGAGCAAGCCCGCCTGAATCAACCGCCGGCGGAAGGCAGGAACCGGATCGGCCTCCTGTGCCGCTTCGACGTCCCGGGACGAACGGTAGCGGGCGGGGTCGACGACGGAGTGCCCGCGCAGCCGCGAACTGACCAGCTCCAACAAGAAGGGTTCGCGTTGCGTCCGGGCACGGTCCAAGGCCCGGCTTGCCGCCTCGCGCACCGCAACCACGTCGTTGCCGTCCACGCGCTCGCCGGGGATGCGGTAGGAACAGCCGCGTTTGTAGAGTTCGGGTTCACCTGCCGCGGCCTTGACGGTGGTCGCCATGCCCAGCCCGTTGTTGATGATGACGTAGACGATCGGCAGGTGCCAGATAGCCGCCAGATTCAGCGATTCGTGGAACGCGCCGATGTTGGTGGTTCCGTCGCCCAGTTGGCACATGACCGCTTCGGCCTCGGGCCCGGGGTCCCCGCGGTAGGTCAGGGCCAGCGCGGCACCGGTGGCCGGAGGGATCTGTCCTCCCACGATTCCGTAGCCGCCGAGCATGCGGGTTTCGGTGTCGAACAGGTGCATCGAGCCGCCGCGTCCCTTGGAGACCCCGGTGGTCTTTCCGAAGAGTTCGGCCATGACGGCACCGGTGTCCATGCCGCGTGCCAGTGCGTAGCCGTGGTCGCGGTAGTTGGTGAAGAGGTAGTCCCGCGGCTTCAGGGCGGCCATCAGCCCCACCACGCTGGCTTCCTCGCCCAGGTTGAGGTGGCAGTATCCGCCGATCTTCGCCCGCTTGTACATTTGGTCGGCCGTCAGCTCGAATCGGCGGATGAGCGCCATCTGCCGGTAGTACCCGATGAGCGTTTCCGGCGACTGGTCCCCGGGGACCGAGGCGTGCGCCTTCTCCCCGGGGCCTTGTTGCTGCGCTTGATCGACCATGGCGTTCCTCCTTCGGTGGCTTTTCTCCGTATGGGTCCGGCGCGGATGCTAGGGGCCGGGGGATTGCTCCTGAAGCGTGAAGTCGCCGCTGCCACCGCACGTCGGGCAATTTTCGGGAGGGTCGTAGCCGCGGGCCGGTTGGCCGCATTTTCCGCATGCCCATTCGGTGGTCAGCAGGGCCACGACATCGCGGCGGCTAACGATTCCCACGAGCTTTCCCTTCTCGATCACCGGAAGCCGACCTATCCGCCGGTCCACCAGCAGCGCCCGGATATCGGAGACCGGTGTACCGGCGGAGACGCTGATGACGGTGCGGCTCATCACCTCGGCGGCAGTGTGTCCGGGTGTGGCGAGCACGTCGTATTCGCTGACCACGCCGACCACATGCCCGGATTCCTCCAGCACGGGGACGGCGCTAATGCGGCGGGTACCCAGGAGCCCGGCGATTTCCTCGACGCTGGTGTCGGGGGAAACGGTGTATACCGGTGAGCTCATGATCTCGGCGGCGGTTGCGGGGTTGTGTGTTCCGGCGGTGTCGCGGGGCCCGGAAGTGTCCCGGGGATCGCCTGCGCCAGCTAGTGTGCCCATACCCACAGTCTGCCTCCGAGTCGCTGCGCAAGCCAGAGGGAAGGCGAAGATGCCGGGAGGGCCGGGTACCGGAAAAGGCGCGGGACGAGGTTTTTTTTGCTCGATCCGGGCGGCGCGGGGCAGCCGTCTTTGCCGGCGAAACGTGCATGTGTCACCGAACGCACGGATCAATTGGTTGTCGCGGGCACCCCGTGGAGCAGGGAAACCGGTGCGCCGTGGCACCTAGGCCTTCCGCGAGGATCCCGGCGGCCGGTTTTGCCTATCCGCCGGCGAAGGGCGGAAGCACGTCGAGGGTGTCCCCGGAGTGCATCGGGCGCGAGGTGTCCTGTTCGCTGACCCCGTTGACCAGGAAGCTGCAGCGGCCCAGGACGGTTCCCAGCGAGGTGGCCTTGCGCAGCAACGGCCCCTCGGCCACCTCTGGGGCCGCGGGGGTGTTCGCGGCCAGGTGCGCAAGCACCTCGCCAAGCGTGGGCCACAGCTCCCCGGTTCCGGCGATGTCGCTGGGATCGAGGTGTTCCTCGGTCTTGCCGGCGGCCTGTGCGGCAGCGGCAAAGTATCGAATGTTCACTATCCTCCGATGGCGCTCATGGAGCGGTCAGACCTGACAAAATCCTTCGAGCCCAACCCGGTGTGGTCCATTCCGTGGGCCTTGGGCTTGCCCCACATGGCCGCACGCCAACGCTCGGCGATGGCATGGTCATCCGAACCGTCACGCAGCAGCGCGCTGAGGTCGGTTTCCTCGCGGGAGAACAGGCAGCTCATGACCTTGCCCTCCGCGGTGATGCGGGTGCGCAGGCAGTCCGCGCAGAAGGGCTCGGAGACCGAGGCGATGATGCCCACGGTGCCCAGGATGGTGGCGGGGTCCTCAAGGGCGGCAACCCGGAAGCGTTCGGCCGGGGCGCCGTCGCGCGGCTTGGTGTCCGGGGAGAGGACAAATCGGGTCTCCAGGTAGGCGCGCAGCATGGCGGCGGTGACCATGTTCTCTTCGCGCCAGACCTCATCGGCGTCCAAGGGCATCTGCTCGATGAACCGCAGTTCCAGGCCGCGTTCCAGGGCCCAGGCGAGCAGCTCGGGTGATTGTTCGTCATTGATCCCGCGCATCAGCACGGCGTTGATCTTCACCGGCGCCAGGTTTGCGGCCAGGGCGGCATCGATCCCGGCAAACACCGAGTCGATGTGGTCGCGGCGGGTGAGCTTGGCGAAGGTCTCGGCGTGGATCGTGTCCAGGGAGACGTTGATGCGGGTGAGCCCGGCCTCGGCCAGGGCTGCGGCCTTCTTGGCCAGCCCGACCCCGTTGGTGGTCAACGAGATGGGAAGCTCGGGGTGTTCGGCGCGAACGGCGGCAATGATCTGGGCCAGGTCAACACGCACCAGGGGCTCGCCGCCGGTGAGGCGCAATTCGCGGATCCCCAAGTCGGCCACGCCGATGCGCACAATCCGGGCGATTTCCTCCAAGGTCATCAGCTTGGACTTGGGCAGCCAGGCAAGCCCGTCGGCCGGCATGCAATAGGTGCAGCGCAGGTTGCATTTATCGATCAGCGAGATGCGCAGGTCGGTGGCCTGCC
>JAUNVO010000056.1:0-6045 GCA_030540695.1 Micrococcaceae bacterium | reverse complement strand
GGCGAAGATTCCGTCCCGGAACTCTGCTGAAGGTGAAAGCGCGCGAATCAGTCCTGGGCCAACAGCTCCGAGAGCCCGTGGACCAACCAAGGATTCCACCAAGCCCAGTCATGTCCACCGGTGATGGAGCGGAACCGGATATCCGCGCCGTGCGAAGCCAGCTGATTGCGCAATTTCAGGGCTTCCTCGTGGATCTCGGGCTCATAGATGCCGGCCTGCATGCGCACCGTGACGCGGTCGATCACCTTCTCCAAGGGGGCCATGAGGTCATAGCGCCACAACGAGGGGGACTGGGCCAAGGCGACACCCACCAGCTGCGGATACCGTATCACCTGCCACAGCGACGCCAGTCCTCCGTAGCTTGCCCCGGAGATGATGGTTCCGGCGGCATCATGACTCACCGGAAGGCTTCGGCGCAGCAACGGCAGAAGGTCATGGGCGACGAAGTCGACCGTGCCGGTGGGGCCGCTCAGCTCCGCGGAGCGGGTCTCCACATCCAGTGAGTCGATCATGGCCACGTGCAGGGCCGGAATAACCCCGGCGCGGATGGCCGCGTCGAGGGTCGACTTGAGATTGAGGTACTTGGCCCACACCTGCCCATCGTGCAGCATCAGCAACGGTGTGCTCTCCGTTGGGCGCACTTTCGGGGGCGCATACACCCAGATCGTGCGCAGGCGGCCGTTGCCGGAATCCGGGATCTCCAACCGTTCCAGGCCGGCGGCCGAAAGGCATCGGCTTCCGGTTTCCGCGCCGCCACCCATGGCAGGGCTGCCGGCCTGCGCGTCGGGGGTCGCGGTGGCCAGCCACGGTGAGGCCGGTGCGCCGGGCAAGCGCACCACGGAATTCGCCCCGCCATTCATCCCGGCACCCGTTACGGGGTTCAAGGGATCCGGGCCGCCGGCATCGGCGGCCAACCGGATCGGGCGTCGTGCGGTTTCGGTGCGCCACGGGGCCGGGCCCGCACCGGTGTGCACCGTGATCCGGTACGCCGCCTCCCAATCAACGGGCATGAGGTACGTCAGTGCCCACAGGGTGGAATCCTCCATTTTCTCGAACTCGCTTGAGCCGACCTGATGGTGGTTGAGCAGGGAATTGGCGGAAAGGATGACTGCGGTGGTGTGCTCGCCTTGATGGAAAAACGTCACCGCCCGATGGGTCAGCGAACCATCCGGGGCCGGTTCGATCCAGGGGACCGACCCCTGGGCGCTGCGGCCAAGTCCGCGGAGGAAATGCGTTCTTTCGGTGGTGTCCCAACTTTGCCACCGCGTGCGGAAATACCCGGTGAGCACCGGGTCTTGCGGGGCAGGCCCGGGGGCCATTTCACGCGGTGGCGGGAACCCGGTGTGCGGCTGCCGGTTGTTGCCCTGAAGCGTGCTCATGTGGCGTTCTCCTGGTGCGTTGTGGGTTGGGCTCGGTGCCCGGGGCCCGTCGGGGGTTCGTGATCTGGTTCCAAGGGCACCACCAACGGCCCGCCGGTGGCCGGATCCTGGATCACCACCGATTCGATGCCATAGACCTCGGCCATGATTTCCGGGGTGGCAATCAGCTTCGGTGGGCCCTGGGCTACGATCTTCCCGTCTTTCATGGCAATGACGTGGTCCGCGAAGCGAAATGCCAAGGCGAGGTCATGCAACACCGTGACCAGGGTGTAGTTCCCCGTGCGGTGCAGCCGCCGGCACAGGCGCAGCACCTCCAGCTGGTGGGCGATATCGAGGTAGGTGGTCGGCTCATCAAGCAACAGGATCGGGGTGTCCTGGGCAAGCGCCAAGGCCAGCCAGACGCGCTGGCGTTGGCCACCGGAAAGTTCCCCGACGGCGCGTTCGGCCAGATCTGTGATGCCCGTGGCGGACATGGCGTTGTCCACCGCGGCCTTGTCCTCGCGGGACCATTGGCGCAACAGGCCCTGGTGCGGGAAGCGGCCCCGGGCGACGAGGTCGGCCACCGTGATCCCGTCTGGTGCCGAAGATGACTGCGGCAGCAAAGCCAGCCGCCGGGCGACATCACGGGTCCGGTAGCCATGGATGTTCCTTCCCTCGAGGTCCACCTGCCCGGCCGTGGGTTTGAGCAGGCGCGAGAGTGCACGCAACAAGGTGGACTTGCCGCAGGCGTTGGGTCCGATGATGGCGGTGAAGGATCCCGGGGGTATCACGACGTCGAGTTCGTGGGAGATCAGGCGGCCGTCATAGCCGATATCCAGGCCGTGGCCGGAAAGCACGTCGGCCACCGGGTCCACCGTTGGTGTGAGGTGTGTTTTCATCATGCGTGTCCGTCCCTGGGGAGCATCGGAGGGGGTGGTCATCAGATTTGCTTGCTGCGGGTGACCAGCCACAGCAGGTAGAAGCCACCGACCAGCCCGGTCATCAAGCCGATCGGGATGTGCGCCTTGATCGGAAGGCACTGGGTGAGCAAGTCGCAGGCGACCATCAGGGCCGCTCCCATCAGCGCGCCGGTGCCCAAGGGGACATGCACGGATCGAGTCAGGCGAGCGGCGAGCTGCGGTGCTGCGAGGGCCACGAAAGAGATCGGACCAACTGCCGCGGTGCCCACGGCCGTCAGAGCCACGGCGGCGGCCATGGAGACCAGCCGGGTTCTTTCCACCCGGACGCCCAGTGCGCTGGCCGAGTCGTCTCCCATCTCCAGCAACCCCAGGCTGCGTCCTTGGGCCAGCAGCACCGGCATCAGCAGCAGCACCGCCACGATCACCGGGAAGGCATGGTCCCAGGTGCGACCGGCGAGTGATCCGGAAAGCCAGAGCTGGGCCTGGACGGCAAGGTCCTCATTGCCGCGGGTGAGCAACAGCGTATTCACGGCCGCCAGCAGCGATCCGACGCCGATGCCCACAAGCACCAGGCGGAAACCACCGGTGACCCCACCGCGAAGGGACAGCGCGTAGACCACGGCGGCGGCTGCCATGCCGCCTGCGATCGCGGCCGCGGCTGTGGCCAATGGACCGGCATTGAAGATGATGATCTGTGCCACCGCCCCGGTGGCCGCGCCGGTGGTAAAGCCGATGATGTCCGGGGATCCCAGGGCGTTGCGGGAAATGGACTGGAAGGTGGCCCCGGCGGCCCCCAGGCATAGCCCGACGCCGATGGCGGTGACCGTGCGGGGCAGCCGGATGCGCTGGATGACCATGGTTGCTCGGGGATCGGCTGGATTTCCCGCCACGGCGTCCATGACCTCGCGGAAGGACAGTGCGATGGTGCCGATTTGCATGGATACCAAGGCCAGCACCAAGGTTGCCCCGATGAGGGAAAGGACCACCGTCAGGGTGCGTGCGCGCCAGGGAAGCGAGATATTTCGCCAGCGCACCACCTTCACGCTGGCGGGGGCTGCCGCGGTGGGGAGAAGGTTTTCGTGCAGACGGTTCACAGCTGCACCAGTTTTCTGCGTCGTGCCAGGGCGATGAACACCGGGGCTCCGATGATGGCGCTCATGATCCCGGCACCCAGCTCGCCAGGGGAGGCGATAATGCGGCCCAAGATATCTGCCAGGAGCAAGAGCAGTGCCCCGAGGATCATCGAGAACGGCAGCAGCCGGTGGTGGGTGGGTCCCACCACCAAGCGTGCGATGTGTGGCGCTGCCAGACCCAAGAAGCCAATGGGCCCCGCTGCCGCGGTGGCCGCTCCGGCGAGGATCAAAATGGCTCCGGTTCCCAGCAGCCAGGTGGTCCGCATCTTGATTCCCAGCGCGTTGCCGAGGTCGTTGCCCAGGGAGAGCGAGTCCAGGCTGCGTGCGGTGGACAGGCCCACCATGATGGCCAGCACGCAGGCGCCCAGTACCCAGGGCAAAACGTCATATCCGCGGCCCTGCAGGGAACCGCTGGCCCAGTTCACGAAGTCACGCAGGCGTTGGGCGTCGCCGGCAATGATGATGATCGACGTCAGCGATCCGAGCATGACGGAGAGCCCGGCGCCGGCCAGGACCAGCCGGACCGGGTTGTTGCCCGCGTCGTGGGCACGGCCCAGGGCGTAGACCACGAGGGAGGACACGGCAGCCCCGAAAAAACCGAACCACATGTATTCCTTGGGAGAGGTGGCACCGAAGAACGCCAGCCCAATTGCCACGGAGGCCGCCGCGCCGGCATTGATTCCCAGGATCCCTGGTTCGGCCAGTGGGTTTCTGGTCAGGGCCTGCATCAACGCACCGGCCAGTGCGAGCGCGGCACCAACGGTGATCGCCAGGATGGTCCGGGGCAGTCTCAGCTCGATCACCAGAAGGTGCGTGCTGAGCGCCGGATTGAAATTGGTGAGGGCGTCCCAGGTCTCGGCCAGGGGGATGGGCCGGCTGCCGGTGCAAAGACTGGCGAGGCTCGCCACCAGGAGCATCGCCAGGCTTAGGACCAGCCCTGTCTTGTAGGCGGAGCTGGCCGTGGGTGCCTCAAGCTGTTTCATGCACCGTGTCCGTGCGGGGTGTCATGGTGGTTCTCTTCCCGTTGAGGTTCGTTGCTGCTTCGGGGTGGACCGGGCCACCCGTAATCGCCCTGGTAAGCCTAACCTAAGCCGGTGTCGTCGATAATTTTCTGTGGTGACACCGGAAATGTTTCGGGTGCCGGCCGTCATGTAGAAAAAATGTAACCCAATTCACACCTTGTCTTCCGTTGCCGTGCGGAGGTGGCCGAAAGGTTTAGGGGATGCAGATGCCGGAACGGCGCGGATCGGGGCAGTGCGTCAAGCTGGATTTCGCCGCGTAATCGCGGGAATTTGATACCGCCTCGCGTCCCGCCCGATCCTTGCCCGGGTCGGGGTGGAGGGGTTCACGATCGCGTGACCTTGTCCGCCCGCAGAGTTTAATAACATCACGATCGAGTTATGTATCAAGGTTAGGCTGGGCTATGTTCTCGGGACCGGGCTCTGCTAGATTCTTCTCGTCCGGCAGCCACTATCACGGCATCGGGCTGGACGGATCCAGCCGTCCGAACCATTCGCATCATTTCCCCGAGGAGACACAACCTTGACGTTCCGTAGCAAAATACTCCCTCTGATCGCGGCCGTGGCCGCGGCCGGCATCTCTCTGACCGGGTGCTCCGCCTCCACCGAGTCCGCAAGCAGCGGAAGCGGCGATGCCGCTGCCTCGGCGACCGATGCCTCATGGCCCCGCACGATCACCCATGAAGAGGGCGAGGTGGTAATCCCTGAGAAGCCGAAAAACATCGTCTCGACCTCGCTCAGCGTCACCGGCACGTTGCTGGCCATCGATGCGCCGGTCACGGCGTCGGCTGCCACCAACCCGAGCGACGTGACCGACTCCCAGGGCTTCTTCTCCCAGTGGGCTCCCGTCGCCAAGGAACGCAACCTCGACGTGCTCTACCCCAACCTTGAATTCGACCTCGAGGCCGTTGTCGCCTCGGCTCCCGACCTGATCGTCGTCTCGACTTCCGGTGCCGACAGCGCAGTGGACCACTACAAGGAGCTCAACGAAATCGCTCCGACGATCGTGGTCAACTACGGCGACAAGACCTGGCAGGAGCTCGCCGAGGAGCTCGGGGAAGCAACCGGTCAGGAAGCCGAAGCGCAGGCGGCCGTCGAGACCTATGACGCTCATGTCAAGGACGTTGCCGCACGGATCAAGTTGCCGGCCGGTGAATCCAATATCATCAGTTTCAACGGCCCGGGCCAGGACAACGGTGTGGGCAAGAAGACCGGAACCCATGCCAAGCTCCTTGAATCTCTGGGATTCAAGATCGCCGAGATCCCTGAAGGCTTGGATACCAGTGAACAGGCTCGCGAGGACTTCGCCTTCGTCTCCTTTGAAAACCTGACCAAGGCCGCACTGGGTGACACGGTGTTCTTGCTCAGCGCCGATGGCTCGGTGGTCAAGGCGTTTGAGGGCGAAAAGGTGCTGGCAAACCTTCCGTCGGTTAAGTCCGGTTCGGTGTACGCCATGGGACCGACATCCTTCCGTCTCGATTACTACAGCTCAACCGAGCTGGTGGACCTGTTGGGGAAGACCTTTAGCTAGAGCGCGGTCCGGTTTATGTTGCAATGCGCGGAGACCACGTCTCCGCGCATTGCGTTTGCCCAGGGTGCCATCGTTACCCCCCCT
>JAUNVO010000364.1 GCA_030540695.1 Micrococcaceae bacterium | reverse complement strand
AGGACAGCGCGCCGGTCAACCCATTCACCCGGTCACCCTTCGAGCCTTCCTGCACAAACTTGGCATCCCACCCCAACGTGGACGAACTTCCGCACTGCGACACTTGGTGCTCCAGATCCCAGCCCCTGTCCTAGCCCAGGCACTCGGCTATCACCACACCAGCACGACCAGAATCGCCGCAGAAGCCGGTTCCCCCTGGTCCGGCTACGCATCAGGATCCCACAGCAAACCAACCGCGGCCGAGCACAAAAAGGGCGCTATATCAGGCCAAATGAATAGCGACCACTACCAGTAGCGCTAGCGAATTTGAGAATGGACCGTAAGTGTTGGCCCTGAGTTTGAATCTTCTGGCTTTTAGGCTGAACTTGCACGATTTTGGACAGGGCGGGGCCCTGGCGTGGGTAGTGTGGCAGGCATGGAATCAGCTATGAAGTTTGCTATGCGTTGGGGCGCCCCTGTGGTGGCGGTCGTATTCTTTTCGCTGTGGTGTGTGGGTGAAGCTGGTCGGATGGGCGGGTCCTTTCTGGCGTGGAACGGCGGCTGGCCACTGGTCTTGATGACGCTGGCTATTGCGATCGCCGCGTGGATACCGTGGATGTCCCTCAGTCTCACGCTGGCGCTGCTTGTCGGCCAGCTGAGCCACGTGATCCCGGCGATGGAACCCAATCATTGGGCGATCTATGTTGGTTCGTTTGTTGCTCTTGCGTTTATTCTGTGGACAGCACCGAAGCGAATGCGCTACATTGCTGCCGGAGTGAACGTGGTTGCCGCGGCCGTCATGACGTACCTGATGCTTTCTTGGCGGTATGGCGACGGGGTCGGCTGGTACCGGCCTTCACTCTATGGAGACCGAGGGCAGCTTCTGGAATTCGGGTGGCAGCTGTTCGCTCTCCTGTTGCTAATGGCTGCAGCTTGTTCAGCCGGCGGTCTGCTATTGGCCTTGTATCAGGAGCGGCGCAACCTGGTCCGCTCACAGGAGCTGACCCGGAATAGCCTCCATGAAATCGAGATTGACTTGGTGGTGGAACAGGAACGGACACGTATTGCCAGGGATCTTCATGACGTACTGGCCCATTCGCTTGCAGTTATCGCCGCCCAAGCAGACGGGGCCCGCTATCTCAGCAAAGACCAACCCCCAGCAGTCCTAAACGCACTGGAAACCATCTCCATCTCTGCCCGTCGTGCCCTGGTCGATGCCCAACGCGTCATTGAGGGAGTCCGCGAGGACGGGATGGTGACTCCCCAGCCGCAGCTAAGTGATGTCCCGGCATTGATTGAAGGCATGCAGCGTGGCAGCTTGAAGATCCAACACGGTGAAACCGGAAGACCGGTGGATCTCTCCGCAGGGCAGGAAGTGGCCGCTTTTCGTATCATCCAAGAATGCCTGACCAACGCCCTCAAGCACGGGGGGCGAGGTACCGACGTCAGGCTCCATCTGGACTGGTCCGGACCCGGACTTACCCTCCACGTGGCCTCAACCATAGCCTCCTCGGATCATGACAAATCTGGCGATCTTGCCTTGACTCGTGTTGGGCGCGGACTTCCAGGCATGCGCGAGCGAGCACACCTGGCCGGCGGCTGGCTGAGTGCCGGACCAGACGGCGAACACTTCCGCGTGACGGTTTTCATTCCCTATGGAACCCGGGCATCAAACCTTGAAGACGAAACAGCCCAGGCCGACGGCTGGAACCCAGTTGCTGCCGTTGCCGGTATCGATGCCAAATCGGTGATGGCCGGCGCGGGTCTGAGTTCAACAGCAACCAGTGAACGGAACACAGATAACCATGGGTGATGCCGACTCACGCATCACCGTAGCCATGGTGGATGATCAACCGATGTTCCGGGCTGGTATTCGCATGCTCATTGAGAGCCAAGATGATCTGCAATATTTAGGTGAAGCCAGCAATGGTCAGGAGGCCGTCGAGTTGGCCACCAAAACACATCCAGACGTCATGCTCATGGACTTGCGAATGCCAGTGATGGACGGTGTGACGGCCACCAGGAAAATCGTTGAGCACGCTGATTCGCTCGGCACCGATAAGCCCAAGATCATCGCGCTTACTACCTTTAACAGGGATCAGGCGGTGGTGGAAGCGGTGCAGGCCGGAGCCAGCGGCTATCTACTC
>JAUNVO010000363.1 GCA_030540695.1 Micrococcaceae bacterium | reverse complement strand
ACGCGAGAAGGTCAGTGAACGATTCGGGGGAAGGCATGCATCCATTTTGCCAGTGATTAACGCGGCCCCGGTTCACGGACGGCTTGTGTGGGCCTATTCGTCCGGGTAGTGCGTTTCCATGAAGGCATCCCATTGGTCGCCGATGGATTCAAAGGCGGCCGCCCCCAAACCATAAGTGGAGGCGATGATTTGGGCCCCCGGGTGTTCGCGTACACCGGCCAGCGGTGCCTGTTGGGCCAGGACCAGCAGGCCGTCCCCATGCTCGGCATAGTCCGCCACGGTCAAGCCCAGTTGGGTGTCGCTGCGGTACCAAACCTTGCCGGTCAATGTGGTTCCGGTGGTCAACGCCAGCTCATACGGCTCGCCGGGATCCGGCAGCCAGCCGGTGTCAATGCCCAGCGCGTCCCATAACTTTGTGTGGGCGGAGCTGGTGCCGTCCACGAAGATGGTGCGGCGGGGCGCCTTGGGGTGGCGTTCCAAAGCGAACTTGAGCTGCTGCAGGAACGTGGCCCAGCCCTCGGTGATGTCGGCGTCGTGCTTGGTCAGCTCACCCTTCGCCTGGCCACGAGCGAGCGTCAGGAGAGTGCCATCGGCGCGTGGTTCCAGTGTAAAAACGTCTCCGCCACCCAGCTCAAGGCGCAGGTGGTCAGGACCCTCTACCGCATCGGTGTAGTAGATGTGTTGGATTTCTTCGGCCAGCCCCTCCGCCTCCCACCCGTGCCATTTTGCAATCCGGGCTGGTTCGCGGAGCATCAGCCACACCTGCTCGGCGTCGGCGTTGACAAGGACTGAGAGCTGGGAGGTCGCCATGAAAGGTAATCTACGCCGGATCGCCGGTACCGGCTAGAGTGTCGCTTTAGCGGCCCAGACCCGCGTAGGAGATTGCCTGGCGCACCAAAGCCCCGCGCCCGCCAACAAATTCAGCCTGCACCACATCGCTGAGGACATCCTGCGGCGTCATCCAGGTCAGTTCCAGTGCGTCTTGGCGCGGCTCGCATTCGCCCGTCACCGGGATCACGTAGACGAGGGCCACGGCGTGCTGGCGTTCGTCGGTGAAGCCGGTTTGCGAGGGTGAGGGCAGGTATTCGGCCACCGTGAACGGTACGGGGCTGACGGGCAGCTGCGGGAATGCCAGCGGCCCGAGGTCCTTTTCGATGTGGCGGATCAGGGCGGCGCGAATGGTCTCCCGGTACAGCACGCGCCCCGAAACGAAGGTGCGCACCATGGACCCTTCCGCGTCGGCCTGGAGCAGCAGCCCCACCTCGTTGACGTAGCCCAGCGAGTCAAGGCGCACCGGCACCGCCTCCACATAGACCATGGGAAGCCTGTTGCGGGCCTCATACAGGTCCTCTTCGGACAGCCAGCCGGGATACGGGTCGGGGGTGCGAACGCTCATAACTAAGTTCTACCCCATCCCCGCCTCGCGCGCCTCCTCCTGGGCCGTAAAACTGCTCACGATTCCCAGCCGGCCGCCACGGTGAGCCTGCCACCGTCGGGCGTGTCGAACTCCACGACGCCCCCTTTCAAGGTTGCCGCGACCCCTGCCTCGGTGAGCCGTTGTGCCAGTTCCGGCAGTGCGCCGTCATACATAAAACCCAGTACGACGCCGGATGCCTCGCCTCGCGCTGTTGCCACCAGCCCGCCGTTCTTGGTGCGGAACAGAGCCCCGCCGTCGGGCAGCTCGCGCACCGGCTTGGCGCCGATGTTGGCCAGCACCGTGTTGGCCTCTCCCGGGTGCGGCGTGCACCACGTCTGGACTACGGTCAGTTGCGATCCGGTGGTTTGGGACCCTGCCGGGATGCTGAGATCCTCCGAGATGGTCAGCTCAAAACTGAAGCCGTCGGGCGCCGTGACACGGGCGCCAGGCCCGGTGATGGTGTCGGCCAGCTCCGCAGGCGTGCCGTCGGCGAGGGTGCGCCGGACAAAAATTGCGGCATCGCGCAGCTCAAAAGCCAGCTCGGTATGGTTCAGTTCCGGCGCTTCGCGAAACACCCCGATCTTGCCGTTGCCGGAATCAAACTCTGCCCAGTCGCCGTCGTTCTCCAAGCAGCTCAGGCCCAGTATGCGCAACAGGGCGAGGGTGTCTTCGAAAGCTGACGTGAAAATGATCGGACGAACGCGCAGCATGGACT
>JAUNVO010000362.1 GCA_030540695.1 Micrococcaceae bacterium | reverse complement strand
GCTGACCAGCAGGATGGTTGCCATGATCCCGGTGACCCCGGCAAGGAAGGTCAAGATGGCCTCATGGACCATTGACAGAAGCATCTTCCGGTCCTGCGGATGGGCCAAGAGCCGCATGTTGATCCCCAACCGCCCGCTTTCCAGATCTCCGCTGATGGCATCGAGCCGGCGGGGCAGCCGCTTGAGCATCGGCAGCAGCGACAGCACTTCGTTATTCAGTGCCTCGGCGACCGAGGACGGGTGCAGGGCCGCGCGCATCCGTGCTTCTCCGTAGGCCTTTGCCTGGCTGAGCAAGTCGAAGTCCGGATCCAGGAGGCGCAGCGTGCCTTCCAGGACGGCAACGGCACGAAAGGCCAAGGTCATTTCGGCCGGAACGGATAACCGGTGCTTGGCCAGCAACGAGACCATCAAGGTGAAGACCTCCGCCTTGAGCTCGGATCCCGGTCCCATGTGCCGGGACATGAAGTGGCTCAGGTCGCGCCGTAGTGCGCTTTCGTCGAAGGACTCCGGAACGGGGACCATCCCAAGCAGTGCATCGGTGATGGCCCTGGAATCACCCCGGTAGAAAGCCAACAGGACCTCGGAAACAAGTTCGCGCAGTTCGCCATCGAGCCTTCCGACGGACCCGAAGTCCAGCAGCGTGATCCGGCCGTCCGGTTGCAGGACGATGTTTCCCGGATGCAGGTCCGCATGGAAGACCCCGTCGTCCATGATCTGGTGCATCAACGACCGAAACAGCGTGCGGGCCTGCGCCTGGCGTACCTCGGGCCGGTGCCGTGCAATGGCACCTGGGGAGCTGGGCGTGTCACCGTCAACCAGTTGCATCACCAGGATCCGTCGGGTGCCCAACAGGGGGTAGTGCCTCGGTATCCCGACGCGTTCGGTTTCCGGGTGCCTGGCCTGCGTGGTGAGCAGCGCTTGGATGTTCATTGCTTCAAGGCGGTAGTCGAGCTCGTCGCGCAGCGATTCGGCAAACCCGACGGCGATCTTGGTGATGCCCAGGGACCGACCCCACTCGGTGGAACGCTCAAGGGTCTGGGCCATCCGCAAGGTGATGTCCAGGTCGCGTTCGACCAGGGGGATGACGCCCGGGCGCTGGACCTTGACCGCCACCACTTCACCGCTGTGCAGCCGAGCCTTGTGGACTTGGCCGATCGATGCGGCGGCCAAAGGCACCGGATCGAATTCGGCGAATGCCGTTTCCACCTCTTGGCCAAGTTCAGCGGCGATCAACAAACGGACGTTCTCCCAGGGTTCGGGCTCCACCTCTTGCTGCAGCTTGGCCAGTTCGGTGATGTATTCCTCCGGGAGCAATTCCGCCCGCGTGGAAAGCAGCTGGCCGAACTTCACGAACGTCACCCCTGACTGGGCCAAGGCCATGCGCAGCGACCTTCCCGCAGCGGTGCGTTCGGCCGCGGCCGCAGCGGTGTTTCCCTGGCTGGGCCGTTTCGCCGGCAAGATGCCGTGCGACAAGGCAATTCGGGTGACCTGTGTGTAGCGCCGGGTCCGGGCGAATCTGGCCCGTGCGGCGGCAACCCATTTGTCGGGTCGCAGGATCGTCCCGGTTGGCACGAGGAGTTCGGCCAGCATCAGGAACAGCGAGGCCACGATGAGCACGATGCCGATCTGGACCGGTACCAGGGCCAGACTGGCTCGGGGATCCGGCCAGACAAAGCGGGACTCGAAGGCCACCTCCGCGCCCAAGCCGAGAAGGCCAGCGACAATAATCCGTCCCAATCCCACGGCAACGCCGAGAAGGCGCCTGACGAACATGGCCAGCACCACGATGAACGCCACCGTGATGGCGGAGGCGATTATTATGCGTCCGAGAATCTCTGCGAACTCCATCGTGGTGGTCCCCCATGCTTCGACGGTGACTTGCATTCCTTGTCAAACTCTAGTTGAACGTAGCGCCCATGGGCCGCGGGCTGCGTGCGGAAGCCGCATTGCCACGTTGGTTTGTTATCCGGGCTCCAGGTCGGCACGGCACGACGTTCGACCGGCGGCGTCTTCAGGGCGGGGATGGAATCGACCGAGCGGGAAGAATTGGGTCTTGGTCTCCGACGCTCCGTTCTTCTTGGTGTGGGGGGGGGTACCCCATCACCCACAGCCGCGGAGCCGGTCAGAAGAGCTGGTGATGCCGGTGGCC
>JAUNVO010000361.1 GCA_030540695.1 Micrococcaceae bacterium | reverse complement strand
AGACCAAGGTACCCGAAGCAGCCAGCAGGCCAGCCAACAGGAGTGCGCCAATTCTGAATGGAACTTTCATGCGGGCAACCATCCAATCCAATGACGGCAGGTACACGTTGGCGTTTGGCCAAGCCGCGGCTTCGTCCTCCAAAGGAAGTCGCCTCAACGCGTCGTCGTGACGACCCCTACCATGGAGAAGCTCATGATATGCCCGGTACCGCAACCGGCGCTAGCGGGAGTTTCCGACTTATTTCCCTTTTGAAGGCCCCGGCAAAATAAAAACCGCGTAAGTTGCGGCGTGTCGGGGCCTTTATTGTGGAGAAGTATGTATGACCTAAAGTATGATATGTGGTATGGCGCTCTATAAGAAAACGGTCAACGGCAAGGTCTACTGGTACCTGCGTGAAATGGCGCGGGTCGACGGGAAGCCGAAGATGGTCTCCGAACGGTATCTGGGCAGTGCGAAGGACATTGAAAAGCTCCTCGATGCCAAGGAGGCCGTGTCCGTCCCGGAGAAGACCCGGCACCTGGGGTTCGGTGACAGTGCTGCGGCCTGGGGTGTTCTGCAGCGGTTGGATGTTGCCGGGATCATCGATGAGGTCGTGGGTCCGCAGCGCAAGGGTGCCGGTACCCCGGCGGGCACATACTTGGCGTTGGCCGCGTTGAACAGGGTGGTCGCGCCGACGTCAAAGGCCGGGTTCGCTGATTGGTGGAAGACCACGGCCGCGGACCGTTTTACGAAGATTCCCGCTTCCGTGCTGGATCACCGCCGGTTCTGGGATGCGATGCACAAGGTGTCGTTGGAGCAGCTCGCGGTCATTGAGGAACGCATCGCGGTGGCGATGGTGACCGAATTCAACCTGGACATTTCCGCCCTGGCCCTGGACATGACGAACTTCGCGACCTACATTGATTCGGCCAACGAGAAGGCCCCGATCGCCCAGCGCGGCAAGGCCAAGCAGAAGCGAGCCGATCTGCGTCTGGTGGGCTTGGGCCTGGTGATCACCCGCGACGGCGGGATCCCCCTGCTCGCCCACGCCTACCCTGGCAACAAGCCCGACGTGACCCAGTTCCCGCTCATGATCGACGCCCTGGGCACCCGGCACCGCAGGCTCGCCGAATCCGCCGGGATCACGGCCACGCCGGAGGTGACGGTGGTTTTTGATGCCGGGCAGAACTCGGCCTCGAACTTCACACGCGTCACCGACACAGACCTCGCCTTTGTTGGTTCCGTCCCGCCATCCCACGTTGCGGACCTGCTGACAATCCCCGCCACGGACCGGAGGATCGTGGATCAGGCCCGCTTCGGCGGGCTCAGCGCGACCGAGACCCGCCGGGTCGTTTACGGAGCTGAACGCAGGGTGATCCTCACCCATTCACCGACCTTGCACGACAAACAGCTCGCCGGATTCGCCCAAACCCTCGCCAAGGCCCAGGCAAAGCTCGCCGAGCTTGCCGACACCCTGGCCCGCGGCAAGACCCGGCGCACCACCGACGAGCTGGCCACGCACATCAAAACGATCACCGCCGATCCCTGGCTGCGCCGAGTCCTTCAGGTGGCCATCACCGGTGACACCCCGGCCACCCACCGCCTGACCGCCACCATCAACGAGGCCGCACGACAGGAGCTTGAAGAGGAGATGTTTGGCAAACGAATCCTGGTCACCACCCACGATCACTGGCCCGTCACGGACATCGTGGAAGCCTACCGCTCCCAATCCGATGCAGAGTTCGGATTCCGGCAACTCAAGGACCCCCACGTCGTCTCGTTCTCACCCATGAACCACTGGACCGAGCACAATATCCGCATCCACACCTTCACCTGCGTCCTGGCCCTGCAAATCGCCCACCTCATGCGCCGAGAAGCCGACAAAGCTGGCGAACACCACTCCGTCCGCGAGCTACTCGAGCGGCTCGCCAGCATTCAGGAGACCGTGATGGTCTACCCCTCCACTGGCGGCCGCCCCAAAGCCCGACGCATACTCACCGAGGACATCGACACCCACGCCCGCCTCGCTGAAATCTTCAACCTCAAAAAATGGGCCCCAAAGAAAAGTTAGGTCATACACTTTCGGAAGCTAAAAACACGCTCTGACTAGGCATAACGGAAGTCTCAGCCGAATAAGTCGGAAACTCCCGCTAGAGTGCTGGCCGACTCAGTTACTCGTCAGTGC
>JAUNVO010000360.1 GCA_030540695.1 Micrococcaceae bacterium | reverse complement strand
GTGGGTAGAGCCAAGTCGCCGGCTCGCCAATTTTGCTGAACTGCGTGCCCCACGGTCACCCCACCGGGCCCTACCACATAGCATACGTCTCGGTCTTCGCCTTCAGGCGGGCACGGCGGCCCCGAGCACGTGGGATCCAACGGTTCTGGCACCGCGCCGCAAAGGATTGGTGCTGCACCACCCGCGTGCGCATCTTCCAGCGCTCACGCCCTGCAGGCCATCAGGCACCATTTTCGAGGATCACTCTAGCCCTTCAGCCTGGCGCATAACCCTGCCGTGCTACCTTCCCTGCGTCAACCTTTGGTTCCGATAGCCCTGGTAGCCGGCGCCATGGCCCCGGATCTGCCGTACTTCCTCATCGTCAAGCCCTCTTCGGCTGGGTGGCTTTCAGCACTGCTCAGCGGAATCCAGTCCCATCAGTTCACGCGCATGCTTTCTGTGGGCCTGCCGTTGGCCTTGGTGCTGGCTGCGTTCCTGTGGGTCTTGGACAGACCGATTCGCTGGGCCTTGCCCGCCCCCTGGTTCCCGGAGCAGGAACAGCCCAGAACCCCTTCGCCCATCTGGGCACTCCCGGCGTTGTGGACCTTCCTGTCCTTGCTCATCGGGCTGCTCACCCGCCTCATCTGGGATTCATTTACGCACTCCACCGGATGGGTCGTTCGGCACGTGTCCATGCTGGCCTTGGAACCGGTGCCGGATCTTCCGCTTTTCCGCATCCTGCAACATGCCAGTACCTGGCGGGGCTCACGGTCATGGTGTTATGGCAGCGGAACCGGTGACGCGTCGCGTTGCTCTCTCACGAACCCCGATCGGGAAGGGAGCAAAAAGTGCGGACCATCGTGCTGGCCGTAGTTCTTTTTGGGCCCGCGGCGATCATGGCACTACGTGCACTGCCCATGGCCCCGGCCGTGCACGACTACCTCAGCGCAGAATTGTTCTTGCAGGTGGTGATCCTGCGCGGTGGCGCAGCCCTGATGGTTGCCGCCTTGCTCTACGGGCTTGCCTGGCATGCGATGGCAATGACGTACATGGTTCGTGGCTCGGAAGCGCGGACCCGCTAGTTTCCGCGGCCAGGGGGCTCCCGGTAGACAGCGGACCCCTCAGCGAGCGGCACCTGTGTCGATGCCCCGCGAGGTGGGCCACTAGGCGCTGGTTTCAGCGCCGGTAACTCGGTCTTGGGGCACACGCCGGGCCCTGGTTAGTTCGGCCCGTGCCGCTGCTTCGCGGGCTTCGGGGTAGGCGACTTCCTCGAGCACCAGGGCCCGGGGGTCCGCCAACAAGGTCTTGGCATCACGTACGCCTTGGGCCAACCGTTGCCCGACCCACCCGGGTTCTTCCCTGCCGTCACCGACCAGCACGCACGCGCCAATGAGCGCCCGAACCATGTTGTGGCAGAACGCATCGGCCTTCAGGTGTGCAACAACAATGCCCGACTCATCGCGGCTGAAGGAGAACTCTGTAAGGGTACGGATCGTTGTGGCCCGCTCACGCGGCTTGCAGAAGGCCAGGAAATCGTGCCTTCCGAGCATGCCTTCGGCCTCGGCAGCCATCAATTCCACGTCAACCTCGCGCTTGTGCCACATGGTGTAGCCGCGCGAGAGCGGGTCCCAATTCCCTGCACCATCGGCTATCCGGTACGAATAGCGACGCCACAGGGCCGAGAAACGCGCGTTGAATCCCACAGGCGCGACCATGGCCTGGTGGATCAGGATTGCCCCGTGCTCCCGGGTCAGCACTCCGCGCAGCCGACGCACCAGGGCGCGTTCGGGGGAGATTTCCGCTCCTCGGGACAGGCCGAGGAACTCATTCTCGGTGAGGTCGAAATGGACCATCTGGTTTCGGGCATGAACCCCGGCATCGGTCCTCCCGGCCACGGTGGTGCGCACCGGACGGCGAAGAAGCATGGCCAAGGCCGCTTCCACTGCGCCTTGGACCGTGGGCAATCCGGGCTGGATCCCCCAACCGTTGTATCCGGATCCGTCGTATCCCAGGCGTACACACATCCGAACCATGGCCGGCTCGGTCGGGCTGCCACTTGGGGCCATCAAGGGATTCACCGGTTCAACGGCTTCAGTCAACATGTTTCAATCCTAGATCCGGGCAAGCCCCAGTTGCTGGCCGTGCCGTTTAAAGCCAGTGGCCCGGCGTCCTTTCCCCGGATCGGGGAA
>JAUNVO010000055.1:10126-15998 GCA_030540695.1 Micrococcaceae bacterium | reverse complement strand
TGACCGTGGAACCCGGTACCGGCAACATCTTGGCCATGGGCCAGAACAAGACCTACGGCCCCACGGACAAGGCCAAGGGCCCCATCACCATGATCAACTTCGCCGTGCCCACCTCCATGGGCGGCGCCAATGGTTTCCAGGCCGGATCCACCATGAAGCCCTACACCACCATGGCCTGGCTCGAATCCGGGCACAACATGTGGGACCGGATCAGCGCACCAAACGGGAAAAAATATCCTCAGTCGTTCAAGTGGAAAGCCTCCTGCCTGCCAAACGGTTATGCCACCTCCGGTGGCGGTGACAAGGGTTGGGCACCAAAGAACGCAGTCAAGGGCTACCCGTCCTCGATGAGCGTCGATTACGGCCTGTTCAACTCCGTCAACACCGCGACCATCACCGAGGCCTCCAAACTGGACTTATGCGACATCGCCAAGGCCACCGAACGCCTGGGCCTGGTCGACTACAACAACAACGTGGACCCCAAGACCGGGGAAAAGGGAGCCTTAGGGCAACCCATCTCCCCCGCCAACCCTTCTTTTGTCATCGGTTCGCCGAAAATAACCCCCCTGGCACAGGCCACCGCTTTTGCCGCGTTGGCCAATAACGGGGAATTCTGCGAGAACCGTGCCCTGATCTCCGTCACCGATGCCTCCGGCACCGACTACAAGGTCAAGCCGGTGGACTGCAGGCAGGAAGTCAGCCCGCAAGTTGTTGCGGACATGAACGGCACCATGAAGAAGATCGCGTCGCAAAAGGTCGCCAAGGGAACGATCGGATACCCGATCGCCGGCAAGACCGGAACGAACAACGACGCGAACTCGACATGGTTCGTGGGTTACACCACCGGTATGACCTCCGCTGCTTGGGTTGGTCGCTACGACAGAGACCAAAGCATGACCACGAAGTACAAGGAGATCGCTGGAGTCAGCCGTCGCTGGACCGACTCGGGCACTTGGGCCTCCCCGCTGTGGACCAACTACATGCAGAAGGTCGGCAAGCTCTACCCGGCGAAGAATTTCGGCAACGCCAAGTCCGCTCCCAAGCCGCCACCTCCACCGAAGGAGGAGAAGACGGACAGCTCCAAGTCCAATGACTCCAAGTCCTCGGACGAGTCGAAGTCGGCCAAGGACAAGCCAAGCAACAAGCCGAAGAACTCCACGGCACCCAAGGAAATCAAGATCCCCAAGGACAAGAACAAGGGCAAGGGCAAGGACAGCTCCAAGAAGAACAGCGGCAGCACCAAGGCGCCGACTCCTCCGAAGAAAACCGACTAGCACCATGGTGTCTTCGAACCCACTGCCCAAGGCGGCCTCACGCACTGCGCGTGTGGCCGCTTTGGCGGCTGCCACAGCAACCGCTTCTGCCGGCGTGGCCTTCGGCTACGGGCTGGCCCAGACCACCCGGTTCGCCCTTCGCGAGGAAAGCCTTGCCCTGCTTCCTACCGGTTCGGAACCGATCAAGGTGCTGCACCTGTCGGACATACACATGGCTCCGCGCCAGGAGCTCAAGCGCCGGTGGCTGCGTTCACTGGCGGACCTGAAACCGGACTTCGTTGTGAACACCGGTGACAACCTTGGCCATTTGACGGGCTTGGATGCACTCTTGGAGGCTTTGGGCCCGCTCATGGCTTTCCCCGGGGCGTTCGTGCCGGGATCGAACTGCTACTTCGCACCCCGACCCAAGAACCCCCTGCGCTACCTGACCAAACGCGCAGACACCCCGCGGAACTCCGCCAAGTACCAATTGCCCTGGGAGCAGATGCACCGGGCATTCGGTGCCGGTGGATGGATCAACCTGACCAACAGGAACCATTCAATCGCCGTGCGCGGCACTCGCTTGGACCTCACCGGGGTCGATGACCCGCACTTGGGCCTGGAGCGCTTTGCCGGCTGGCCGGCCGGCTCCTCGACCTCCGGTTCGGCGCCCCACGTGCGCATTGCACTGACCCATGCCCCCTATCAACGAGTTCTTGATGCATTCACTGCTGCGGACACGGATTTGGTGTTGGCGGGGCACACCCACGGCGGACAGGTGTGCATCCCCGGTTACGGGGCCTTGGTGACCAATTGCGATCTGCCCACGTGGCGTGCCAGCGGCCTGGGCCGCTGGGATTCCATGGGCAAGAGCACCGAGCTGAACGTGTCGGCCGGCATTGGCACCTCACGCTTTGCCCCGGTCCGCATTGCCTGCCCACCCGAGGCCGTGCTGCTGACCTTAACGGCACGGGGTTAGGCCGCGGCATCCGATTGAACAATCCCAACCCCACGCTGTAGGGTATTCCCAATAGCGAATTGGTGTGCGGGATTTAGGGGTCGGACAAAGGTGGCAGTACAACTAGGACACGCCCCCACCGAGGGCACACCCACGATGGCCCGGACGTTCGCGCGGCTGTTGCCGTTCGTCAAGCCCATCATGCCCAGGCTGATCTTCGGTTTCCTGTGTGCGCTGGCTGCGGGCATCGTGGCCTTGACGATCCCCCAGGTCCTGGCCTGGCTGGTGAACAACGTCCTGCACCCGCAGGGCGACAGCTCCAATGTCTGGCTGGCGGTTGGCCTGGTGGCGGGACTCGGCACACTGGAAGCCGTGTTGGTGTTTCTTCGCCGGCAATTCGTGATCACCCCTGCAGCACGTCTGGAAACCCAGCTGCGGGTGCGCTTCTACGAACACCTCCAACGCCTACCCGTGGCGTTCCACGAACGCTGGGGGTCGGGACAACTGCTCTCCCGGTCCATGTCGGACCTGAGCCTGCTGCGCCGCTGGCTGGCGTTCGGCTCGCTGATGCTGGTGGTTTCCACGGTCACGGTGATGACCGGCCTGATCCTGATGTTCAACAGTAGCTGGGTGCTGGGCAGCATCTACCTCATCGGGGCCATACCGATCACCATCAAGGCCTTCCACTTCCGCAACACCTACCGGGCAGCAAGCCGCCTCAGCCAGGACCAGGCCGGCGATCTGGCCACTGCCGTCGAGGAATCCGTGCACGGGATCCGCGTCATCAAGGCCTTTGGCCGGGGCCGGCACATGTACGACGGCTTCAATTCCCGTGCCAAGGAATTGCGTGACACCGAGGTCACCAAGGCCCGGACCTTGGCCAGTTTCCTGGTTTTCATCGTTTCGATCCCCGAGACCGCGCTGGGTCTGGGCCTGGTGGCAGGGCTCTGGCTCACCTCCCAGGATCAGCTGAGCATCGGTGCCTTGGTCGCCTTCTTCGCCACAGCCACGGTGCTGGCGGGGCCGGTGGAGAACATGGGCATGCTGCTGGGCATGACGCTGACCACCAAGACCGCGCTGGACCGCCACTTCGAGGTGATGGATGCCGAAAACACCATCGCCTCCCCCGCGGAACCACTTCGGCCCGCAGACCCGGTCGGCGACCTGGAGCTGAGCAACGTCCATTTCTCCTTCCCCGATGCCTCCGGAACCAGTGCGCCCACGCTGCGCGGAGTCAACCTACGGGTGCGGCCGGGCGAAACCATGGCACTGGTCGGGATGACCGGCACCGGCAAGTCCACACTGCTCCAGCTCATCCCCCGCCTGCACGAGGTGACCTCCGGCCGAGTGCTCATCGACGGGGTCGACGTGAGGGACTGGGATCTAACCGAACTGCGCCGGTGCGTGGCGGTGGCCTTCGAGGACACCATCCTGTTTTCCTCCTCCATTCGTGAAAACGTTCTCCTCGGCGCCCCCGAGCTGCCCGAGGCACACCTCGATGCGCTGCTCGATGAGGCAATCGACACCGCGCAGGCGGGATTCGCGCGTTCGCTGCCCCACGGGCTGGACACCGTCATCGGGGAGGAAGGACTTTCCCTGTCCGGCGGCCAGCGCCAGCGCATCGCCCTGGCCCGGGCCATTGCCGCCAAGCCGCGCGTGCTGGTGCTCGATGACCCGCTTTCGGCGCTGGATGTGCGCACGGAGGAAACTGTCACCGGGAAGCTGCGCGCCACGTTGACCGGAACCACCACGCTGGTTGTCGCCCACCGACCCTCCACCGTGATGCTGGCTGACCGGGTCGCACTGCTCAAGGATGGTGCCATCCACGACGTGGGGACGCACTCGGAACTGCTCGCCGGAAACGCCCACTACAGATTCGTGATCGCAAGCCTCGAAGACGAAGAAGATCCCGACACCACCACGCTGGGAGGCGGGCCACGGGCATGAGCATCAACACAGGAGTGTCCAACGAGGACGCACTGACCCTGACCAAGGACGAACGCAAACGCGTGCGCGCCCGTTCCTGGAGCCTGCTCGCCTCCCTGGCGGCCAGGCAGAAACCGATGCTGGTGCTGACCTTGGTGCTCGTCGTGATCTCCAATGCCGCTCGCGCGGCCTTCCCGCTGCTCATTGCCTGGGCCATCGACTGGGGCCTGCCCCAGGTCACTGGCGGCAACGTGGCCGCCCTGGGCATCACCGGCGGGGCATACGTGCTCTGCGCAATCATGGCCGGCACCCTGCTGGGCTGGTACATCTTGTGCACCGCGCGGATGTCCCAGGCGATGTTGCTGGATCTGCGCCTGCAGGTCTTCAGGCACACCCAGCGCCTCAGCCTGGAGTTCCACGAAAAGTACACCTCCGGGCGCATCATTTCACGGCAGACCTCCGATCTGGAGACCTTGCGCGAACTGTTGGACCAAGGCATCTCCGAGCTCGTCTCCTCCGCCGTGTTCGTGGCGTTCACCTTGCTCTCGATCTTCCTTCTCGATTGGCGCTCGGGACTTCTGGTCATGGTCGCCGCCATCCCCATCTCACTGCTGTTTTCGTGGTACCAGCGCCGCTCCGAGATCGTCTACCGCGAATCCCGGGTGGTCTCGGCCCGCCTCATTGGCTCCTTCGTCGAAACCATGACCGGGATCCGGGCGGTCAAGGCCTTCCGCAAGGAGAAGGCCAACGACGCCAGCTACGGAAAGGTCGCTGAGGAATTTCGCGACAACTCCATCCGCTCCATCAACCTCTTCGGGGTGCTCCAACCGGGTCTGGTGCTCATCGGCAACCTGGCGGTGGCCGCCGTCCTCGCCTGGGGAGGCTTCCGGATCCTCGACGGGACGCTGGCCGTGGGTGTGCTCGTGGCCCTGCTGTTGGCCACCAAGCGCGTGTTCCAGCCGGTCGAGGGCATCGCGATGTTCTATTCCTCCCTGCAGGCGGCCACCGCCGCCCTGGAAAAGGTTTCGGGCTTGCTCGAGGAATCGCCCTCCGTCATCGAACCCGCGAAGCCCCAAGCACTTGGCGAGGTGGCCGGGGCCCTGAGGTTCTCCGACGCGGTCTTCGGATACGGTGAGGGACCGGTGATCATGGACCGGTTCGACTTGGACATCCCGGCCGGGCAGACCATTGCGGTGGTCGGCCAGACAGGTGCCGGCAAATCCACCCTCGCCAAGCTGATCGCCAGGTTCTATGATCTGCGTTCGGGCTCGCTGACCCTGGATTCGGTGCCCATCGAGCACATTGGCAACGACGACCTGCGCAGGCATGTGGTGATGGTGACCCAGGAATCATTCCTGTTTTCCGGCACGGTCTCGGAGAACATCGCGTTGGGCAAGCCCGGGGCGAGCATCGAGGAGATCATCCTGGCTGCCCGGGCGGTGGGTGCCCACGAATTCATCACCGCGTTGCCCGAGGGGTATGACACCGATGTCAACAAGCGCGGCGGTCGCGTCTCATCCGGCCAGCGCCAGCTCATTTCCTTTGCCCGCGCCTTCCTGGCCGACCCGGCGGTCTTGATCCTCGACGAGGCCACCAGTTCGCTGGACATCCCCTCCGAGCGCGCCGTGCAGCGCGGCCTGCAAACACTTCTGGGAAACCGCACCGCGTTGATCATTGCCCACCGGCTCTCCACGGTCCAGATCGCCGACAGGGTGCTGGTGGTCCATGACGGGAA
>JAUNVO010000055.1:0-10026 GCA_030540695.1 Micrococcaceae bacterium | reverse complement strand
GGCTCCTGGCCGGAATCCTTGTCCCAGCCCGAAGCCTCGGAGGTGAGCCAATCCCTGACGAACTGCTTGTCAAACGATGGCTGGGCCGCACCCGGTTCATAGGTCTCGGCATCCCAGAAGCGTGAGGAATCCGGGGTGAGCACCTCGTCTCCGAGGGTGATTTCACCGGTGGAGGGGTCGATCCCGAACTCGACCTTGGTGTCGGCCAGGATGATGCCGCGGGCGCGGGCGATGTCCTCGGCGCGCGTGTACAGGGCCAGGGTGGCGTCGCGCAGGTCGGCTGCCTGCTGGCCGCCGATCCGCATCGCGGTTTCCTCGAAGGTGATGTTCTCGTCGTGTTCCCCGACCTCTGCCTTGGCCGAGGGGGTGAAGATCGCCGGCTCGAGCTTGGAGCCGTTGACCATCCCCGCCTTGAGGGGCAGCGCACACACCGTTTGGCGTTCCTTGTACTCCAGCAGGCCGGAGCCGGTCAGATAGCCGCGGGCGATGCATTCGATCGGAAACATCTCGAGTTTCTTGCAGACCATGGCGCGTCCGGCGACAGCCTCGGGAACCTCGGTGGAGATCACGTGGTTGGGAATTTCTGAGAGCTGTCTGAACCACCACAAGCTCAGCTGGGTCAGGACCTTGCCCTTGTCGGGAATCTCGGATTCCAGGACAAAGTCGTAGGCGCTGATCCTGTCGCTGGCCACGACCAGTACGCGGTCGGTTTCCTCGAAGGTGGTCCCGGCCGGTACGTAGAGGTCGCGGACCTTGCCGGAGTAGAAGTGCGTCCAGCCCTGCAGGTCCAGGGTCTCGGTTTTCAGACCTGACATTTAGTGGGTTCCTTCCGCGACGTTGATCTGGCCATTGGCGGCCTTCAAGGCGATGTCGGTGCGGTGCTGGGCACCGTCCCAGGAGATGGCAGCGATCCCGGCGTAGGCCTTCCCACGGGCCGCATGCAGGTCCGGTCCAAGACCTACGACGGCAAGCACGCGACCGCCGGACACGATGGTTTCGCCGGCCGGGTTGGTGCTGGTCCCGGCGTGCAGAACCGAGACGCCCTCGAGTGTCTCCGCCTGTTCCAGACCATGGATCACTGCCCCCTTGACGGGGTTCTCCGGATAGTTTTCGGCGGCCATGACCACCCCGACGGCGGTCTCCGGGTGCCAGTGCAGTTGCTCGGCATCGTCCAGCTCACCCTTGGCGGCGGCCAGCAGCAGGCCACCCAACGGGGTCTTCAGCCGTGCGAGCACGGCTTGGGTTTCGGGATCCCCGAAGCGTGCGTTGAATTCGATCACGCGGATGCCGCGTGTGGTGATCGCCAGACCGCAGTAAAGCACGCCGGTGAAGGGTGTGCCGCGGGAAGCCATGTCACGCAGCGTGGGGTAGGCGACACGCTCCATGACCTCCGCAACGAAGCCCGACGGAAGCCAGGGCAGCGGCGAGTATGCGCCCATGCCACCGGTGTTGGGGCCTTCGTCGTTGTCAAAAATGCGCTTGAAGTCCTGGGCGGGTGCCAGCGGAACCGCGTGGGTGCCGTCGCAGATCACGAAGAGGGAAACCTCCGGACCATCGAGGAATTCCTCGATGACCACCGTGCCTCCTGCCTCGAAGCAGGTTTCCGCGTGGGCCAGCGCCTCGGCACGGTCCGTGGTGACCACGACTCCCTTGCCTGCGGCCAATCCGTCGTCCTTGACCACGTAGGGGGCTCCGAAGGCATCGAGTGCGTCGGCGGCTTCCGCGGTGGTGGTGGCGACCCTGGCCATGGCCGTGGGCACTTCTGCCTCGGCCATCACCTTCTTGGCGAAGGCCTTGGAGGCCTCGAGTTGTGCGGCCGCCGCGGTGGGCCCGAAGACGGGGATACCCGCGAGGATCAGGGCATCGGCCACTCCTGCGGCCAGTGGCGCCTCGGGACCGACCACGACCAGGTCCGAACCCAGCTCGGTGGCCAAGGCCACCACTGCTGCGGGGTCCTGGGCATCGATGTCGTGGGTGGTGACTTCACGCGATATCCCAGCATTGCCGGGTGCGCAATGCAGGTCGGTGACGTAGGGATCCGCAGCCAAAGAGCGGATCAGTGCATGTTCGCGGCCGCCGGGGCCAATAACCAGTACCTTCACGAGGCTTAAGCCTACCGGGTTTGCCTGCTGTGCGAGCCTCCCCTGGTCACGGTCCCGACGCATTGGACCCACGACGGTTGCGCGCAGAGGTTCGCGTTGCAGGCCCGATCCGCGATCCCGCCCATGCTGCCAGTGCCCGGTGGAACCTGCTGGGGCACCCGTGGCCCGGCCTCTATGCTCGGTACATGGAACACGAAACACTCTGGCAGCAGCAGGCGCGCCGGGATCCCCGGCAAGCCATCAACTACATCGAACGTTTTGCGCAGCTGCGCGAATCCGGTGAGGACCTCGACGGCGAAGCACGCTTCTTTGACGCGGTTCTACCGCGCGGGGCACGGGTGCTTGATGCCGGCTGCGGAACCGGCCGGGTCGGCGGGGCGCTGGCTGCCCGAGGCCACCACGTCACCGGGGTTGACCTCGACGGCGAGCTGCTTGGCGCCGCGGTGCTCGACCATCCGGAGTCGCGATGGATACAAGGGAACCTCGAAACGCTGGACCTGCTCGACGAAAACGGAAACCGGGAGACCTTCGACGGGATTGTCTGCCCGGGAAACGTGCTCGCATTCGTTGCCCCGGGGACCGCGGGGACGGTCTTGGGGTCGCTGGCTACGCACTTGGCCCCGGGCGGCCGGCTCGTTGTGGGGTTCTCTCCGCTGAAGGGCTATTCGGTGGCTGGTTTCGAAAGTGATGTGGCGGCGGCCGGATTGGGGATCACGGCGCGGTTCTCCACTTGGGACATGCGCCCGATCGTCCCGGGAACCGACTTTGTCGTTGCACTTCTGGACCCCGAGCAGACAGTAAACTAGGTCACATGGCCGAAACCTTGCTTGCTTCCGAGACCGTGGACCTTGTTGTGCTCGAACGCAACGGATTCATTGAATCCCGCCATCGCGGTTCCGCGGTCGTCGTCGACGCTACGGGTGAGGTTCTCAGCGCGCTTGGCGACCCCGGGATCCTGGTGTATCCGCGCTCATCACTCAAGCCTTTCCAGGCTTTGGCCTCTATGCAGTCCGGTGTTCCGTTGCGCGGTGCCCAAGTCGCCTTGGCCTGCGCCAGCCACGTGGGAAGCACCGAACATACCGAGGTCGTTCAATCGATGCTGGCCAAGGCAGGCCTGAACGAATCGGATCTCATGTGCCCTGCTGCCTGGCCGTCGGATGAGCAAACACGCACCGAACGCATCCGGGCGGGGCTGGGCAAGTCCGCCATCTGCTTCAACTGCTCCGGCAAGCATGCCGCGTTCCTGTGGGCATGCACGGAAAACGGCTGGGACACCAAGACCTACCTGAACGCCGATCATCCGTTGCAGAAGCGCGTGATCGAGGTCATCGAGGAATACGCCGGTGAACCGATCTCGCATTTGGGCGTGGACGGGTGCGGCGCCCCGGTCCCCGTGATCTCGCTCGCGGGCCTGGCACGGGCCGGTTCCAAGCTCGCCCAAGCCCCGGGCAACAAGCATGCCGACGCCCGGGCAGCAACGATTGCCACGGCAATGCTCGATTATCCATGGGCTGTCCAAGGTCATGGGAAGCCGAACACCGTGGTGATGGAGGACCTGGGAGTCATAGCGAAACTTGGCGCCGAGGGCGTCTTGATGCTCGCCGCACCCTGCGGCACCGCCGTTGCGGTGAAGATGAGTGACGGCTCGGGGCGCGGAAGCGATTTGCTGGCCCTGACGCTGCTGGCCAACACGGGCGCCATCAGCACCACCGAGCTAGCTGGCACCCTGGCCAAACTGACCCATCCGGTCCTTGGCGGCGGGGCCCCGGTGGGCTGCCTTCGCTTGGCCAAACCTGTCATGGAGCTGTTGGACGCTTAGGAAAACATGGCCATCAAACGACGCATCGATCCTGCCGAGGGGGCAAGGGCCTTCCGCCAATGGATCACCACCACCGAAGCCGGGACGGCCGAGCTTGCGCGCCCGGTCATTGCCATGGCTGTGCGCTACACCCTGGAGGAACTTGCCAGTCGGGCCGAGGGCAACTCGGTCGAGGTACGGGTCCCTCCTTACGGCGTGACCCAGTGCATCGCCGGCCCGCGGCACACCCGGGGCACTCCCCCGAACGTCATCGAACTGCCGGCCTCGATCTGGTTGGCCCTTGCCTCGGGCAAGATCGGATGGGAAGCTGCGCTGGCCACCGGCAAGGTCGCTGCGTCCGGGTTGCGAGCCGACTTGTCGGCCGAACTCCCGTTGGTTTAGTACCCTAGAGGGTATGGACTCCAGCAATAACCCCGGTATCACCCCGGAACGTGAAGCGACCCCCCAGAACATCGAGGTCCGGGTCTACGCCGCCCCGAAATTCTGGCCGTTCATGGGCATCGGGGCGTTGGTCGGCGTCATCATCGCCGTCATCTCGGCATTCACCGGGCCCGAGTCGGCCGAATTCTCCCGTGGCTCGGTCGCAGGTTTCCTGGGCGTCGGCTTTGCCTTCTTCGGCGTCCTGGTCGCCGGAATCATCTTTCTTGTTGTGGATCGCATCACACGCAAAAAGGCACGTCGAGCGCTTGCCGTGCCCATGGGTGATCCAGAACACCGCTAGAACCACAGTTGTGGGTGACTTCACGCCCGTTGGCAGCCCTTGCTCGTGAGAGAATAATTGATATGGCGCGTGGTGACGGAAACCTAAATCATGATCTTCTACCCAACGAGAAGGGCCCGCAGGATGAGTGCGGGGTCTTTGGCGTGTGGGCTCCCGGCGAGGAAGTAGCGAAACTGACCTATTACGGTCTGTATGCGCTGCAGCACCGCGGGCAGGAATCGGCCGGCTTGGCCACCAGCGATGGGCAACGGATCAATGTCTACAAGGACATGGGCCTGGTCTCACAGGTGTTCGACGAGAACACCCTCAATTCAATGCAGGGGCACCTGGCCATCGGCCACTGCCGCTATTCCACCACCGGAGCCAGCCACTGGGCCAACGCCCAGCCGACACTCGGTCCGACCTCCGCCGGAACGGTCGCCCTGGCCCACAACGGCAACCTGACCAATTCGGCGGAACTACTTGACATGGTCAATGCCGTCCAGGAGGAATCCGGGGAGAAGGTCCGCGGCGAGATTGCCCAGGGCAACACCACTGACACTGCCCTTGTCACGGCGCTGCTCAACGGCGCCGAAGGCGAGTCACTTGAAGAAACCGCCCTGGCACTGCTGCCCAAGTTGACCGGAGCCTTTTGCTTCGTCTTCATGGACGAACACACCCTGTATGCGGCACGAGACACCTACGGCGTGCGTCCGCTGGTCCTGGGCCGCCTGGAACGCGGCTGGGTCGTGGCCTCCGAGCAGGCCGCCCTGGCCACCGTGGGCGCCAGCTTCATCCGTGAAATCGAACCGGGCGAGTTCATCGCCATCGACGAGGAGGGCGTGCGCTCCCAGCGTTTCGGTCCCGCCACCCCGAAGGCATGCGTCTTCGAGTACGTTTACCTGGCGCGCCCGGATGCGGCTATCAACGGTCGCTCGGTCTACGAATCCCGCGTGGAAATGGGCCGCCAGCTCGCCCGCGAGAATTCCGCCAATGCTGACATCGTGATCCCCGTGCCCGAGTCCGGAACCCCCGCGGCCATTGGCTACGCCGAACAGTCCGGGATCCCCTTCGCCCATGGCTTCGTGAAGAACGCCTATGTGGGACGCACATTCATCCAGCCCAGCCAGACCCTGCGCCAGTTGGGCATCAAGCTCAAGCTCAACGCCCTTGAACCGGTGATCAAGGGCAAGCGCGTCGTGGTGGTCGATGACTCCATCGTGCGCGGAAACACGCAGCGCGCCGTGGTGCGCATGCTGCGCGAGGCCGGCGCAGCCGAGATCCACGTGAAGATCTCCTCTCCGCCGGTGAAGTGGCCGTGCTTCTACGGCATCGACTTCGCCACCCGTGCCGAACTGATCGCCAATGGTGCCGCCGTGGAGGAAATCAGCAAGTCCATCGGGGCCGACTCCTTGGCCTACATCTCCGAGGACGGCATGATCGATGCCACGCAGCAGAAGCGCGAACGCCTGTGCACCGCATGCTTCACCGGCGACTACCCGATCCCGCTGCCGGGCTCGGAGCGTCTCGGCAAGAACCTGCTTGAACGTAGCAACCAGGCGGGATGTGAGCCGGGCCCGGATGCAGAATTCGAATCCGCCCTCACCGCCGAAGACAAAACCCCGCGCAACTAAGTAAAGGACACATCAGAGATGACCAGCGCCACCCCTGAGAATTCCGGAATCACCTATGCTTCGGCCGGTGTCGATGTAGAGGCCGGTGACCGTGCCGTTGAGTTGATGAAGGGTGCCATCAAGGCCACGCACAACGCCAACGTCATTGGCGGGGTGGGCGGGTTCGCAGGCCTCTACGACGCCTCGAAGTTCCTTTCCTACAAAAAGCCGTTGCTTGCCACCTCGACCGACGGCGTGGGAACCAAAGTCGCCATCGCCCAGGCCATGGACATCCACGACACCATCGGCCAGGACCTGGTCGGCATGGTCGTCGATGACATCGTCGTGGTCGGTGCCGAACCCCTGTTCATGACCGATTACATTGCTTGTGGCAAGGTCGTCCCGGAACGCGTCGCGGACATCGTTCGTGGCATTGCCAAGGGCTGCCAGATCGCCGGCACCGCGCTGGTCGGCGGCGAGACCGCAGAGCACCCGGGCCTGTTGGGCGAACACGAATACGATGTGGCCGGCGCGGCAACCGGCATCGTGGAAGCCGACGGACTCCTGGGCCCGGACCGGGTCAAGGACGGGGATGTCGTCATCGCCATGGCAGCCTCCGGGATCCACTCCAACGGTTACTCGCTGGTCCGCAACGTCGTCGCACATGCAGGCTGGGCCCTGGATAGGCACGTCCCCGAATTCGGGCGCACCCTGGGTGAGGAACTTCTCGAACCCACACGCATCTACACCGCGGACTGCCTGGATTTGATCCGTGCCTTCAATATTGACGGTGCCATCGACATCCACGGCTTCAGCCACGTCACCGGTGGTGGACTGGCCGCCAACCTGGCCCGTGTGCTGCCCCAGGGGCTGATGGCCACGGTCGAGCGCTCGAGCTGGGAGCTGCCGGCGGTCTTCAAGGTCATTGCCGAGCTTGGTTCGGTGCCGCAACCGGACCTGGAACGCACCCTGAACCTCGGCGTCGGCATGGTGGCCATAGTCGACGCCTCCGTGGCCGATGCGGCACTGTCCAGGCTCAACGCCCGCGGCATGACCTCCTGGGTCATGGGCAAGGTCGGGACCGTAAGCGAGGATGCCAAGGGTGCGGGGCTGGATTACGTCCAGGGCGCCAAGGGCGTCGATGGCGGTGCCGTACTGATGCGCGGCGCTTTCGCCAACTAGCACTTCACCACCTCAACGTGAGGGGATGGCACCCGGCGGTGCCATCCCCTCACGTCGTTGCGGCACCATCGAGAACCACCCCGTATGGCAGTCCGGGCGATTCCGAGCTCTAGGTGCGGCGGATGGGCTATGTGCCTTTGCGGTACGCGTTGGCGGCAGCACCCACCGCGGCTAGGACAAGCACCAGGCCGACGGCCCAAAAAACAGCGGCAAGGTCCGCCAACGAATCCACGGTACCCATGAGAATGCTGCTGCATCCCAGCAGGAGCAGGAGAACGGCGGAGATGTTACGTGGTTTCATGCGGGATTCCTCTTTGGGTTTTTGGCCTGACAGCCGATTGGTTCCGCGGCGTCCGAGGTGTCCGTGGACGCGAGACGAAACGGGAGCTAAAGCGCCGTTTCCAGTCCTTCGGTCGCGCCGAGGCTCCCCATCGCCTCGGCGATGTTGCTGCGCCACCGGTAGTCGGCTTTGGCATCGCCCCGAGTCGGTCCGCCGTTGATCAACGCAACGGGCTTACCTGCACTGCGCGCATCGAGCAGCAGCTTGTAGCCACTCATGACCGCCAACGACGAGCCAATCACCAATAACGAGGAAGACCGCGCTTCGATTTCCTTGAGTCGCGCCTTGCGTTCGGCGGGAACGTTCTCGCCGAAGTAGACAACGTTGGGCTTCAGCGCCGGCGATCCACACACCAGGCATCCGACCATGGCAAATTGCTTCACGTGGACGTCATCCAGCGACACGTCGCCATCGGGGTTCACCAGCGAGGGGTCGAGCTCGATGCGCTCGAGGTATCCCGGATTGGCCTCGTGCAGCCGGGTATCCAGATGCCCCCGGTTTTCCAGGGCGCCGCAGTTCAGGCAGCTGATTTGTTCGAGGTCCCCGTGCAGGGCGATGACGTTCATGGATCCGGCTGCCACGTGCAGTCCGTCGACGTTTTGGGTCACGATGCCGCTGATCCGGCCCCTGGCTTCCCACTGGGCCAGTCGCCGGTGGATGCCGTTGGGCGAGGCCTGCGCCATGTGCCGCCAGCCCACGAAGCTACGGGCCCAATACCTGTGGCGCGCGGCGGGTTCGTGCAAAAACTCCTGATAGGTCATGGGCCTGTGGCGCAGCAGCGATCCGTTGGGGCCGCGATAGTCGGGGATCCCGGAGTCTGTAGACACCCCCGCACCGGTCAGCACCAGCACCGATCCGGCCTCAAGCATCCCGCGGATACCGCTGCGGGCCACCATGGGGTCCTGCAACGGGGCGTTCTCCCCCACCACTCGTTCGATGGAACGAATCGCGGCGCGATGGGCCATGTTCATGCCGAGCCTGTCTTCGTGAAGCATGATCAGGAAGCCTTCCGTCCGCATACGACAAATGCCGCGGTCACCAATGCAGAAAATGCATGGTGCCCACGGCTGTCGTTTTCACGTACTGGAAAAACCACCACCACCGGTTTCCCGGCGGTCACTTCAGGGAGTCGACGCATCAGCTGATGCGCCGTTGGTCGTCCTCGTCATCGTCGTCTGCGTATTTATCCTCGTAGTCCGAATAGTCGGATTCGTAAGGTACGTCGACTGGGCTTGGACTCGAGGAGCTGTGCCCACGATTCCGTCCAAGCTCGCGTTCCAAGGCGGACAAATCAGTGGCCGGGGAGAAATACTTGATGTCCCTGGCCTGTCGTGTCGCTTTTGCCTTCTGACGGCCGCGCCCCATGGCGTGACCCCCTTTTTCAGTAGATCTGGAGGTGGTCCATCTGAATCAGACGGAGGCCCCAGAATATGTGACTAATTCTTTCGTATTTCAAGGTTAACATGATTCCGCGGCGAGTGCCTGCCCGGAACCTTCGTTCCGCCGGTAGAGTATTATTTAATCCACCAAGTCGACTGCCACCCGCCCGGGAGCTTGCTTGCCTGACCAGCCACCACCAGAGCCGAGAGCCGCGCTTCCCGCTCGAAGTGCCATGTCACAGAAGCGTTCATGGTGGCGTGCACCTGCCCTCTGGGCCTTGGTGGGGGCCTTGGGGGTCCTCTTGATTGTCGTCTATGGCGTCAACAAGTTCTTCGCCCAGGACCCGGGCACGGCACCGGTGGGCGAAGTCACTCGAAACGCATCTCCGGGACTCGACGGCATCATCGCCATGGACGTCCCGGCCGACCAACTGCAGGTCGGTGATTGCCTTCAGGGTTTTGTCAGCCCCCTTGAGGACACGACGGTGGTGACCTGCTTGACGGCCCACAACGCCCAGCTGATCGAGACTTTCAAGCTCAAGGGCGATGAGTTCCCCGGACCGGCAAGAATCCTGGCCGAGTCACAGGAGCTGTGCAAGTCTGTTCCGTTGGATCCAACCAGCCCACTGGACACCAGCTGGTCCTATCATTTTTCCCGACCCTCCGAAACCTCGTGGAAAGCTGGCGACCGCCTGGTCGCTTGCTTCGTGGCACTCGATGAGGGAACCGTGCGGGAATCGGTCCTGCCTTCCAAGGCTCCCGAGCTGGGCACCTGACCCCACGAGGAACCAACGCGACACGCCCCTTGACCGCACGGTCCTGCCGGGATGGATTGGTCATATAGGTGTTCCATCCCGGCGGGAGCGGGCCTTGGGCTAGCCTCGGCGCGAG
>JAUNVO010000054.1 GCA_030540695.1 Micrococcaceae bacterium | reverse complement strand
TGTTCGGTGCGCACAGCCCGGTGACGTAGAGGGTGTCCGGAAGGTTCGGGTCCTTCACTCCGGTGGATGCCCATAGCGGGCGTTGTGCGTTGACCCCGGCCGCGGCGAGCAGCTTCCAGCGCTCGGAGGTGAAGGACTCCTCGTACACCTGGTAGGCAAGGCGCGCGTTGGCCAGCCCGGCCTTGCCACGCAGCCCCAGGGCGGCATCGGTGCCGATGGCGTTCAGCTGGGCATCGACCTCGGTGTCCACGCGGGAGACGAAGAACGAGGCCACCGAGTGCAGCTTGGAAATATCGTGCCCGTTGGCCCGTGCGGCCTCCAAGCCGGTGAGGAATGCGTTGATGACCGAGCGGTAACGCTCCAGGGAGAAGATCAGCGTGACGTTGACGCTGATGCCGGCGGCCAGGGTTTCGGCGATGGCCTCAAGGCCCTCCAGCGTGGCCGGGATCTTGATCAACACGTTCTCGCGGTCAACCAGCTCCCAGAGCACCTTGGCCTCGGCGATGGTTTCCGCGGTCTTGCGGGCCAGGCGCGGGTCGACCTCGATCGAGACGCGTCCATCGGCGCCGCCGGACGCGGCGTGGATCGGTGCGAACAGGTCGCAGGCGGCTGCGACGTCGTCGCTGGTGATCTTGAAGACCGCTTCCTGCGCGTCCATGCCGGCAGCGGCCAGCTCGGAGACCTGGGCGGCGTAGGACTGCCCGTCGGAAAGCGCTGCGTGGAAGATCGAGGGATTGGTGGTGACACCGACGACGTTGGATTCCTTGATCAGGTTCTCGAGGGATCCCGAGGTCAGGCGTTCGCGGGAAAGATCGTCAAGCCAGATCGAGACGCCGGCATCGGATAGCGCCTGGGTGTTTGCGTTGCTCATGGGTGAGGCTCCTTTGGCTGTAAGGGACAGGGGAAGTTACTTGGCTGCTGAGATCGAGTCCAGCGCCGCGGCGGTGATGGCCTCGGCGGTGATCCCGAACTCTGAGAACAGGCGCTTGTAGTCGGCGGAGGCGCCGAAGTGGTCAAGGGAGATGATCGTCCCGGCATCCCCCACCAGCTCGCGCCAGCCCTGGGCCACGCCGGCCTCGATCGAGACGCGTGCCTTCACCGAGGCCGGAAGCACCGATTCGCGGTAGGCGGCGTCCTGGGCGTTGAACCATTCCAGGCAGGGGATGGACACGACGCGGGCGCCGATGCCCTGTTCCTGCAACGTGGCCCGGGCCTCGATGGCCAGGGAGACTTCCGAGCCCGTGGCCAGCAACAGGACCTCGGGCGCGACGACACTGCCGTTCGCGGTGGCATCGGCCAGCACGTAGGCGCCCCTGGCAACGCCCTCGGCACCGCCGAACCCGACTTCGCTGCGGTCATAGACCGGCAGGTTCTGCCTGGAGAGGATGATGCCGGCGGGGTTGGAAGTGGTTTCCAGGATCTTCTTCCAGGCGTAGGAGACCTCGTTGGCGTCGGCCGGGCGAACCACGTCAAGGTTCGGGATCGCGCGCAGCGAGGCGAGCTGCTCGACCGGCTGGTGCGTCGGGCCGTCTTCGCCCAGGCCGATGGAGTCGTGCGTCCACACGTAGATCGAGGGCACGCCCATCAGCGCCGAGAGGCGGATGGCCGGACGCTGGTAGTCGGAGAAGATCAGGAAGGTGCCGGAGAAGGCGCGGGTCGGGGAGGCCAGCGTGATTCCGTTGACGATCGAGGCCGCGGCATGCTCGCGGATGCCGAAGTGCAGCACCCGTCCGTAGGGGTTGCCCGTCCATGAATCGGTGGAGCGCGAGGCGGGGATGAAGGACTCGGCGGACTCGATGGTGGTGTTGTTCGATCCGGCCAGGTCGGCGGAGCCGCCCCAGAGCTCGGGAAGCACCTCGGCGACGGCATTGATGACCTTGCCGGAGGCCGCGCGGGTGGCGATGTCCTTGCCCGGTTCAAAGACCGGGAGGTTCTCATCCCAGCCGGCGGGCAGTTCGCCCGATTCCAGGCGGTGCAGCAACGCGGCGTTCCCCGGGTTGGCGGAGGACCAGGCGTCGAAGCCTTCCTGCCACACCTTGCGCTCCGCGGTGCCGCGCAGGCCTACCTCGCGGGCGTGGTCAAGGACCTCATCGGCGATCACGAAGGATTCGGCCGGGTCGAAGTCCAGGGCCGTTTTCAGGCCCGCAACCTCCTCGGCGCCGAGCTTGGAACCGTGGATGGCACCGGTGTCCGCCTTGGTCGGGGAGGGCCAGCCGATGATGGTGCGCAAGGAGATGATGGAGGGGCGGGTGGTCTCGGCCTTGGCGGCGCGCAGTGCGGCGTCCAGCTCGGCCAGGTCCTCGACGTAGTTGCCGGTCTTGGTCCAGTCCACGCGCTGGGTGTGCCAGCCGTAGGCGTCGTAGCGTCCCAGCACGTTCTCGGTGAACGCGACGTCGGTGTCATCCTCGATGGAGATGTGGTTCTCGTCGTAGATCACCACGAGGTTGCCCAGTTCCTGGTGTCCGGCCAGCGAGGACGCCTCGGAGGTGACGCCTTCCTGCAGGTCGCCGTCGGAGGCGATGACCCATACCGTGTGGTCGAACGGGCTGGTGCCCGCGGCTGCTTCGGCGTCGAGCATGCCGCGCATCCGGCGCTGGGCGTAGGCGAAGCCGACGGCGGAGGCCAGTCCCTGCCCCAACGGGCCGGTGGTGATCTCCACGCCGGCGGTGTGGCCGAATTCCGGGTGCCCGGGGGTCTTGGATCCCCAGGTGCGCAGGGACTGAAGGTCTTCCATTTCCAGGCCGTAGCCGGAGAGGAAGAGCTGCAGGTAGAGGGTCAGCGAGGTGTGCCCGGGGGAAAGGACGAACCTGTCACGGCCGATCCAGGCCGGATCGCTGGGGTCATGGCGCAGATGCCGCTGGAAGAGCAGGTACGCGGCCGGTGCCAGTGACATCGCGGTGCCCGGGTGCCCGTTCCCCACTTTTTCGACGGCATCGGCGGCGAGCACGCGAGTGGTGTCGACGGCTCGCTGGTCGAGATCGGTCCAGGTGAATTCGCTGGTGTCTGCTAGTGGCGCCACGATGTGGGTCCTCCCTGTACGGTGTGCAATAAACGTCATGTGGTTGCGCAGCGTCTCGCCCTGTAAGCACAACGCCGCCGTCCTGACCGGTGGTTCACTGGACAGTTTGGGCGGCGGCGCAACGCCTCCAGCTTAGCGCCCTTGGGGTGGAAAACGCCCGTTTGAGACCACTTGTTGAGGCATGGCGAAAACATTGCTGCGGCGCGGCCGTGGGTCGCGGTGTTCGACCCCATGGGGCCGCGGCCCATTTCTACACGGCGTAAAAGGGTATGCTATAAGGTGACTGTCCCAATCACCCCCGTAGAAACCGAGTAAATGTCTGTGAAGACCGTGTCCGTTGACTCCGCAACGAGGGCCCGTGCAGCTCGTCAGCCGAATGAATCGGCCGGCGACTTCCTATCGCGAAAGGCCAAGGCCTATCTGGCCCTGACCAAACCCCGGGTGATCGAGCTGCTGCTCGTCACCACGTTGCCGACGATGATGTTTGCCGAACGCGGATTCCCCTCGATTTCACTGGTGCTGGCCACCCTGCTCGGCGGCGCCATGGCGGCGGGGGCCTCGGGTTCCTTCAACTGCTACATCGACCGCGACATGGACAAGGTGATGAAGCGCACCAAGGGCCGTCCGCTGGTCACCGGCGAGGTGACCGAACGCGAGGCGCTGGTCTTCTCCTGGGTCTTGGCCATTGCCTCGCTGGCCGTTCTTTGGTTCGGAACGAACCCGCTGACCACCTTGCTGGGCTTGGCGGCGATCCTCTTCTACGTCGTGCTGTACACGCTGATCCTCAAGCGCCGCACCGCGCAGAACATCGTCTGGGGCGGTATCGCCGGCTGCATGCCGGTGCTGATCGCCTGGGCCGCCGTGACCAACAAGGTCGAATGGCCCGCCATCATCTTGTTCCTGATCATCTTTTTGTGGACCCCGCCGCATTACTGGCCGCTGTCCATGAAGTACGCCGATGACTACAACGCCGCACATGTGCCCATGCTCGGCGCCATCTCCACCGCGCGCCGCGTCTCGGTCCAGGTCGTCCTCTACGCATGGGCCACCCTGGCATGCTCGTTGTTGCTGGTGCCGATGGGCTATGCGGGCATCGTCTACACGGTGATCGCCGGTGTCTCGGGCCTCTGGTTCGTCTACGAGTGCCATGTGCTCTACCGCGAGGCCCAACGCGACCACGATCCGGCCTTGATGAACAAGAAGGCCATGAAGGTCTTCCACATCTCGATCACCTACCTCACGCTGGTGTTCGTGGCTTTGGCCATCGACCCCTTCGTCGGCGCACCGCTCTTCGGCTAGGGACAAAGCCCCAAGGCAGCACAAAACAGGCAAGGCGGCTCGACCAGGGAAACCTGGGCGGGCCGCCTTTCTTGTTGCCCGGACAGCCGAAGGCCCCATGGGTCCGGGCGGATGGTTTCCCCTGCTCGCAGCTGCCGGGCAAGAGGCAAGCGATGGAGCACCTGTCGCTGGCCGCGCCGGCTCGGGGCGGCCCTTGGGGCATCGGTGGCGCCCGGCCATCGGTGGGGGCATGAAAACGGGGGCGCTCCCGCCGCAGTGGCGGGAACGCCCCCGTTGGATGGGACGTTGATCGGTTAGAAGGGGAACTTCGCCGTGGCCCGGTCCCAGATATTCGCTGCCGCTGCGGCCAGCAGCGAAGCACCGAGCATATGCAGCAGCACCAGGACGATGGGCAGGCCGGTGAAGTGCTGGACATAGCCGATGGCTCCTTGGAGCAGCACCACGGCGGTCATCATCACCAGGGGGATGCGCAGCTTTGCATCCGTGGCATGGCGAAGCGCCAGCACCAGGGCCACGACCGTGGCGAGCACCAGCAAATACACCGGCACCACATGGATGCGCGTGACGATATAGGGATCGAACATGTGGCGCGGGGCGTCGGCGTCCCCGGCATGCGGGCCCGTTCCGGTGACTATGGTGCCCAGCACCAGCGCCACCGACGAGGCGAGGAAGATGGTCCATGCCAGGAAGCGCTGGGTGGGGCCTGCCGGTGTGCCCAGCGAGGTTTCCCCGCGGCGCAGTGCGCCGGTGCGGTTCACCAGGAGTACCGCGGCCATGACCAAGGCGGCGGAGACCAGGAAGTGCAGCGAAACGACCCAGGGATTGAGCCTGGACCACACGGTGATGCCGCCAATGACCGCCTGGGCGGGGATGACGGCCAGCAAGGCAATGGAGAGCCTGTAGATGGTCTTGTGCGTGGAGCGCATTTTCCAGATCGAGACGATCATCGCCACCGCAATGACCGCCAGCACGAAGGTCAGGGTGCGGTTGCCGAATTCGATCAGGCCGTGGATGCCCTGTTCGGGCACCGGTGTCATGGAACCGGGAACGCAATTGGGCCATTGCGAGCAGCCGAGCCCCGACTTGGTCAACCGGACGGCGCCACCGGTGATGATGATGCCGATCTGGGATACCAGGGAGGCGATGGCCAGGCGGTGGACCGTGTTGTTCACGGTGGTCGGCAGCTTGTCCGTCCAGCTTTTTGCGGTGGGGGAGACGGTGCTCATGATTGTGTGCTCCAGGATTCTAGTTCCACTTGAACCAGCGGGTTGCGGCAAAGCCGGCAATAAGTGTCCATGCCAGCAGTATCAGTAGGGCGGGGCCGGACACGGTCCCGAAAATGAGGGTTTCACGCAATGAATCACCCAGTGCCGCCGATGGCAGCAGGTTGATGACCGGGTGCAGGAACGCGGGGGTGCTGGCGGCAGGGAAAAGGACGCCTCCTGCCCCGGCGAGCAACACCCACGCCAGGTTGGTGATGGCCAGGGTTGCCTCCGGACGGACGGTGCCGGCAATCAGCAAGCCCAGGGCGGTGAAGGATGCCGCCCCGAGGGCAAGCACGGCAATGGCCCAGGGGATACCGGCCCCGGCGGGCCGCCAGCCCAGCAGCAGTGCCACGCCGCCAATGACGATGACCTGCATCGCCAGGACCGAGAGCACGGCAATGACCTTGCCGTAAATCAGTCCGGTGCGGCCCAGCGGAGTGGTCGAGAGCAGGCGCAAGACCCCGTACCGGCGGTCGAAGCCGGTGGCGATCCCCTGTCCGGTGAATGCCGTGGAAACCACGCAGAGGGCAAGCACCCCGGGGGTGGCGGCATCGATCGGCCGCTCGGCGACGTCCTTGAGCAGATCGGTGAAGACCAGGCCGAAGAGCGCCATCAAGGGCAGCACCACGGCGATGACGAGCTGCTCGCCGTTGCGGATCATCGCGAGGGTTTCGTAGCGTCCCTGCAGCCCGATCCGGCGCAGGGTCCCCACGGCGTTGGATGCCTCGGAGGCCGGCAGTGTATTAGTTGGCATCGTTTCCCCTGTCCGCAATTTCCAGGAAAACGTCCTCGAGGCTGCGTGGTTGCATGGTCAGCGAGTCAGGCAGGATGCCGAGCTCCGCCCACCAGGATGTCAGTGCCGCCAGGTCGTGGGCATCGCGAACGCCTTCAAGGCGGTAGTGCCCGGGGGAGGGCTCCACCAGCAGCAGGTGCCCGGGCAGCGGGGGCATCTCCATCCGCGCGTCCGCGGTGAAGGACAGTGCCTGGGCGGCGGAATCGTGTGCTGCACGGGCCGTCAATGCGGCAACGGTGCCTTCGGCGACGTTCGAGCCGTCGTCGATGATGTACACGTAGTCCGAGAGGCGTTGGGCATCTTCCATCAGGTGCGTGGTGAGCACGATGCACAACCCGGCGTCACGAAGCTCGGTGATCAAGTCGAAGACGACCTGGCGGGACTGCGGGTCGAGACCGGCGCTGGGTTCATCGAGGAAGACGACCTCCGGGTCCCCGGCCAGTGCCGCGGCCAGCGCCACGCGCTGTTTCTGGCCGCCGGAAAGCCGGCGGATCGACGTGGTGGAAAACTCGTTGATGCCCAGGCGTTCGATCAACGAGTTGATGTCGGCTGGGCGCCGGTAGAGCGATGCAACATGGCGCAGCAGGGCGATGGGACGCAGCGAAGGAGGTAGTCCGCCATCCTGCAGCATCACTCCGACGCGCGAGCGCAGGGCAGGAGAAGCACCGTATGGGTCCTTACCGAGCAAGCGGGTGGTTCCGCCATCGGGTCGCAAAAGCCCCTGGGCGCAGGCGAGCGTGGTGGACTTTCCCGCCCCGTTCGAGCCCAGCAGCGTGGTGACGGCGCCGGGGTTGGCCTTGAGGCTGATGCCGTTAAGCACGCGCACCATCCGTCCGTCGAGGGCCGGTACGGGACCGAAATCTTTGAGCAGGTCTTCGATGACGAGACTTGGAGGCACATTGGACACCCAGCCATTCTATGCCAGGTGGAAGCGGGCCAGGCGGTGGTGTGGTGGCCGTCTCCCCGGCGGCTTCGTGGCCCGGATGCGGGAGCAAGTGCCGTGAGCGGGTCATGGACGGCGGCCGCTTCGGCCCTGCATCCAGAACCCGGGCCGTTCACCGGTGCCGCCAGGCGTGTGGCGCGGCGATCGAATCCCGTGCACCTCGCGCCCGAAACATGCGGGGCCGGCTTGAAGGGTTTGGGTAAGGTTGGGGCCATGCCAGCGGAACGCAGGACCCCAAGCGCCGGCAGGGCCGCAATCTTCTTCGCGGTGGTGGATCAGTGTCCGAGCCGCCCGGCGCCCCTGAGCGAACCGTGGTTCGGCGGTGCGCGCCCTTGGGTGTGAAGCACACCACCGGATGGGCCGATGGTGGCGGTGGGCGCGGGATTTCGCTGTCCGCGAGGTAAGTAATGCCTTACTAGACGGGCGGCTTCTATTAGCGCATGCTTGTGTTGTGTATTCATCGAAAAAGTCCGTGCCGGTTGGCGATGTGCCGGCGCGCAACATTCCCGCGACAGGGGAAGCCGAGGAACGCACCCGTGACCGAGTCCTGTACTCGGTTTTGGAGCACGGCCCGGTCAGCGCGGCTGAATTGGGCGAGCGCCTTGGTTTCACCCCTGCAGCCGTTCGTCGCCACCTCGATGCGCTTTCCAAGGAAGGGCTCGTCGAGGTCAAACTCGTGGCCAACCAGCGCACAGGCGCCGGGCGGCCCTCACGTCGCTACGTGCTTTCGCACCGCGGCCAAACCAGGATGGGTAACGACTACCTCGATATCGCCACCGAGGCGCTGGCCGAACTTGGCCGCGCCGCAGGGCCGGCGGCCATCGAGGCGTTTGCCGCCCGCCGCTTCGGCGAGATGGAGCGGCGCTACGCCCCGGCACTTGCCGGAATCGAAGGATTGGAGGAACGGGCCGAGGTCCTGAGTGAAGCGCTCAGTGCCGATGGATTCGTTGCCTCCACCCGCAAGGTCGGCGCGAACTCGCCGACAGCGACAATGCACAGCGTCCAGCTGTGCCAGGGGCACTGCCCCATCCAAGAACTGGCCAGGGAATTTCCCGTCTTTTGCGAGATGGAAACCCAGGCTTTTTCCCGCCTCCTGGGTGTCGACGTGCGAAGGCTCTCGACACTTGCCAGTGGCGGGCATGTGTGTACGACCCACATCCCTGTGGGCCGGAACCAACCTCCTCAGCGCGCTGAGAAGAGAACTCGAATCAAGATCACGAAGCAGGAGAGGCCGCGATGACGGATCAGATTGCACATCAGTCCACTGACGCAGGCGTGATTACCGAGATCCTGGAGAAGAACCCAGAACTCCAGGGGATCGGTAATTACGAGTACGGATGGAGTGACAAGAACGATGCGGGTGCCAATGCACGCCGTGGCATTAGCGAGGACGTTGTCCGCAACATCTCGGAGCTCAAGAACGAGCCCCAGTGGATGCTCGACATGCGCCTCAAGGGCCTGAAGTACTTCGATCGCAAGCCCATGCCCACCTGGGGTGCAGATCTCTCGGGCATCGACTTCGACAACATCAAGTACTTCGTGCGTTCCACCGAGAAGCAGGCCACGAGCTGGGAAGATCTTCCCGACGACATCAAGAACACCTACGACAAACTCGGTATCCCCGAGGCTGAGAAGCAGCGTCTGGTCTCCGGGGTCGCAGCGCAGTACGAGTCCGAGGTCGTTTACCACCAGTTGCGTGAGGACCTTGAAAAGCAGGGTGTGATCTTCCTTGACACGGATACCGCGTTGAAGGAACACGAAGACATCTTCAAGGAGTACTTCGGCACCATCATCCCGGTGGGCGACAACAAGTTCGCCTCGCTGAACACCGCGACCTGGTCCGGCGGATCCTTCGTCTATGTCCCCAAGGGCGTCCACGTCGATATCCCGTTGCAGGCCTACTTCCGCATCAACACGGAAAACATGGGTCAGTTCGAGCGCACCCTGATCATTGCGGACGAGGATTCCTACGTCCACTACATCGAGGGTTGCACGGCGCCGATCTACACGTCGGACTCCTTGCACTCGGCAGTGGTGGAAATCATCGTGAAGAAGGGCGCACGCGTGCGCTACACGACGATCCAGAACTGGTCGAACAACGTGTACAACCTCGTGACCAAGCGGGCCATCTGTGAAGAGGGCGCGACCATGGAGTGGGTCGATGGAAACATCGGTTCCAAGGTCACCATGAAGTACCCGGCCGTTTACCTGGTTGGCGAGCACGCCAAGGGCGAGACCCTGTCGATCGCCTTTGCCGGCGCAGGACAGCACCAGGACACCGGTTCCAAGATGGTGCACATCGCGCCGAACACCTCATCGACGATCGTGTCGAAGTCGGTGGCCCGCAACGGCGGCCGTTCGGCCTACCGTGGCCTGGTCCAGGTCCGTGAGGGCGCCAAGGGTGCCCGCAACTCGGTCGAGTGCGACGCCTTGCTGGTTGACCAGATTTCGCGGTCCGACACCTACCCGTACATCGACGTCCGCGAGGACGACGTGACCATGGGCCACGAGGCAACGGTTTCGCGCGTTTCCGAGGAGCAGCTCTTCTACCTGATGAGCCGCGGCATGACCGAAGAGGAAGCCATGGGCATGATCGTGCGCGGCTTCGTCGAACCGATTGCCCGCGAACTCCCGATGGAGTACGCCATGGAACTGAACCGCCTCATTGAACTGCAGATGGAAGGATCCGTCGGTTAATCATGACTGATACCGCAACTCACGAATCAAGCGAAAAGGCCCGCATCGGTGCACCCAGCATTTCCGGGTTCACCGAAGAAGGCGAAAACCTTTCGCCCCTGAACGAAGCAGCATCCCCGATTGGCGGCGACGCCGTCAAGGCGCATAGCCATGGTGGCGGCGCCGGGATCCCGGATTCCTCGCGGGCCGGTCGCAAGACCAGCTACAACGTTGAAGACTTCCCGGTGCTGACCGGTCGTGAAGAGGATTTCCGCTTCACCCCGCTCAAGCGCATGGGCGGTCTGCACAAGAACGAGCTCACCGGCCCGGCCCCGGAGCTGAGCGTCTCCGATGCCAAGGTTTCCACCATGGAAACGGTTGCCATGTCCGATCCACGTGTGGGCTCGGCAGGCATCCCGGAGGACCGCGTTTCGGCCAACGCCTGGAAGCACGCCGCCGAGGCCAAGGTGCTGACGATTCCCGCCGGTTCCACTGGCGAACAGGTCACCCTCACCTACACGGGCACCTCCACCGAGGCCGCCGCAAGCCATTTGGTCGTCGTCGCCGAGGCCAACTCCGAATCCGTGGTCGTCATTGATCACGTGGGTTCGGCAGTGCTCGCGCAAAACATCGAATTCGATGTCCAGGAGGGCGCCAAGCTGACCGTCATCTCGTTGCAGGCCTGGAACGATGACGCGATCCACGCCTCCTCGCACCTGGCCAAGGTCGGCAAGAAGGCCAAGCTCAAGCACATTGCGGTCACCTATGGCGGTAACTTGGTTCGTTTGACGCCTTCGGCCCACTTCGGCGGCGAAAACGGGGAAGTCGAACTCTTCGGTCTCTACTTCGCCGATGCGGGCCAGCACCTCGAGCACCGCTTGTTCGTGGACCACGCCACCGAGAACTGCAAATCCAACGTCTTGTACAAGGGCGCCCTGCAGGGCAAGGACGCGCACACCGTATGGGTGGGCGACGTGTTGATCCGCAAGGAAGCCAAGGGGACCAACTCCTACGAGGCGAACCGCAACCTGGTGCTGACCGAAGGCGCGCGCGCCGACTCGGTCCCGAACCTGGAGATCGAGACCGGGCTCATTGACGGTGCCGGTCACGCATCGACCACCGGACGTTTTGACGACAACCACCTCTTCTACCTGATGAGCCGCGGTATCGACGAGAAGACCGCACGCCGCCTGGTGGTGCGTGGCTTCCTGAACGAGATCGTGCAGCAGATTCGGGTTCCGGAGATCGAGGAACGCCTGGCCGAGACCATCGAGCGCGAGCTCGCGGCAACGGACAGCTAACTCGGGCTTCGCCCACCAACATCAAAAATTTCGTCGATGTTACATCGACTTCACGGAAAGAGAACGGACTCAAGGCATGTCTACTCTGGAAATCAAGGACCTGCACGTCTCCATCGAGACCGAGCAGGGCCTCAAGGAAATCCTCAAGGGTGTTTCCCTGACCATCAAAACCGGCGAAACCCACGCCATCATGGGCCCCAACGGCTCCGGTAAGTCCACGTTGGCCTCCACCATCGCCGGTCACCCGCGCTACATCGTCACCTCGGGTTCAATCTCGCTCGATGGCGCTGACGTCCTGGAAATGGCCGTTGACGAGCGTGCTCGCGCCGGACTGTTCCTGGCCATGCAGTACCCGGTCGAAATCCCGGGTGTTTCCATGACGAACTTCCTGCGCACCGCCAAGACCGCCATCGACGGGCAAGCCCCGAAACTGCGGACCTGGACCAAGGAAGTCAAGACGGCCATGGAAGCACTGAAGATCGATGCGGAGTTCGCCTCGCGCAACGTTAACGAGGGCTTCTCCGGCGGCGAAAAGAAGCGCGTTGAGATCCTTCAGCTCGAGCTCTTCGAGCCGAAGTTCGCAGTGCTGGACGAGACCGACTCCGGCCTGGACGTCGATGCCCTGAAGGTCGTCTCCGAGGGTGTCAACCGCGCCCAGGAGAAGAACGAGATGGGCACGCTGCTCATCACGCACTACACCCGCATCCTGCGTTACATCAAGCCCGACTTCGTGCACGTCTTCGTTGACGGCAAGATCGCCGAGCAGGGTGGCGCCGAGCTGGCCGACCGTCTCGAAGCCGAAGGCTACGACCGCTTCCAGAACGTTTCAGCATAGTCATGAGCGTATCCAACGAGACGACCAGCGGGTCTGCTGAAACCTCCCTTGAGGACGTCGAAGAGGCCCTTAAGGATGTCATTGACCCGGAACTCGGGGTTAACATCGTTGACCTGGGCCTGCTTTATGGACTGAAGTACGCCGATGACGGTGCGCTTCTCATCGACATGACCCTGACCACCGCTGCCTGCCCGTTGACCGATGTCATCGAGGAGCAGGTCGGACAGGCCATGGAGTCGGTGGTTGACTCCTACCGCCTGAATTGGGTCTGGATGCCGCCATGGGGTCCCGAGCGGATCACCGACGACGGCCGCGACCAGATGCGCGCCCTGGGCTTCAACATCTAGTCCTGCGCCCACGCAACACGCCAGGTGCGTTTCCCCCTTGTGCGGGGAGACGCACCTGGCGTCTTTAACGCCCTAGCTGCCGGGCTTGTCGAGGTTGGCTGCCGAGAGCGTGTTGCACTGGTTGATGTCCCCGGCGGAATAGCCCTGCAGGAACCACGCCTGTCGCTGGGCCGAGGAACCATGGGTCCAACCCTCCGGGTTCACCTCTCCGGTGGCGGCCTGCTGGATCCTGTCGTCTCCGACCGCCGCGGCAGCGGACAGCGCGGAGCGCAGGTCCGCCTTGCTGAACGGTTCCATGAAGGTGGTGCCGTTGGAGTCCTTGGTGTGCACCGCGTGCCCGGCCCACATCCCGGCCAGGCAGTCGGCCTGCAGCTCAACGCGCACCGAGCCGGATGTGGCGCCGGTGCCCCCTTGCCGGGAAGCGGCGAGGGTGCCGATGGTGTTTTGGATGTGGTGCCCGTACTCGTGGGCCACCACGTACTCTTCGGCCAGGGGGCCGCCGTCCGCGCCGTAGGAGCCATGCAAGTCGGCGAAGAAACCGGTGTCGAAGTAGGCGGTGCGGTCCGCCGGGCAGTAGAAGGGCCCGACTGCGCTGGTTGCCTGGCCGCAAGCGGTGCCGACCTGCCCGGCGAAAACCTCGACTCCGGGCCTTTGCACCTGCACGTCGTATTTCGGTAGGTAGTCGAGCCAGAAGCTGTCCAGCGACTCGGTGGTGGCCAGGATCCGGCAGTCGGCCCGGGCATTGGCATCGGCGCCCGTCTTGCACTCGCTGATGGCCGCGGGCCCATTGGTGGTGGTGCCCTGTTCGGTGCCGGCATCCGGGCCCAGGCCCAGCTGGGCCAGGAGATCGGGGTTGATGCCCAGCACGGCGGCGATCAGCAGCACGATGATTCCGCCGCCACCGGCAGCGATCTTTGTCCCGCGGCCACGGCCGCGCGAATCCTTGATGCGCCCGGAATCCAGGCGCGCGTCGTCGTTGAAACTCATGCTCCATAGGATACTGGTGAGGCCGGGTTTCCGGTGCCAAATCGCGTGTCGGAAGCGGAAATCAGTTGCGTTCCATGATGCCGCGCGCAGCCAGCGCGTCGGCGGTGCGTTGGGCGTAGCCGACGGTGTTGATGACCACCGGGGCGGCCAACGTGGCGGGATTGCGCGTGATGCCGCGTGCTTTGGCTGCGTCGGAGAGTTCTTGCACCGAGGTTGCGATGGCTGGGATGCTGCGCAACATCAGTGCCACCGCCAGCGCAACGGTGGCTGGGTTTCCACCTAGGAGGCGCACGGGTGAAGCTGCACGTTCAAGCCCGTCGAGCAGTGCCGCCTGGGTGGTGGTCAACAGGACGAGTCGACCGCACTGGATGACCGCGAGCATCCCGCTGACCAAGGTCAGGGCGAAGATCGGGGAGTTGAGGATCGACTGGTAGATGCCCAGGATCGCGAAGATCCACCAGAGCTGGCGAAGCGGGGCGGCCCAGGCGCGCAGCACCCGTGGCCCGGCCAGCGCGAACAAAACGACGCCAAGTGCCAGGGCGCCGAGCCCGACCGCGGGGATCCTCCAGAGCAGCACGGCAGCCCCGACCAGCAGGACGACCAGATACTTGGCTACCAGCGGGGTGCGGTGAATGATGCTGTTTCCCGGCAGGTGGTGTCCCAGCAGCATTTGGTGCGAGGCGCTCATGAAGACATGCTTCCGTTTCGGACCATCCACCGGTACGCGGCGACCGCCTCCGGGGCGGGTCCGTCAAAGACGATCCGCCCGCCGTCGACCAACAACGCACGGTCGGCGGCTGCGGCGAAGTCCAGGTCGTGGGTCGCGTAGATGACCTGTTGGCCGAGCTTTCCCAGCGTTGCCTGGAGCAGTTCGTTGTTGGCGAGGTCCAGCAGCGTCGTGGGTTCGTCGGCGACCAGGATTTCCTGGCCGGCGGCCAGCACGCTGCACAGTGCCACCAACTGCCGCTCGCCCCCGGAGAGGTCATAGATGCTGCGTTGCGCCAGATGCTCCAGCCCGAGGGCGGCAAGTGCCGCCAGGGCGGCCGCGCTGCGTGCCGCACGGTCTTTGTGGCTGGCCTTGAGCGAGAGCTCCACGTCCTCGGAAACTATGGGCATCACCAGCTGGGAAAGCGGGTCGGTGAACAGGAAGCCGACGCGCCGGCGCACGGCTTTGGCCTGGGTGACGGTGTCGAAGCCATGGACGGTGACGGAACCGGTCGAAGGGCCCACGAGCCCGTTGACCATCCGCAACAGCGTGGACTTTCCGGACCCGTTGGCGCCGATGACGGAAATGCGGGACTCGGTGAGCTCCAGACGGCATGGGGACAGGACGGTGCGCCCCTGCGCGGCGGGGTCGTCCGCGGGGATCAACAGCCCCGCATCATTGAATCGGATCACGCTTAACGGTATTCCCTGCTGCCGGTGTGGAACGAATTGCCGTGACGCAGCCTGGTGGCTAGGACTGGTAGCGGCGGCGGGCGAAGCGTGGGAACGCCTTGAAGACGCTGACAGCGATGGCGGCGGCCAGCAAGTTCTTCACCACGTCTCCGGGCCAGTAGGCCATGTCAAGGACGAAGGCCTGGCCCAGCGGGATCTGCGCGTTGATCGACATGCCCAGGATCCCCAGGGGGTGGATCACCAGAATCGATCCGCCCATGGCGGCGAGGAACAACCAGCCGAGACGGGCTCGGGATTTCTTGCGCAGCAGCAGTGTCGCCAGCGCACCGGTGACCAGCGCGGCAATCGGAAAGGCGATGAGGTAGCCGGCGCTGGGGGCGGCCAGCGCCCCGAGACCGCCGGAGAACTTCGCGAAAATCGGGACACCCGCCAATCCGACCAGCAGGTACAGGGCAGTTGCTGAACTGCCACGCAGGGATCCCAGGATCAGCGCGGTGAGCGCAACCCCCATGGTCTGCAATGTGATCGGAACGCCCAAGGCCCCCACGGGTACCGCCGGAACGAGGGTCAGTACGGCAATGAGTGCGGCAAAGACGGAGACCAAGGCGAGGTCACGGGCCCCGATGCGGGCCGCTGGCTGTGCTTCGAGGTGCTGGCTGGGCGTGGTCATGGATGATTCCTGACGTTTCTCTAAAGGTACGGGGTGGTTTCACTGCACCGCAAGGGCACAGAAAAATACTACTTGAACAGCGTTCAAAAGTCTTGATCACCGTTCAACTTCTCCGTCACGGTGCTTCACTGCAGCATCGAGGTCAGACGTGCGAGGTTGTCCAGAGCGCGCTCACCCAAGGGCCTTGCCAGCCATTGCTGCAGCATCACCTCGCGTGAGTTTTTCCGATATCCGTCCTGGACAGCAAATAGCGCGGCCAATACCTCCGAACCGTGCAGCAATACCGAGATCTCCATGTTCAGTGAGAACGAGCGCATGTCCATGTTCGAGGAGCCGATGATCGCCACTTCGTCGTCAATGGTGAAGTGCTTGGCGTGGAGCACCTTCGGGGCCCGATACAGCTAGATGCGCACCCCGGCGCGCAGCAGCGGCTCGTAGTAGGAGCGTTGGGCGTGGTAGACCATGGCCTGGTCCCCGATTTCCGAGACGAACAGCTCCACCGGAACCCCGCGTGCCGCGGTG
>JAUNVO010000359.1 GCA_030540695.1 Micrococcaceae bacterium | reverse complement strand
TCACGTTGTTGTACTGTTATCGCCCCGGGAGAGGAATCCCTTGCCTGACAAGTTCGTTCTTCCCTGAGGGTAAATGGTTTCCGTTTCAGCCCTGAGCCCGACGTGGAACCGATGGGTGGAGGGCGGGTGCAACCCCGGGAACGGTCCCGCGCTTAACAGTTAGTTCCCTCACGGGGCATCCAAACGCCGAGTGGGTCGCGGTTTGGGCTCCGGAGTGCAGTTTCGGCGCGGGCAACGTCCCCTCACCGAGATGCTGCGGCGCGATCGGTGAGTTGACGCCTCACCGATTCACCTCGCTGTTAGAGTGGCGGCGAATGGGTTTTGTGGTCCGGTCGTGGCAGTGGACCCCGGATCCATCGGCCTGCCCCGCTTTGGGGTCTAGACCCGTCCGTGCGGCGTTTGCACTCGCATCGTTGCCGACAGAGCAGTCCGGGGTGGGCTCCTTGTCAAGGGTGCGCCTGCGGTGCACCGGAAGAGGTGGCTAAAGCATGGCAACCAAACCAGTAGTAGTGGGCATCGACGGATCCGAGAACTCGAAGGACGCCCTGCGCTGGGCCGTTGAGTTCGGGCGGCGGTACGAGGCCCCGGTTGAGGCAATCGCGGTGTGGGAAATGCCGGCGACCTACGGATACGTGATCATTCACGGTGCAACCGGCCAAGAGCTCGAGGAAGCCGCCCGCCAAATGCTTGCCGACACGGTGCGCGATACCGTCGGCGACGATGCCGGTGTCACCCAGCATGTCAAGCGCGGAAATCCGTCCGAGGTTCTCATCGAGGCTTCGGGATCCGCCCAGGCGCTGGTTCTGGGCACGCGCGGCCATGGCGCCTTCGCCCGGATGGTCATGGGCTCGGTCAGCCAGCACTGTGCCGCGAATTCCAAGTGCCCTTTCACCGTCGTGCCACCCACCAAGGTCAAGTCCAAAGACAAGGACAAGAGCAAAGAGAAGTCCAAGTCCAAGGGCAAGTAGTTCTTCCAAGCTGAAGCTCCGGAAACGTCCCGCAATCGGGCGCTCAACGGATCGAGGGCAGCCCGGGACCACAGACTTCGCATTCCACGTCGCTCATCGGTCTTTTTTGTCACTCGGCCACGCCGAATGTCACTAGCGGCACTGCTCAGTGCGCCTAGCGGACCTACCGGCAGATCACGCATGCCTGCATGACCTCGCTTCCGGACCCTGAAGCCGGCGGGTTGCGATGGTGATGTGGCGTTGGGGGCTTTAGGTACCTGGACGTAGCGGCGGGCAGTCATTGACAGGGCACCGAGTCGGCATTTGTCATCCTGTCGAGTGGCTGGATCGCGGTGGAACGTGACAAGAGGACCTCCGGTTGAGTAATGGAATTTTAGATGGTTTCCACTCCGCTCGGAGGTCTTCTTCGTGTCATTTGTCCACGCCCCGTGTCACCAAATACCTTGGGTCATGCAGCTAGGACGCGATCATCGGCAGCGCCGCCACCGTGCGAAGTGCGGCGACCAATGTGCCTTGGAGTACGCGCGCCGGATCGCCGTCGGTCTGGGTGATGTCCACGCCGTTGATGGCAGGGAACGAGCGGACCATGTTGATTTCTGCGATGGCCGTGGAAACCAGCGGATCCCCCAGTTGGGCAAGGTACCCGTCGATGATCACATGCCCTGGATTTACTATGGAGGCTATCGCGTCAATCGCAATTGCAAGCCAGTGTCCGCCCTCCTGCAGGAGGGATAGCAGCTTCTCGTCATGCCTATCTCGAGCAGCCAACAGATCGTTCAAAAGGCGTGGACCTTCAATGGAAAGGCGGTCGATCGGGGTCACACTCTGAAACCTCTGTGCATGCAGAGACAGAAGACCAATTTTCGTTTCAAGGCAACCGGTGCGCCCACACCAGCATGGGTCACCCCCGGGATCAACGATCAGGTGCCCGTACTCACCCGCAAGGCCCGTAACTCCATACAAGATCGAACCATTGTGCAGGCCACCGGATAACGCGGTGCGGCCCCCGAAATAGACTATTGGACCGACAGGGGAAACCTGGGAGGAAAACGGAGGGAGCGAACTTAATCGCTCAAGCATGCTGTAGTTGGCGATCCTGTCGATGTTCACTGCTACTGAGCGGTGCACACCAGCTGGGCGGTTCCCAAGGAAACCCTTCATTATGGAAGCCAACTCCAAATGCTCCCATGCATTGGGAAGTGCGCGTATGACCTCGC
>JAUNVO010000053.1 GCA_030540695.1 Micrococcaceae bacterium | reverse complement strand
TCATCATGGCCCACCCCTCGGTGCCGTGGCAGGACGAGGCCAACTCGATCGCCACGCACAAGGCCAACGTGTTCATCGACCTCTCGGGCTGGAGCCCGAAGTACTTCCCGGCCTCGCTGGTGAAGATGAGCAACAACGTGCTCTCCTCCAAGGTGCTCTTCGGGACCGACTATCCGCTGATCACCCCCGAGAAGTGGCTCGGGGCCTTTGCCGAGCTCCCGATCAAGGACGAGGTCCGCCCGTTGATCCTCAAGGACAATGCGGCCAAGCTCTTGGGGCTGGGGAAGCCATGACGCAGTTCTACCCCAGTGACCAATACGGTTTCGCCCGCCTGCTCACCGAGGCCGAGCGCGCCGCCCTGCGCCGGTTGCGCGTGGTGCTCGATGAAAAGGTGCGCCCGGTGGTCAACGACTACTGGGACCGCGGGGAGTTCCCCGAGCAGATCATCGATCCGCTGGTGGAGTTGGGGATGATGAACCCGGTCGAGGTACTGGCCGCCGGCGAAAAGGTCCGCGGACTCTTTGCCGGCTTCAGGAACTTCGAGATGGCCCGGGTCGACGCCTCGGTGGTCACCTTCTACAACGCCCAGTCGGGCCTCTTCCGCACCACGGTGAGCCTGGGCGGCAGCGAAGCCCAGGTGGCCGAGCTCGACCCCCGGATCAGCTCCTATGAGTACAAGGGCGTCTTCGCCCTGACCGAGCCGGAGCACGGGTCGGACATCGCCGGGGGATTGGAAACCACGGCCGCCTTCGAACCCGGGGCCGATGGCGGCCAATGGGTCATCAATGGCGCCAAGCGCTGGATCGGGGGAGCCGCGCAGGCCGATGTGCTTGCGGTCTTCGCCCGAGACACCGCCGATGAGCAGGTCAAGTGCTTCCTGGTTCCCACCGCCGCTCCGGGGGTGGGCATTAGCAAGATTGAACGCAAGACCAGCTTGCGCATCATGCAAAACGCGGACATTGAACTTGTCGATGTCCGGGTTGCGGCCTCGTCCCGACTGGAGAACATCAACTCGTTCACCGACGTCGCCGCGTGCCTGCGCAATATGCGTTCGGACGTCGCCTGGATCGCGACGGGGGCGGCGGCCGGTGCCTATGAGGCGGCGCTGAAATATGTCTCCGGGCGCAGCCAGTTCGGCAAGCCCCTGTCCTCGTTTCAGCTGATCCAGGAAAAGCTCGCGAGCATGCTCACCAACGTGACAGCGTCCCTGGCCATGGTGGTCAGCCTGACCCAGGCCCAGGACGAGGGGATCTACACCGATGAGAACTCGGCGATGGCCAAGATGTTCACCGCGCGCATGCTGCGCGAGACCGCAGCGCTGGCGCGCGAGGTCTGTGGGGGAAACGGCATCGTGCTGGACTATGACGTCGCGCGGTTCCACGCCGACGCCGAGGCGATCTACTCCTACGAGGGCACCGATGAGATCAATGCGTTGATCCTTGGCCGGGCCATCACCGGCATCGGGGCCTTCCGCTAGGCAGTGCCGGGCGAAGGCAACAGGTTTTCTGAACGACCGTTAGACACGACCACGCAAAAAAGGAGCACCCATCATGGGCCAGACAGTTCTTTCCTACGAGCAGCTAGCGACCGCGGCCGGCACCGACCTGGGGTACAGCGAATTCCGCACCGTCACCCAGGAGCAGGTCAACACGTTCGCCGATGCGACCGATGACCACCAGTGGATCCACACCGACCCGGAGAAGGCGAAGGACGGACCGTTCGGCGGGCCGATTGCCCACGGCTATCTCTCGCTGAGCCTGCAGATCGCCTTCTGGTCCGAGCTCTTCGACGTCACCGGCGTCTCGACGAGGGTCAACTACGGGCTGGACAAGGTCCGTTTCCCATCCCCGGTGCCGGTGGGCGCACAGATCCGCATGAAGGCGCAGATCGCCGAGGTCGATGAGGTCAAGGGCGGTTACCAGATCGCCGTGGACCAGGTCGTCGAGGTCGAGGGTGCACCGAAGCCGGCGGTTGTCTCGCGCGGCATCTACCGCTTCTACGCCTAGGCAAGGCACGCTCGGCCGGGGAGCCCGCGAGGGATTTCCCGGCTGTTTCCGTACCCCGCATCGGGCGGATGCGTGTGTGGCGGTCTTGTCCACGACTGGCGAGCACGCAAGAATAACAAACTATTGATTTTATCAACGATTGTGTTTAGATTGTATCTATGTGGCGGGGCTCACATGGTTGGGGTTGGGGCAAGGCGTCCTGGGACCCTCTCAAATCGTCAAGGAGAATTCATGAAAAAGCGACTTTCCACGATCATCGCCGGCGCATCGATTGCGGCGCTCGCACTGACCGGTTGCGGCCAGGGCTCACCATCGGGCACCGGAGGCACCGACGCCGCCGAAGGCTCGGGTGGTGGTTCCAAGGAACTGACCAAGGTCGTTGTCGGGGTTCTCCCCATCGCGCCCTCGGTTGCGGTCAAATACGGAATCGACAAGGGCATCTTTGAAAAGCATGGTCTCGACGTGGAGCTGACCACCAGCTCGGCCGGCGCCGCGATGCTCCCTGCCGTCTCCACCGGGGACCTGAACTTCGCCGTCGGAAATCCGCTGTCGGTGCTCACCGCGGTCGACAAGGGACTGGATATGAAGATCGTCTCCGGATACTCGAACTCCAAGGCCGAGGGAGACGACATCAACGGCGTGGTGGTGCGTGCCGATTCGGGCATCAAGACCTTCGCGGACCTCGCCGGCAAAACCACCACGGTAAATGCGCTCAAGACCCAAGGCGATTTGACCATTCTCGAATCCGCGGCCCTCGACGGAGGAGACCCGGATGCGCTGAAGTTCAGCGAGATGCCGTTCCCGGACATGGAAGCGCAGCTGGAACGCAAGAACATGGACGCCATCTGGGTCCCGGAGCCGTTCCTGTCCAAGGCGCTGGCAAACCCGGATAACGCACTGCTGGGCTACCCCAACCAGAAGGCGATTCCGGGATTGCCGACGATGGTGAGCTTCACCAGCGGCAACTTCGCCCAGGAAAAGCCGGAGGTCGTGGCCGACTTCAAGGCAGCCATGGATGAAACCCTGTCTGCCGCCGAAACAGATGAATCCGGAGCCAAGGCGCTTCTTCCTGACTTCATGAAGATGGATGCCAAGGTGGCCGAGAACCTGAAGATGGAAACCTGGGATGGCGCGGTGCCCACCGACCAGCTCAACAAACTCGGCGAGCTTGCCGCCAAGTACTCTTTCCTCTCCAAGTCCCCGGACATCGCAGCCATGACCGTCAAGTAGTCATCTCCTGGTCATGAACGAGCGTGTGCCGGCCTGCGGGCCGGCACACATGAAAGGCACACATGCTGAACCAAGGGCTTGGAAGCTGGATCCACAAGCGGCGCATCAAGTCGCAAGGACACCGGGCCATCATCGAGGGAGAGATGTCCCTGGAATATGCCGAACTGGCTGACCGGATCGACAGGCTCGCCAACGTCCTGGGCGGCTTGGGAGCTGAAAAGGGAACGCGTATCGCTTACCTGGGCAACAACCATTCGGCCTTCCTCGAGACACTCTTTGCCGCCGGCAGCATCGGCGCCATCTTCGTGCCACTGAATACACGTCTGACACCACGGGAACTGAACTACGCCTTGAACGACTCGGGCGCCACCGTGCTGCTGAACCCCGAATCGCTGGATGACCTCGCCCGGGCGGCAGCGGAACAAAGCCCCGTGGTGCATCACCTGCTGGTCGGCGATGTCCCTCGCTCGGACTCGGCCTACGAACGGGCGCTTGACGCGGCGCATGCCGGGCACCGGGACGTGGCGGTCGACCAGGCGGATCCGGCCATCATCCTCTATACCTCCGGAACCACCGGCAACCCCAAGGGGGCCGTGCTGAGCCACGGCAACATGACGTGGAATTCGATCAACGTCATCGTCGACTACGACGTGACCAGCCAAACGCGGGCGCTGATGATCGCCCCGATGTTCCATGTCGCGTCCCTGGGCATGGGTGCCTTGCCGACGCTGCTCAAGGGCGGGACCTTGGTGCTGCAAGAGCGTTTCGAGCCCTCCGCTGTGCTCGCCGCGATCGAAGAGCACGCAATCACCTCGGTGTCCGGGGTTCCCACCACGTTCCAGATGCTCGCCGAACACCCTGATTGGCCGGGCACCGACATTTCCTCGCTGCGCATGCTCACCTGCGGGGGATCAGCGGTCCCCTCGCGGGTCCTGCAGGCCTACGAGGCGCGCGGGCTCGGGTTCTCCGGCGGATACGGCATGACCGAAACGGCGCCGGGGGCAACGTCGCTGGCGGCGGAACACTCGCACTCGAAGGCAGGCTCCGCGGGGCTTCCCCACTTCTTCACCGATGTGAAGATCGTCGACCCGGCCGGGCAGGAGCTGCCGTCGGGAGAGACCGGGGAAATCCTGATCTCGGGCCCCAACGTGATCAAGGAATACTGGCAGTTGCCGCAAGCCAGTGCCGAGGCATTCGCCGAGGGGGAATGGTTCCGCTCCGGGGATATCGGTTACCTGGATACGGAGGGATTCCTCTATATCTCCGACCGCCTCAAGGACATGATCATTTCCGGCGGAGAGAACATCTATCCGGCCGAAATCGAACAAGCCATCATGGAGCTCGATGGCGTATCTTCGGTGGCCGTCATCGGTGTCCCGGACCCCACCTGGGGTGAGGTTCCACGGGCCGTCGTGGTCGCTACCGAAGGTGCCTGCATCTCGGAAGGTGAAATCATCGCGCACCTGAAGGGGCGCCTGGCGAAGTTCAAGATCCCGCGAACGGTGGTGCTCGCCGATGAACTTCCGCGCACCGCAAGCGGCAAGATCCGCAAGACCGATCTACGCAAGACCTATGGGGGACCCATCTCGACCCCACACTCAGTCGAAGGGCGATAAGAAACATGAAAAACAAACTCACACTGGCCGTTGCCGCGCTGGGGATCCTCGCGCTTTCCGCGTGCGGTTCCGGATCCCCCAGCGGTGGCGCCGCCGATTCGCCCGGCAACGACGCCGGCGGGGCACTGGAAAAAATCACCGTGGGCGTCATCCCGATCGTTGACACCGCCCCGATCTTCCTGGGTGATGCCCAGGGCTTCTTCAAGGACGAAGGGCTCGCCCTTGATATCCAAACGGCCACCGGCGGCTCGGCGATCGTTCCCGGCGTCCAATCCGGAAGCTACGACTTCGCATTCTCCAACCTGGTTTCCCTCATGGTCGCCAATGACAAGGGACTGAGCATGAAGGTGGTCGCCAACGGCGTCACCACCACGGGAGACACGAACAAGGACTTCGGCGCCGTGGTCGTCAACGCCGATTCGCCGATCAAGAGCCCCAAGGACCTGGTCGGCAAGAAGGTCTCGGTCAACAACCTCTCCAACATCGGGGACATCACCGTTTCCCAGGTCATCAAGGATGACGGTGGGGATCCCAGCACGGTTGACTTCGTCGAGGTGCCCTTCCCCGATGCCCCGGCCGCATTGGAAAACGGAATTGTTGATGCCGCGTGGATCGTGGACCCGTTCCTCATCCAATCCATGGAAACCGGATCCCGGGTGGTGAGCTACAACTTCGCCGACTTCGACCCGGAACTGGACATTGCCAGCTACTTCACGTCCTCGGCCAAGGTGGAATCCGAGCCGGAACTCACCGCCAAGTTCCAGCGCGCCATGAACAAGTCCCTTGACTACGCGCAGGAGCACCCGGATGAGGTCCGCGACATCGTGGGAACCTACACCAAGATCGATGAGGCAACCCGTTCCAAGATCGTCTTGCCGCGCTACCGCGTGGACTTCAGCAAGGAAGCGGCGCAGAAGCTGGCCGACGCCACCAAGGAGTTTGGCAGCATCAGCAAGCCCGTTGACCTCGAAGCGTTGCTGCCGTGATGACCCAGGTAGCTGAACCCACCGTGCGGCCACGGGTGCGAAAAAAGCCCAAGGCCGCTACACCCAAGGGTTTGCCCAAGTGGGTCTCGGGATTGATCGGTATTGCGGTGTTCCTGGGTATCTGGGAGCTGGTGCCGGCGCTGGGGATCGTACAGGCGAAGTACCTGCCGCCGGCCTCCGAAGTGATCGTGGCGCTGGCCAATGACCTGGGCTTGACCGCCTTTTGGGTTGCCGTGGGCGACACGATGCTGGCGTGGTTCCTCGGGCTGCTGATGGCCGTGGTTGCGGCGTTGGTGCTGGGGTTGGTCATCGGGATGTCCCCGTTCCTGCGACGGTTCACGAACTCGACCATCGAGTTCCTGCGTCCGATCCCCTCGGTGGCGTTGATCCCGCTGGCGGTGTTGCTGTTCGGGGTGAAGATCGAGTCCTCGCTGCTGCTGATCGTCTACGCCTGCTTCTGGCAGGTGCTGATCCAGGTGCTCTACGGGGTGGCGGACGTGGACAATGTGGCGATGCAGACCGCCCGGTCCTACGGGTTCTCCTATGCGCAACGGGTGCGCAACGTCGTGTTCCCCACGATGCTGCCCTACCTGATGACCGGCATCCGCTTGGCGGCCTCGGTGGCGTTGATCTTGGCGATCACCGCGGAACTGATCATTGGCTCCGACGGGTTGGGCAAGGAGATCGCGTTGGCCCAGTCCGGCGGCGCGATATCCGGGATGTACGCGCTGATCCTGGCCACCGGCCTGCTCGGCGTGGTGATCAACGGCGTGACGCGCGTGGTTGAAAAGCGGGTCCTGTCCTGGCACCCGTCGATTCGTGGGGAGGCAACAGCATGAAAACGCTGAAATCCGTTGGCTACCTGCTCGGTTTGCCGGTGATCCTGATTCTCTGGTGGTGGGTGGCGACGTTGGGCAGCACCAGCTTCTTCGTCCCCACGCCGGCCGTGCTGGTCCAGACATTCATCGACACCTGGTTCGGGGAGCGGCTGCTCACCGACGTGTTGCCCAGCATCATGCGCCTGGTCATCGGCGTGCTGGCCGCGATCATCCTGGGAATCGGGTTGGGGCTGGCCGTGGGGCTGAACCGCACGCTGCGCGCGGTGACAGAACCGGTCTTCGAGTTCTTCCGGGCACTGCCTCCGCCGGTGTTGATCCCGGTGCTGATGCTGCTGGTGGGAATCAACGACGCGATGAAGATCGCGGTGATCATCACCGGCTGCATCTGGCCGGTGCTGCTGAACACCATCGAGGGAGTGCGTTCCATCGATCCGGTGCAGAACGAGACATCCCGTTCCTACGGGATTTCCGGCTTCAACAGGATCCGCTACCAGATCCTGCCCTCGGCGACCCCGACCATCATGGCCGGCGTGCGCCAGGCGCTGTCCATCGGGCTGATCCTGATGGTCATCTCCGAAATGTTTGCCTCGTCCTCGGGGCTTGGGTTCACCATCGTGCAGTTCCAGCGTTCCTTCGCGGTCCCGGAAATGTGGTCCGGCATCGTGGTGCTCGGGCTGATCGGGGTCATCCTTTCCTTTATCTTCCAAGCGGTCCAGCGGCGTGTGCTGCGCTGGTACCACGGCCTGAAAGAGGTTGAAAATGCAGTCTGACCAAATAATTCCCGTTCCTGCCGGACGTACCCTTCCCGAGGGCGAGGCCCTGCTTTCGGTGCGTAACCTGAAGAAGGTCTACCACACCGATGCCGGGGACATCGAGGCTGTACGCAACCTCACCTTCGATCTGGGCCACGGAGAGCTGGTCTGCCTGGTGGGGCCCTCCGGCTCGGGCAAGACGACGCTGCTCAAGTGCATTGCCGGGCTGATGGGCACCACCGAGGGCGAGGTGCGCCTCGATGGCCAAAAGGTCACCGGTCCGCCGAAGAAGATGGCCGTGGTGTTCCAGGAGTACGGCCGCTCGCTCTTTCCCTGGCTGCGGGTGGAAGAAAACGTCGAGCTGCCGCTGAAGAACGCCGGAATGCCCAAGGCCGAACGCAAGAAGCTGGTGGCCGACGCGCTGGAAGCGGTGGGTCTGGCACACGTGCCCAGGTCCTATCCGTGGCAGCTCTCCGGCGGCATGCAGCAACGCGTGGCCATTGCCCGGGCGGTGGCCTACCAGCCCGAGGTGCTGCTGATGGATGAGCCCTTCGCGGCTGTCGATGCGCAGACCCGCGCGGATCTGGAGGATTTGATCCGCAGTGTCTGGAAGAAGCTGAAGGTCACGGTCCTCTTCGTCACCCACGACATCGACGAGTCGATCTATCTCGGTGAGCGGGTGATCATCCTGTCCTCCTCCCCAACCGTGGTGCAGGAGGACATCGTGATCGACTTGCCCGATGAGCGCGACCAGCTCGAGACCAGGTCGCTACCGCGGTTCACTGAGTTGCGACACCACGTGTATGCGGAAATCCAGAAGGCGAAGGCCGGCCACCGTCCGGAGGAAGCCATCACCATGACGGCGCCCAACGCCAAGTAGGGCCACCCGGGGAAACCCGTACACGCCAAGGGCCGCCATCCCCGATTCCGGGGATGGCGGCCCTTGGTGTGACCAGTGGGCGGACTTACTCCTTATATGAGGTCCGCCAGCCGCCCTGGTACTCCGCCCGCGCCACGGTGGAGTACGGGACCGGGCTGACCACGACTCGCACCTCGAATTGGCGGTGCGGCTCAACCGTGCTCTTCTTGGTTCCGCCGTCGGGCTCTCCCCAGACCACACGCAGTTCGGTTCCCTCGGGCACGTCCGGATCCACAACGGCAAGGGACAGGCCCCTGCGCTCGTTGGAGCTGTAGCCGGTGAACATCGAGAGCCCGACCGTCTTGCCATCGGCGTCAACGACCCTGTCATAGTTGGACGAACCGTAGTTGGCCAACGGCAAATCGAAGTACTTGTACGGAAGTGAATCCGTATCCAGTACAGAGGTGAGGACGGTTCCCAGGTCCTCCGGGTTCCATGCCAGGGTGACCTTTCTGCGCTGGGCGGCGGGATCCATTTTTTCCAGGGCCGCGCGGCCGATGAACTCATGGTCGAACTTCACGAATGACCCATAGCCCAGTTCCCAGGGCGTGTGGTAGAAATCCTCGATGTCCGGTGAATCGAAGCTGCCGGCCACGGCATTTGTCGCCTCATAGCTATCCGCGCCGAGCCATTCGCGGTAGGGGCGCAACTCCTCGCCGGTGTAGATGGCCGGCAGCGGGGAGGGGATCCATCCCGACTCCAGGGTGTTCGAAGGATAGGCCCGGGCGCCGACCGGAAGCATGCCGAACTCGGCGCCGGCATCAAGCACCGCGTCGCGGATCAGGTCGTAGGACTCGTAGGGCCCCCAGATTTCCAGCCCCGGCGCTCCGGCCATCCCGTGACGAAGGGTGTGGACCTGCTGGCCGGCAATGGACATGGTGTCCATGGAAAAGAAGCGCTGTTTCTCCAACGGCTGCCCGTTGAGCTTCTCGATGATGTTCCAGGCCTGGGGGCCCTGGATCTGGAAGCGCCAGTATTTCCGCTTCACCGGCTTGCCCATGGGACGGGACGGTGAGCGACGATCAACCTCGATCTGCACGTCGTAGCCACCGGTTTCGGCCTGGTAGAGAAGCCAGTTGGCTGCAGGCGCACGGCCAACGTAGACGTATTCGTCCTGCTTTTCATGGAACAGGATTCCGTCCCCGATCACGTGGCCGGCAGGGGTGGTGGGAACATACTGCTTGGCACGGTTGACCGGAAAGTTGGCCACGCTGTTGATCGCGGTATCGGAAATGAGCTTGAGGGCGTCGTGGCCCCTGATGAACAAGTTGTCCATATGGTGGGTCTGGTCGTACAGCACCGCGGTTTCGCGCCACGCGCGCTGTTCGCTGCGCCAATTGGAGAATTCGGGGGCGACCACCGGGTAGACGTAGGCGCCGATCTGGGAATTGCGGAGCAGGTCTACCGTACTGCCCGCTGCGTCAAGGACTTCCTGCAGATTTTTGGGTGACATGTGAGAAGGCTTCCTTAATTCTATGGGGGCCTGCCCTGGCAAGGGTCGGCTCCTGAACACGAGGAGGGCGGTGTCGCGCCCGCTACCCCGACCCTAAGCCAACAAACTCACTAAGTCGATAGTTATATTTCCTAAATCATCAGATGTCCCGCGGGACGCTTGGGGCCTTGGTGGCCGGCAGTGCCCCAGGGGTTGGCGGATGTGGGGATGCGCGATGGAAAGTTCTTGCCTGCCATCTACCAAGTCACTATGTTCATAGGTAGCATGAGACGCACATCACAACAATTCGGGCGGTGCCCGGGAACCTCGGAGAACAAGATGAAGAAGCTAAAAGGGGCACTTGCGGTGCTTGCCGTCCTTGGCCTTGCCGCGTGCGGCAGCGGTTCGCCCTCGGGTGGAGCCTCGGAGGGATCTGCGGGAAGTCCCGCGGCCGCCATGGAACAGATTGAGGTCGGGGTTATCCCGATCGTCGATGTGGCGCCGATTTACCTGGGCGTCAAGGAGGGGATCTTTGAAAAGGAGGGCTTGGATGTCACGCTTACCCTGGCCCAGGGTGGTGCGGCCATCGTGCCGGCAATCACCAGCGGGCAGATGGACTTTGGGTTCTCCAACATCACCTCGATGATCGTCGCCCGGTCCAAGGGGTTGCCCCTGAAGATGGTCGCGCCAGGCGGCAGCTCGACGGGGGACACCAAAAAGGACTTTGCGGCGGTCATGACAAAGCCCGACAGCGGCATCAAGGAGATCAAGGACCTGGTCGGCAAGAGGGTTGCCGTGAACACGCTGAACAACATCTCTGACTCGACCATCAGTGAGGCGGTCAAGGTGGCAGGCGGGGACCACACAAAGATCGATTTCGTGGAGATGGCGTTTCCTGACATGGCTGCCCAGTTGGATGCGGGAAACGTCGATGCGATGGCGGCAGTTGAGCCCTTCGTGACGATTTCGGGTGCGGATGGAAACGTGCCGGTTTTTTCCAACTATGCCGAGCCGGTGGACAACCTCACGGTGGCTGTTTACTTCACGTCGGAACAGTACATCAAGGACAACCCGGAAACCGTGGAGAAGTTCACCCGTGCGATGAAGGAGTCGCAGAAATTTGCGGACGAGAACCCGGAGAAGGCCAAGGCCGTGCTGCCTGACTACACGACACTCAAGCCCGAGGTCATCGAAGAACTCACCATGCCGCGTTTCTACACCGAGGTCAATGCGCAGTCAGTGGAGGATGTTGCCGCGATCTCCCTGGATCGTGGACTGATCGAGAAGGTCCCGGACCTGACGGCGCTATTGCCGCAAGAGTAGGAAGCCGCACCGCATGCAGAAGGCGGGCTCCCAGGGATCCCTGAAGCCCGCCTTCCGATGCGTTCCGTGGCCTGTCTCAGCGGTGTTCGGCAACCCACTTGGAGGTCGACTCGATCCCCCCGAATGTGTAAAAGTGCAGGCCCAGGCGACCGTGCCGTTCGGGTTCGTAGCCCGCGACCAGGTCCTGGATGAAGCGCTCGGGGCCGGCGGTTCCAAGGAGATTGCCCAGGGAGAAGCCGTAGCGTTTGGCTATCCCTGCCGAGGATGCCACTCCGAACCTTCGGGCGTATCCCAACAGACGCTTGATTCCGGCCGGCCCGGGCACTCCAACGCGCACCGGAAGATCGATCCCGCGCTGTCGCAGCTCGGCAAGCCAATCCAGCACCGGGGTCGTGTCAAAGCCAAATTGGGTGATGATCTGTGATGTCATCCCACGCTCCCGCAGCGCAGAGGCCTTCGCGTCGAGGGCTTCCCAGAGCACCTCGTCATCGAGATCGGCGTGCCCTCCCGGGTATCCGGCAATCGACACGGACCGGACACCGAATGCCTCGAAGCTGCCGGAGTTGATCAGTGCCAGCGAATCCGCGTAAGGACCCATGGGCTCGGCGGGATCTCCTCCGACGGCAAAGATGTGCTCCGCTGCCCCTTCGTCCCGCAGGGCGCCCAGAAAGCTCTCGAGGTCCTGTGGCGAGGTGACCCTGCGTGCGGATACGTGCGGCACGGGAAGAAACCCTGCCGTCTTGACTGCGGCCGCGGCAGCCACCCTCATGGTGAGGTCCTCGTTGCCCAAGAAGGTGATATTGATAGGCGTTCCCGGGGGGATGGTCGATGATGCGGCCTCCAGCGCGGGAATGTCCTTTCCAGTCATTTCCAGTGAAAAGTCGGCGAGCAGGCCTTTGGGGCTTACGGGGCCGTCGGGGAGTTCTTTGGTCATGGGAGGGTCCTCAAATCCGGCAAGGGCGTATCAGCGCCATTATCTATGACCATAGGTATATCCCGGAATGGTGGCAGAGTCCATGGCGTTGACCGATCGGGTATCAGCCACACGCCGCAGGGCGCTGTGGCTCGACATGGCGACGCTCGCGTTCTTGCGTACCGCGGGCCCTTTGGCGGGGCGCCTTGATCCGGATCTAATTTTTGTCCAACGCGGCGAGAATCAGCTGTTAAGCCGGTTAATGAGTTTGAGGCCGCGGCGCGCCCACGCGATTTGGGCTTCGGCTTGGGAAATGAGCCCCTCGTACGTAAAGGTCTTGTAGGCGTTTGTTTGCTCGTGGTCGGCCGCCGGGGTGTGCGCCAAGCGCCGGTTCAGCATGGGGCTCGTGCCGTTCTCGATTTCCAGGATTTTTTCCCGCCACTGTGCCAATAGTTCGGCGTGGTGGTCAATGTGGGCTCGGAGCTGTTCCCGCGCGGAAGCGGGATCCGCCCACTCGAAATAGGCCGCTTTCAGGTGTGCGGGGTCGCGCGTGCGGGCATATTCCAGCGGTGTGTTCATCCAGGCCCTGAAGGCGGACTTTCCCGCATCGGTCACGTGATATTGGCGCTTCTTGCCGCGCGGGCCCCAGGGGATATCCTCGCCCTCGAGCAGGCCTTCGGATTCCATGCGTTTGAGCTCGGGGTAGATCTGGGAATCCGGCGCGTGCCACACGTGGCCCACCGAGCCCTCAAATTGCTTGTGCAGGTCGTAGCCGGTCATGGGTTCGACGACGAGCAGGGCAAACAATGCGTGACGGAGACTCATGGCGGCTTTCTTTGGCGGAAGGTGTTGCCAGTCACTATATCGGGAGCTACTGTAAGTACAACACAACTAACTATCTCGATAGTTAGTTGATTTGAAATCTGCGCAGCTCCCGGGCTTCGAGGCACCTCGCTGCCTGCCCATGATCAGCGTGACGCCGAAAGGGAACCCATGACTGTCACCTCCACCACCAGTTCGACGACCAACAAGGTCTTGCCCCACCCGCTCAACGCCTGGTACGTGGCTGGCTGGGACCACGAGGTGACCCGTGAACCCATGTCTCGCCGGATCGCGAACCGCCCGGTGGTTTTCTATCGCACCGAGGATGGCAAGGTGGTGGCGTTGGCAGATGCCTGCTGGCACCGCCTGGCACCCCTGTCGAAAGGCAAAACGGTCGGCAAGGACGGCATTCAATGTCCCTACCACGGCATCGTGTACAACTCGGCTGGACGCTGTGTTTCGATGCCCGCCCAGGAAACCATCAACCCGTCCGCCACCGTGCCTTCCTTCCCGATCGTCGAGCGCCACCGCTACGTCTGGATCTGGATGGGGGATCCGACGCTTGCGGACCCGGGACTGATCCCGGACATGCATCAGATGAGTTCGGATCAATGGGCCGGTGACGGCCTGACGATCCACGCGGGCTGTAACTTCCAGCTGGTGCTGGACAACCTCATGGACCTGACCCACGAGGAGTTTGTCCATTCCTCGTCCATTGGCCAGGAAGAGCTCAGCGAGTCGGAATTCGTCACGGTGCGCGAAGGCAACAAGGTCACCGTCACCCGGTGGATGCACAACATCGACGCCCCGCCATTCTGGCTCAAGAACATGCGGGACAAGTTTCCCGGCTTCGAGGGCAAGGTCGATCGCTGGCAGATCATCAACTTCGAGGCACCCTCCACCATCAACATCGACGTGGGAGTGGCGAAAGCGGGAACCGGCGCGCCGGAGGGCGATCGCAGCCAGGGCGTGAACGGATTTGTCATGAACACCATCACCCCGGAAACCGACAGGTCCTCACATTATTTTTGGGCTTTCATGCGCAACTACTGCCTCGACAGCCAGTTGATCACCACGCAATTGCGCGACGGGGTACACGGTGTTTTCGGCGAAGACGAGGAAATGCTCATGGCCCAGCAAGCCGCCATCGATGCAAACCCCGATTACGAGTTCTACAACCTGAACATCGATGCCGGAGGCATGTGGGTGCGTCGCATCCTCGAAGCCATGCTGGTGGCCGAAGGCCGTCTGGCCGCCTCCGCCTGAGGGCGCCAGGGAAACCGGATACGGAGAAACGGACCAAGAACCATGGCAGCAACCAACATAGAAACCTGGCAATCGGCAACAGTCATCGAGATCCTCCCGGTGGCAGCGGGCATTGCACGCATCGTGCTTGAACCTTCCCTGCCGCTGGAGGCGGAACCCGGATCGCATGTGGACCTGATGGTGGACATTGCGGGGGAGCCCGCGAAGCGTTCCTACTCGGTGGTCGAAACCAATGATGATGGCACCCGGTTGGTGATCAGCGTGATGAAGGCGCCGCTTTCGCGCGGTGGATCTACGTTCATGCACCAGCTGGCGGTGGGGCAGCAACTGGAAATGACCCAGCCGCTACAGAATTTTCCGCTCCGCATCGGCGCACAGCGATACATCCTGCTGGCCGGCGGGATCGGGATCACCGCCATCGCCAACATGGCCTCGGTGCTCAAACGGCTGAAGGCGGATTACACCCTGGTCTACGCCGGGCGCAGCCGAGGGGCCATGGCGTATCTCGATGAATTGACGGCCTTGCACGGGCAGCGGCTGGAGGCTCATATCGATGATGAGGGAAGCTCGTTGAAGGTTCCAGACCTCATTGCGCGCGCGGATGAGGGCACGGAGTTGTACATGTGCGGCCCGATCCGTTTGATGGACGCGGTGCGGCGCACCTGGGAAGAAAGCGGGTTGGACGCACCGAACCTGCGCTATGAGACCTTCGGCAACAGCGGGTGGCATGACCCTGAAGAGTTCGTTGTCCGGGTTCCGAAGCTCAATCTCGAGGTCCTGGTCCCGCAGGGGAGGTCGATGCTTGAAGCGCTCGAGGACGCGGGGGCGGAGATGATGTACGACTGCAGAAAGGGGGAGTGCGGGCTATGCGAGGTCCGGGTGGTGGCTCTCGAAGGGCGGATCGATCATCGTGACGTGTTCTATTCCGAACGCCAGCAGAGGCTCTCGACCAAGATGAACTGCTGCGTCTCCCGCGCAGTCACATCAAGCACCGGGGCACGTTCCGACGCCGGCGATGCAGGCCCGGCCGTCATCACCATCGAACCGAACTAAACGCCCGCGCAGCGGTCTTGCCCCCGGGTGGTTTGCCTGGGGCCATGGCCAGGAAAGATGCGTGCCCGACGCCCAGCGGTGGATCCGGTCCCGGAGCTGACGTCTTCCCGGGCGCTCAGTCCTTGGGCAGGAGCACTTCTCCCTCGAGCCCGTCGGGGTCGCGGAAGAACGTGCTCAGGGCTCTCCCGAAGTCGTTGACCTTGCCGTCGCCGGCTCCGGCGTCGATGAGCCGGGTGCGGATGGTCTCGAATGCCGCCGGCGATGCGGCGGCAAGCCCGATGTGGTCGATGCGTCCGCGTCCCCACATGGGGGTCTGCCGGTCCGCCTCGGTGTTGCCGTTGATCACGAACACGTTGAGTTCGGTGGCCGGACCGATCCTGATGTTGGTCATCGTCTCGCCGGGGCCATGGTCGCGCGTTGGCCCGACCGTGGCATCGAAGACCTCTCGGTAGAAGTCGCCCAACCGTTCGACGTCCTTGGAGATGATGGCGATGTGGTTGATTCCCTCCAGCAACATGTCCGGTCCTTTCCTCGGGCTTTCGCGAAGCGACGTGCCGGTTTCCTGCCTCCATTCACCCCCACCGACCGCACAAGTTCAAGGGCCGGTCCCAACCGCGCTGGTTTTTTGGGGTTCCCCACCCGCAGTGGTGGAGTGATTCTTGGGCTGTTTCGAAGATCACGGGCGATGAAGGGGCTTGGGAGTTCATCCCTCCACGAGTCTGCCCAGGGTGCGTGAGATTGCGCGTGCCGCGGTTTGCAGGGCCACGACCGCGGTGGGAAGCTGCTCCGACCCACGCGGAACCACCACGGCCAGCACCGCCACGGCGTAGCCGGTGGAATCAAGGATCGGGGCCGCGGCACCGGTGGATTCCGGATCGATGAAGCCGTCGAAGGTGGCGTATCCGTTGCGTCGGATCTCGGCCAGTTCGTGGCGTAGT
>JAUNVO010000358.1 GCA_030540695.1 Micrococcaceae bacterium | reverse complement strand
CGATTCCTACCGTGAAATGGCGGCGCATTATTCAGCCGCGGTGTTGCCGGGCAGGGTTAGGGCTCCAAAAGATAAGGCGAGCGTAGAAAACACTGTCTCACATGTGGCAACGTGGGTTATCGCGGGGTTGAGGCACGAGGAGTTCACGTCGTTGGCGCAGTTGCGCACCAGGGTCAGGGAACAAATCGATGCCTATAACCGGGAACCGTTCCAGAAACGTGCCGGATCCCGGCTGAGCGTGTTCACCACCGAGGAACTGCCGCTGATGCAACCGCTGCCAGCTGTTGCCTTCGAGATCAGCACGTGGACTTATAAGCGCAAGGTGAATAAGAACGCTCACGTGGTCTGGGCGAGGAACTTCTATTCCGTTCCCTTTGGTCATATTGGCGGCCATGTTGACCTACGCGTGACGGACACTGTGTTGGAGGTCTATCGGGGTGATGAGCGCTTGACCAGCCACCTGCTACTGCCAGCAAGCACGGTGAATCAGTATCAGACGAATGACGCGGATATGCCCGAGGGGCGCAGCTGGCAGGCTTGGGACCGGATCCGGATCGAGGACTGGGCCGCGCGGATGGGCCCGGCCACGGTGACGGTGATCGGCAAGGTCTTCGAGGCAGCCTCCATCGAGGAGGCCGGCTTCGACCCAGCTTTGGCAGTGCTGCGCCTCTCACGACGGTTCTCCCCGGCCCGGGTCGAAGCGGCCTGCGAGTTGGCGTTACGCGGGCCGATTCGCTCTCCCCGTTATGCTCACTTGCGGCCAATTCTCGACACTGGGCAAGACAAAAAAGGGCTTGTTCCAGATGTTTCTGAGGCAGAAGAAGGCGGATATGTCCGCGGCAGCGCCTACTACGCCGGTGGCACCCGATGAGCCGGTTGGATGGGGAAACCAAACGGAAGCTGCGCGAAATGAATGCTGGGGAGCTCTTGGAGGCGATCGACAGTCAGGATGAGACGCTCAGCATCGGCATGCCGTTCGAGGAGCGAGTGCGGTTAGTCGTTGATGACGCCTATGACAGCTTTACGCATTCCAAAGTCGAGGGTCTGATCCGGAGGGCGGGGCTGCGTTACCCGAACGCTGATCTGCGGCGTATCGACCTGCTCGATGAGCGTCGTCTCAACCGAGAACTGCTAACTCAGCTGGGCACCTGCTCCTTCGTCAGCCGACAGCAGAACGTTGTCTTCCAGGGATTCACCGGCTCGGGGAAATCGTATTTGGGATGCGCTATCGCCAAACGCGCTTGCGAGAACCGCATCAGGGCTCACTACGTGCGAATGCCCGACCTGGAGGAGGCTTGGGTCGCCGCGCAAGACAGTCCCGGAGGGTCCGGGAAGTTCCTGCGCAAGTATGCCGCGTTCACGATGCTCGTCGTTGATGAGTGGTTATTGGACCGGCCAACGGAGTCGATGCGCGGCATGTTGCTGGAGTTGATGGAGCGCCGCTATGGCGAAACGTCAACGGTGTTCTGCACCCAGTATTCGCAGAAGGACTGGCACCAGCGACTCGGTTCCGGTGTTCACGCGGACGCGATCATGGACCGTATCATCCACAACACAGTCTGGGTCGAGACCGGGACCTACAACATGAGGGAGCATACTGCGCTGACCAGCGTGTAATCCATGATTGAGGGCACCAGTGGTTCCCAGCCACACCACCACTGGTGCTCTCTGGCACGATTGGTGGTGCTGAGCCGCACGATTAGGTGGTGCTCAAAGCATCAAATACTCACAAGAATCCGGTGGGCACCGCGAAGCTCTGGAAGTGCACTGCGGACTCCAGCCTGCCCACCGATTGGTGGGCTGTTGTCGGCAGCGTGCTACCGGCAAGCGGCTCAGCAAGCGGTTCGAGCCCCTGAGAACGCCGCTGCGGCGTGTGTCTCGCCGGTGCTCTGCGAGCAGTATCCGGAGAGTGACTGCTGCCATCGGCCTGAATTGGCGGCCATGTCGAAGTGAACGTGGACCATCTCATCCACAACACCATCTGAAGCAAAACCGTAAGGTACAACTTGCGCGGGAAGTTCTGTGCCGTTCAGGCCTGAAAGGGTCCCTTGGAGGCCGGTGGCTCCCTCCCGGGGAGGTGCCGGCTCTCAACGGTAATATCCGGTGGCTGTCAAGCCTCCGTATATTCAAACTGACGGCTCGGAGATGAAGAATAGCACTATTGAAAGCTAAACGGCGGGCCTATGGCCAGTGACTCCAATA
>JAUNVO010000357.1 GCA_030540695.1 Micrococcaceae bacterium | reverse complement strand
TCACCGGAAGTCCGGGAAATCAGGCAGGTTCCTCGAACCGGTAGCCCATGCCCCGCACCGTGGTGAACCATTCGGCGCCGAGCTTGTTGCGCAGGTACCTCACATACACATCCACGACGTTGGAACCGGGGTCGAAATCGTATCCCCAGACCCGGGAAAGCAGCTGTTCCCTGCTCAGCACGTGACCGGGGTTACGCATGAAGGCCTCGGCCAAGGCAAATTCGCGGCTCGATAGATCGATTTCGCGGCCTGAAAGAATGGCGCGCCGGCTGCCGAGGTCAAGTTCCAGGGGCCCTGCCTTCAAGGTGTGGGTATCTGCCCCGTTGGCCTGAGGGCGCAGCCGTAGGCGCACCCTGGCCAGGAGTTCTTCGAAGCGGAAGGGCTTGGACATGTAGTCGTCGGCGCCACCCTCCAGTCCTGCCACGGTGTCATCGAGGCTGGTTCGTGCAGTCAAGATGATTACCGGGGTGTCGACGCGGGAGCCGCGAATCCGTTTGAGTACATCGAATCCGTCCTCATCGGGAAGCCCGAGGTCAAGGATGATGAGCTCAAAATCCTGGGCTTGGGCCAAGGACCCGCCTTCCAAACCTGTCGCGGCAACGGTCGGCTGAAAGCCCGAGGCCTTCAGCCCCTTGGCGACAAAGGAACTGATGCGTTCCTCGTCCTCGATGATCAGGATCCGGCTAATGGTCCTCTCCTCCTTCATGCAGGGGTATTTCAATGATGAACGTGGAACCGATGCCCACATCGGAGGTGACGGTGACGCTTCCGTGGTGGGCCAATGCGATGGCAGAGACGATATTCAGGCCAAGCCCCGATCCTTCGGTCCGCTTTGAGTGGTGGCCCCTACCGAACCTTTCGAAGATTCTCGTCTGGTCCTCCGCGGCAATGCCGACACCCTCGTCCCGGACCCATAGCCGCAAACGAGGTGCCCTCCCGAGGGGATTGGCGATGTTGGTTCCCAAGGTGATGGTTGATCCCGCGGCGGTGAATTTCACGGCATTTGAACACAGCTGCAGCATCGCCTGGGTGATCCGCTGCGGATCAAGAACGGCGGTGGCTTCAGTGCGGTGGCCAATGCGCCACCTACGCTCACCCAGGGGCCGGGCCTTGTCCAACAGGTCATCAAGCAACGTCCCCGCATTGGTGGCCACAGGGTGGATGAAGTCGACGCGGTTCGATTTGGCCAGGGTCACCAGGTCATTGATCAGGTAGGACATTCGGTCCAGCTCGGCCAAGGCTATGTCGCGTGCCTGGTCCACCTCGTCGGGGTCGGACCGATCCATGAGTTCGAGGTGTCCCCGGATGATGGTCACCGGGGTCCTGAGCTCATGGCCGACATCATCGAGGAGCTGGCGCTGGGAAACCATGGCACTTTCCAAGCGATCGAGCATGGCGTTGACGGTGACGGTCAGTTCGGCAAGGTCATCGCGGCCAACCACCTCGATACGCTGTGAGAGGTCCGATTCGGAAATCTGGCGAGCGGTGTCCCTGAGCAAGGTGACCGGCAAGAGCAACCTGCCCACCAGCAGCCAACCCGTGACACCGGCAACCAACAGCACTCCTACTCCGACCAGCAGGTACATCAGGAAACCATTGTTCAGGGCACGCTTTTCTGCGGAGTAGTCAAAAGCGAACACCAGATGGGCTGGCGTGGTTTGCTCGCCCATGGCCACGGGTACTGAAACCGCGCGGTAGGTCCTTACACCGGTGGTCACCGATTCGAGAATGATTTCGCTGTGCGATGCCTTGCTGGTGGCCCAACGGACGAATTCGTCGTCGTGTTCCAGCCTGAGGTCGACGACTTCCGGAGCCGTCCAGCGGATCTCTTCATTCACCACGCTGAGCATGCCTTCGTGGTTCGAGGGAAGCTTTTGTTGCATGGCCGTGTACAGGAGCACCTCTGCGGTCATGTGTTCCGGGAATAACGTCGGATCGGTACTGCGGCCGGCCAGGACCCGAAACTCCTCGACACTGCGCTTGAGCGAGTCATCGATTCGGTTGTCCATGGTGCTTAGCTGCAAGAGATACACGACGGTGCCCGTCACCATGAATGCGATGGTGATGAGTCCCAACATGCCTGCGAGCACGCGCGAGCGCACTGAAGATCCCTGTTTTGACGCTCTTGCCGGCCTGGCGGCTTGGTACATAGGTGGATTTCTACCCGGCTTTCTAGTCGTCATCATCGTCATCGTCGTCGTC
>JAUNVO010000356.1 GCA_030540695.1 Micrococcaceae bacterium | reverse complement strand
TGTTCGCCAGGTCCCACATCAGGCCCAATGGCAGCAGGCTCCCGCGCACCGCGTTCACCCCGTGGCCCACCACGGACTCGGTTTGCTCGTAACGCAGTCGAGCGGTGGCCACGTTCGCCGCCAGCGCCCCGGCCTCCCCCGCACGCACGGTGCAGGCCGCGGCCGCCTCGGCCACCCCGCGCACCGCATCCAGCACGCGCATCCGCATCATCAGCGTGCCCAACGCGAGCATGGCAGCAGGAAACTGCGGTGCCCCCAGCAGCATCGAGGCGCCTTCCAGCAGTTCCGCACCGGCACCCGAGAGCATGGACGTGGTTCGTTCCAGTTCCACGATGGAGAATTTGATGGAACCCGGTCCACCGCGCACTTCGTATCCCATCCCGATTCCGTCCCTCGTCCTCGGCCTGCTCAGCCGAGCAGGCCACGCGGCAGCCCGCCGGGGGTCATGATCGGTCCCAACGTGCCCAAACCGGCCAGGATGGAGGATTCCAGTTCAGCAAGATCGGATCGTGCCATCCATATCTGCGTGCGGGCAGCTTCCAACCGGGTGTCCAGTTCAGCAACCTTTGCAGCCAGTTCCTCGGCCCGGTCCCGGAACGCCCGGCCGGCCGGAGATTCCCATTGCAGGTTCGTGACTTGCTCAAGTTGCCCGCGCGCCCGGTATACCGCTGCCTGGGTCGCAACAAGGCGCACCAGCATTTCATCCGCTATCGCTTCCAGCATCGCTTGCCACCGCGCCTTCCGTCCCGTGGTGCCGGCGTTTTCCTCGTGCCCGGTCTGGCTCAACGTTGACAGCACCTCGGCGCCCATGCCGGGCCGGTGCCCCGATATGTGGATAACCGGAGCCCCGCATTGCCTCAGGACTGAGACGTGGGCGGCGTCACTGACTGGGTGCCTCTGGGATGAATCGTGAAAGAATGGGCATCATGGCTGATTCCGCGCGCATTTCACTTGCATCCGAACCCCTCGCCCTGGGCGCCTTGGACGGTCGTTACCGTTCCGCCGTGGCCCCACTGGTCGACCATCTCTCCGAAGCGGCACTGAACCGCGATCGGGTCCACGTGGAAGTCGAGTGGCTGATCCACCTGACCGATAATTCCGTGCTCCCGGGAACCTCACCTCTCACCGAGGCCCAACGCGCTGCACTTCGCAAGATCGTCACCGATTTCAACGCAGCTTCGGTCGCCGAGCTCGCCGAAATCGAGGCCATCACCGTCCATGACGTGAAGGCAGTGGAGTACTACATCGGCCGTCGCCTCGAGGGAATCGGCATCGCCGATCTGACCTCGCTGGTCCACTTCGGCTGCACTTCCGAGGACATCAACAACCTCTCCTACGCCTTGGGAGTCAAGGACGCCGTCATGGACGTCTGGCTGCCGGCCGCCCGTGCGCTGGTCGAACAGATCACCGCCATGGCCGAGGAATCGCGTGATGTGCCGATGCTCTCGCGCACCCATGGCCAGCCGGCCACCCCCACCACCCTGGGCAAGGAACTCGCGGTGCTGGCCTGGCGCCTGACACGCCAACTGGACCGCATCGAAAAGACCGAGTTCCTGGGCAAGATCAATGGCGCCACCGGCACCTACGCCGCCCACTACGCCTCGGTCCCTTCTGCCGATTGGCAGGAAGTATCGCGTGCATTCGTCGAGCACCTGGGCCTGAGCTGGAACCCGCTGACCACCCAGATCGAGTCCCACGACTGGCAGGCCGAGCTGTATGCCGACATGGCGCGCTTCAACCGGATCCTGCACAACCTGTGCACCGATGTGTGGAGCTACATCTCCATCGGCTACTTCGCGCAGATCCCCGTGGCCGGAGCCACCGGGTCCTCGACCATGCCGCACAAGGTCAACCCGATCCGCTTCGAGAACGCCGAGGCGAACCTGGAGATCTCCAACGGGCTGCTCGACACCCTGGGCGCCACCCTGGTGACCAGCCGTTGGCAGCGCGACCTCACCGATTCGTCTTCGCAGCGCAACATCGGAACAGCCTTCGGCCACTCGCTCCTGGCGATCTCCAACGTCGCCAAGGGTCTTGACCGATTGGATGTTGCCGAGGCCGTCTTGGCCCAGGACCTGGAGAACAACTGGGAGGTGCTTGGCGAGGCCATCCAGATGGTGATGCGCGCCGAGGCCATCGCGGGTGTCGAAGGGATGGACAACCCCTACGAGCGACTCAAGGACCTGACCCGCGGCCAGCGAGTCGATGGTG
>JAUNVO010000355.1 GCA_030540695.1 Micrococcaceae bacterium | reverse complement strand
TCAACGGGAGCTGGACGTCGAGGTTGCGCCTTGGGGTGCAGGGAATCGTGACCGGATTGCTGCTGGGATTGGTGATGCCAGTCACGGCCCTGGTGCCGGTGCCGTCACCGGCACCGGATTGGATCGTCGTGGCCTGTGTCGTGGGGCAGGGAGACGGGTTACTGATCAACGCGGGGGATGCCGGGGCGTTGTTGGTGGACACGGGGCGTACACCGGGCCCCATCGCCACCTGCCTTGAGCGGATGAAGGTCAAAACGGTCGCCGCAGTCTTCATCACCCATCGGCATGCCGACCACGACGGCGGACTGCAGGCGGTGGGGAAGGGACGCAACGTGGGCGGGCTGTTCTATTCGGTTGCTGATTCAGACATGGACCCGCCGGAACTCGGTGAGGTGCGCGGCATCGCGCCGGTGGCTGAACAACTTGGCTATGGGGCCACAGGTGGTGCCGGAACCGTCACCTGGCAAGTTCTTGGCCCGATCCCCGGAGGGTTGTTCACCGATGAGAACGACGCCTCCCTGGTCATCAGATTCGAAATCAGGATCCCGCATGCGCCCAGGCCGATCTCGTTGCTGGCCACCGGAGACATGCAGGAGCAGGCCATGGGGGAGTTGATCGACAAGGGGCTGATCGCTCAGGCGGATATCTTGAAGGTGGCACACCACGGGGCCGCCAACGGAGGGGTCCGCACCGCTTCGGCCGTGCGACCACTCATCGGCCTGGTCAGTGTCGGCGCCAAAAACACCTATGGACATCCCTCAGAGGTGGCACTTGGGGCGCTTGAGTCCAACAACGCGGTTGCGCTGCGCACCGATCTCCGCGGGACCATCATCATCGGGTGGGATGGTGGTGTCCTGCGCGTTTCCTCGTTGGGTGCGTCCACGGATCCCTAGCCGACGCGGAGACCTTCAGGCACGTGCTGGTTCTTTTTTAGGTTGGAGATAGGATCGATGGGGTTCGTTCATCACTAGGGAAGGCTCGCTCATGGCAGCACCACGAGGTTCGTCCAAGCAAACAGGCATATCTTGGCGATCCCTGGCGCCGGCGCCCTTGATCCTTCTGCAGGGGTCAGAGGAATTACTGGCTAGCCGTGCGTTCGAGACGGTGCGCTCCGCCCTGCGTGCGGGCCCGGAATTCGAGATGGTCCGCTTCGAGGCGAACACCTATGAACGCGGTGAGTTGCTGCTGGCTTCCAGCCCCTCATTATTTAGCGAAACCAAGCTCATCGAGGTCCGCGGACTCGGAACCATGAACGAGGATTTCCTCAACGACACGCTGGCCTACGCAAAATCTCCGGCAGCGGACACAACATTGGTCATGCATCACGCAGGGGGTGCGCGGGGGAAGAAGCTGCTGGACGCGCTCAAGGCCGGCGGTGCGATTCTGGTTGACTGCCAGCCGCTGAAGAAGGACGCGGAGAAGATCGACTTCGTCAGCCAGGAGTTCCGTGCGGCCAAGCGCAAACTTAGTGCCGAGGGGGCCCGGGCCCTGGTGGCTGCTTTGGGCAGCGATCTCGCCGAGCTCGCCTCCGCCTGCTCCCAACTCATGCAAGACACGACCGGTGCCATAAGCCAGGAAACGGTTGACAAGTACTACGGCGGCCGTGTGGAGGCCACCGGTTTCAAGGTCGCAGATGCGGCACTGGCCGGCAGGGCGGACATTGCCCTGAGCACGCTGCGCCACGCGCTGGCGACCGGAACCGACCCCGTCCCGATCGTAGCCACGTTGGCGATGAAGCTGCGCCAGGTCGCCAAGGTGGCCGGGGTGCGAAAGTCATCGGGCCAACTGGCCAGCGAACTGGGCATGGCGCCGTGGCAAGTCCAGCAGGCCCAAGATCAAGCCCGGCATTGGAAGGTCGATGACCTGGCTATGTGCATCCAACTCGTTGCCGAAGCCGACGCACAGGTCAAGGGCGCATCGAGGGATCCGGAGTACGCAGTAGAGCGTGCCGTCACCCAGATTTCATTGGCGGCCCGACGCTAAAGAGTCCAACCTCATCACCAGCGACCTAACCGTTGCGTTGGGGTAGCTGGTTTTCGCCGGGCCGATTTGGCGGCAGCGGGCCAAAGACCTCAAGGAAAGACATGCGGGAGACAACACCGCTCAGGGAGCGGTTCCAGAGTCCGCAATAGAACAACACCGCGGAACTCGAAATCACTACTGCCGCCACCACATCGGTCGGGTAATGGACTCCGACGTACAGTCGCGAAAGGGCCA
>JAUNVO010000354.1 GCA_030540695.1 Micrococcaceae bacterium | reverse complement strand
GGCGCCGCTGCTGGTCATCAGCCAGTTCACCTTGTACGGGGATGTACGCAAGGGACGCCGGCCGGGATGGACGAAGGCCGCGCCCGGTACCGAGAGCGAACCATTGTACGAGGAGTTCATGGCCCGGTTGCGTTCCCTGGGGGCGCAGGTCGAGGCCGGTGTGTTTGGAGCGATGATGGAGGTTTCCCTGGTGAATACCGGTCCTTACACCCTCATCGTCGATACGGACGACCTACCGGGCTAGTCATTTCGTCGCTTGGGTGCGGTTCCAGTCCTAGGCCTGCTCCTCGGTTCCCAAGGTCGCGGCCGTGCGCTCGCGCTGGCGTTTCAAACGCCGTGCTTCAGTCTCGATCGGGGCTGGCCACCAGGCCTTGATGACGCCCCCGAGGAACAGGACCCACAGGAACACGCCAAATCCGGTCAGGACGGACAGCCCGTCCCGGAGGACCATCGGCATAAGGATGACAGCCCCCCAGAGAAGCAACGCAGACACCGAAATGATTCGCTGGATCAGCACTCCCCGCTTGATGGCCGTGTGATTTGAGGCGGCTAGTTGCGTGGCAAACACCTCGACGTCGCCGAACTCCGCAGCGAGCGGGCCCGCATCCCCGGTACGGGCCCGGTGGCACTTGGCCTCACGCAACGATTCGACCGCCTGCGCTCGGGAAAAGTGGTACCGTCCACGCAGCAGATTTTCCGCTCGGGCAAACCATCGTGCATCGGGCCAGCCGCAGCCATCGATTAGTGCCCTTTCGCGTTGGTGTGTGTGGCCAGCCTAAGCCCAGGACGCACACGCCCGTCCCTACCACCACCATGATCCAATTCGGTGGCCCATCCAGCGCGAAGTCGTCCAGGAAGGAAGCCACGGCGATCACTGCACCGCTGACTGCCAAGGCGTCGAGCCAGAGTGCGCGGGCCGTGTGAAGCCGGCCCCGGGTGTGCACCACCAGCCCCCAGAGGGCGACCCCCCACGAGCCCGGACACCAACAGGAACAGCAGCAGGACCGAACCGCTGATGCTCGATTTTTTCCAACCATCTCCGACTCCTAGACAGACCCCCCAGCACGGTCAGGATCACGCCCAGCGAAATCGAGAGAGCTTGCCATGTCCCGACCATCGTGGAAAACGGCAGCGGCCCTTCCAGCAACGACACCGCGGTGCGCAATCCCTTCGCATTGCTTCGTCCGTAGGCTTCGGGCCTACCGAAGAGCTCCGTGGGCGTTTGGCCGCTGGCTTGAAGGCTTTGGCGGGCTTGGGCCAACAGGGAATCAACAGCGGTTCCCTTGGCACCATGCATGATCATGGTCCCCCGGGCCGTCCGTGCCCAGGTGCGATGTGCTTCGGGCCAGGGCAGAAGTTCGGTGTCACGGTCTGGATTATCCGGATTAAGCTGGCTCATGCTTGCCCTCCAAGATCGCGACGTTTCAAGGTGTGTGAGGTCCGTCTTGGTTGGATCATGAGCGCAACACCGCATCCTGGAAGAAGGACCAGAGTTCACGTTGGGCGGCCAAGTGCCCGCGGCCGATGCCGGTCAGGGTGTAGACCTTGCGCCCGGGGGCACCGTCGCCGTCTTCCCAAGTGCTTTCCATGTATCCGGCGGCCTCTAGCTTGACCAGTGCAGGGTAGAGCGTCGCACCCTTGATCGGCGAGAATCCGCGGGCCTCGAGGATCTGGCCGAGGGCGTAGCCGTGGTTGGGTCCGGCTTCCAGGGCGTCGAGCAGGCTCATGGGCAACAGGGCGCGCTGCCAGGTCCCGGGGAACTCTTTGCCCCCGCCTAGCATGCGCGCTCCCCCGAGAACCGGCGCCAAGGGCCGTTTCCGGCACGCCTGTGCCTGGCGGCGCGCCGGGCGTTTGAGGTCGTCATGTCGTGGCCTTTCCCTGGAGGGTGCGTATCGTCGGAACCGCACACCGCGAAAATTCTGAATAAGTCAAAAACTGATCTAGATTTAAAATCTTAACAGGGTTGTACACATTGTTGATGTTTGCCACGGGAACAATGGAATCGGTATCCGCCGGCGACCCGGAAAACCGCATCCCACGACAAGTCCCGCGCCGCGCGCCCGAAATGTGGGACGGTATCCAGTCGCAGAACACCCACGCCGGAAGACCCGGACACTCCCCTAGTGCCACCCTGGCCGCCACCCCCACACATTCGCCGTGTAGCGCCCGGACACGCGCATGGGGGCGCCCACCTCTACAGGTGGACGCCCCCATGTGAC
>JAUNVO010000353.1 GCA_030540695.1 Micrococcaceae bacterium | reverse complement strand
CACCTTACGGCAAGCCCTCGCGGTCGCGCGTGGTGAGGGACAATAGGCGCGTGCATACCCCCGCAATACCACCGGATGTAGCGGCGCCCCCACCAGCGGGGCGCGCTGCCAAAAAACAGTTCCGTCCCAACCCATTTGCGGGCGATGATGGCTCGTGTCCGCCTCCGCTCGCAACGGCGCTAGCAGCCCCAGAACGCACCGTAGCGGTGGTGGCAGCCCTCAGTGAGGTGCGCCTGCTCCTGCCCGTCTTGCCGCACGCCCATCCCGGCCGCACTGCCGACGGGGGAGTGGTGGATCACGAGTCCATTAAAAAGCATGAGGATCCTGCTGAATCAGCATGTGCCGCAGCGGTGTTGGTTTCGGTTGAACTCGCCGACGGTCGGCGGGCCCTGCCTGTTTTTTCCAGTCTCGACGCGATGGCGAAGTGGAATCCGCAGGCACGTCCCGTGCCCGTAGAAGCTCCCCGTGCGGCGCTCGCAGCGGTGAGTGAACTCGACGGAGTGATGCTCCTTGATCCCGAAAGTGCGCATGCAACACTGGTGCCCCGACCCGCCGCGTGGGCCCTGACACAGGGGCGGGCATGGATTCCCGCCGCACGCGATAAGGAGTTGGCCGGACTGATCGCGCGCACCCTGACCGGAATTTTGCCGATTGCCGGAGTGCGCGTCGAAGCGGGGGTTAACACGGAGATTCGCATTGTCTTGGCATTGCGGCCCGGGCTGGATGCGAGCGAACTGAAAAATACCCTGACCGAAGCCAGTAACCGATTGCGCGCCGATGATGACGTACGCTTGCGTGTCGAATCGATGGAATTGTATCCCACTGCGTTGGCGTCCTAACGGTGCGATGTGTTAAAGTATCGCTTTGGTAGACGGTCCATACCGTCGATTGCAAAGCGGAAGCCATCTTCCCACCTAGATACCGACATCCGACCGCTGGTCGGTAACAGGAATCGGGTTCGTATCACATCTAGATGCGTGTGATGGCCTTCGCGTGCACCCCGCCGCGGGGGCTTTTCTTCGTGGTGGTCCACTTCGACCGCAAGGAGTTAGCAACATCAACGAGCCACGCATTAACGATCGGATCCGCGTCCCGGAGGTTCGCCTCATCGGCCCCGACGGAGAGCAGGTCGGAGTCGTGCGCGTCGACGCAGCGATGAAACTTGCTGAAGAGGTGAACCTCGATTTGGTCGAGGTAGCCCCGGATGCACGTCCACCCGTTGCCAAACTAATGGACTACGGCAAGTACAAGTATGAAGCCGCCATGAAAGCCCGGGATGCCCGTCGCAACCAGGCCAATACCCAGTTGAAGGAAATTCGTTTCCGACTGAAAATCGACGACCACGATTATGAAACTAAGCGTGGGCACGCTATTCGCTTCCTCAAAGGTGGAGACAAAGTTAAAGCCATCATCCAATTCCGTGGCCGTGAGCAATCACGTCCGGAAATGGGGATTCGTCTTTTGGACCGCCTGGCCACTGACGTTGAAGAATTTGGCCAAGTTGAATCGCAGCCCCGCCAAGATGGTCGCAATATGACCATGGTGATTGGACCGTTAGCGAAAAAGACGCAGGCACGTTCTGAACAGCGTCGTCGCCGTGAGGCTCGGCGCCAAGAACAGGCTGATCGCCGCAAATAACCAACCGTTCACCCCGTGATACCGGTCGTTTGAGTATCACTGTGGGAATGTGAACGCATGTCGTAGAAGGACACAGGATATGCCGAAGAATAAGACGCACTCCGGTGCCAAGAAACGCTTCCGGATTACCGGAAGCGGAAAAATTATGCACGAGCGTCGCAACAAGCGCCACCTGCTCGAGCACAAGCCTTCCAAGCGGAAGCGGCGTCTGTCCAAGGACGTTGTTCTCGCCCCGGCTGAAAAGAAGACTGTCAAACGCCTGCTGGGTAAGTAGCGTTCGCAGTTCCCCAAGTATTGAAGAAGGAGACGTATCGTGGCACGCGTAAAGCGGGCGATTAACGCCAAAAAGAAGCGCCGCACTACTCTCGAGCGCGCCAAGGGATACCGTGGCCAACGCTCCCGCCTGTACCGTAAGGCGAAAGAACAGGTAACGCATTCATTTGTCTACTCTTACCGCGACCGGAAGAAACGTAAAGGGGACTTCCGCCGTCTGTGGATCCAGCGCATTAACGCTGCGGCCCGCGCCGAAGGCATCACCTACAACCGTTTCATGCAGGGCCTACGCCTGGCTGAGGTTGAGGTT
>JAUNVO010000352.1 GCA_030540695.1 Micrococcaceae bacterium | reverse complement strand
ATCACCGTGCAACGAGTGAATCGGTGCACCGAACTGTCCGTCGCTTTTTGACCGGCCTGCTTGAAGGCGCTTGGTTCCAATCAAGATCTGCGGGCCACGAGATACTTGGGTGAGCATGCTCGGTGAGACACCCGGTGGCTATTTAGCGACATTCGGGCTGCCCATCAACCCTTAGGACCTACCACGACCCGGAATCCAAGGTTGAGATGGTGATGCTTAACCTGATCCGTAGTGGGACCATACCTCCGCTAAGGCGCAGAACCTCGATTACGGACCCAATCATCCCAACTGTCGAACGCCTTGGGCAACATTCTTCATGCTTCACATCTTCGAGAACCCCGCTTCCCTGCATTGGAAGACGGGTGTTTCCATGTAGGCAACACGTGCTAGTGTTGCCTACATGGAAACAGGAGACTCTTGGACCAAGCCCACCCCCGAGGAAGCCCGTCAACTACTCGCCAATGCCAACACCGAGGAGCATGCCACGGCCAATCGCCCCGTACCTATTTGGTATTACCCCGTCATCGCGCTGGTTCTCTTCGTTATCTTTGCCCTCAACTCCATTGACGAGCCTGCCGGATTCATCCGCGTCTTTATCGGGGTATTGGTGTTGGTCCTGGCATCTGGCGTCGCCGTGTTGGCGTGGAGATTCAGTGTAAATCAACCCGGCTACAAGGGAATCCATGTTTCGTGGGGTCCAACCATCGCGATAACGCTCCTGGCTGCGAGTTTCCCGATCGCAGCAATCGCGCTGGACGACATCCTGGGATCGTGGGTCTGGATCGCAGCAGGTGCAGCCCTTGCAGCCTTGGTGCTGGCCACGGGAATTCCGTATCAGCGCAAGAGCCGCAATGGCTGAAGCGCGATTTGACCCACTCATCCATTCGCCCCAAAAGCTGAGGATTTGCGCGATGCTCTCCCAAGCCGAAGGAATGGAGTTCAGCGAGATCCAGAACCGTACCGGTCTGTCGAAGTCGGCGTTGAGCAAACACCTGACTCAGCTGATCGACGCCGGGCACCTGAAGGACGAGCCATTCGTTAGATCAGGCAGTTCACGCCTCATGCTCTCCCTAACCAGCCAGGGCAGGGTGGCCTATGCCGGCCATCGAAAAGCCCTCGAGGAAATTCTCCTGGGTGAAAACACCGACCAGTCGCCCCGGCAGTAGTGACCGGCTCCACCATCCCCTTGGGTGCGTCCCATGCCCTTAGTGTGTGGGAAGACGAAGCTGGCGGGCAACTGGCACGTCGGCAGACAGATGCGAGGCCCTGTTCCCAGAGGGGTCACCACCTGGAGCGCGCGAAGGAGGTTGGCACGTCACACGTCCAAATCCAAGCGACCGACCGTGAAATACATTGGGGAGGGGACGGGCGGTAGCTGACGATGCCGCAGAGCTTCCAAGGCAAGAAGATGCCAAGTTCGATTGCCCGGAGCGCCGGCAAAGAAGACACAGAGGTTGCGCTGTTCGGGATTTGCCCACGCCGCAGATGGAGAACACATACCTCCGGCAGTCCACTCGTAGCCCGCAGACTCTGCGGCGAAGACCCGAACCGGATCCGACCAAGTTGACCGCGGCTCCGTAGGGAGTTTGGCACGACTGAGCCAGACTCCCTGCGGAGGATTATTGTCTCGTCCTTCGAGGTCGGAGTCGCGCGTGATCACCATCAACGCACCCCGGTCGCTATCAACCATGACACTGTCGAAAAATCCTTCGGTCATGCCGAACCATTCGGTCGGGGTCGTCCAACCATCGCGACCGTTGGCACTGCTGGTGTGCATAATCCGAAACCGACTCGGATCCTCCGAGCCGGGCTTGCCCCCGGGAATAGTAAGAAAGCGCAGGTGCCAGCGATCGCCGTGGTACTCGACCTTGGGCTCCAAAACGCTCGTCATTTCGGATCCCTGCAATGCCAGCGGTTGGTCAATGCTGCGCCATGGCTGGCCATGGCGTCGTTCCAGGTACCCGATCCGATAGGGCAGTCGGCTATTCAACACGGTCTGCGATGAACGGCCAGCGTGGTAAATGCGCTCGACATCCACTCCATCGGCGACGCCACGCACATAACAAACCGAGTGCATGCATCGATTCCACGCACCCCTTCGCGGCTGTCCCACGATCGGTCGCAGACGACGCCGGCTCAGCACTGCAGAGGGGCTCGGCCGCCACAGGTCACAGTCAATAGGTGCGCCGGGCGGAAGCTCAAAAGAGTAGATGTTGGTGCGAAACGTAGGCG
>JAUNVO010000351.1 GCA_030540695.1 Micrococcaceae bacterium | reverse complement strand
ATAGATCCACCGCAGCACCACTACCGGGCACACCCATCCAAAACACCTAACGGCATTCCGTGGGGAGCAGCGGGATTTAGTGCAGCAGACGGCCCTTGGTCTCGGGGGCGAAGAATGCCATCATGATCACGGCAGCTAGTACCAGTGCGCCGGCGACCAGGAACAGGTTGCCAAGACCGACGACCGGCCACATGGCGGCGAAGAGCAACGGCCCGAATCCTGCGCCCAGTCGGCTGAACGAGGATGCCCAGCCAAATCCGGAACCGCGTAGTTCCGTCGGGTAAAGCTCGGAAACGTAGGTGTACAAAACCGGAACGGCAATCTGGACGACGACACCGAAGATCAGCAGCCACACCAAGGCCAGCGTCGGGGCGTTTATCGTCACCGCCACCATGACCAAGATGATGGCAGACAGCGGGCCGGTGATTCCCAACAACCATTTGCGACCGACGCGCTCGACCAGCAAGGCCGCGATGGCCACACCGATCAAGCCCATCAAGGCCATCACGGACGTCATGAAGAATGCCGTGGATTGAGCCATGCCGGCGTCCGCTAGGATCGTGGGCATCCAGGTCAAAGCCAGGTAATAGACGAGCAGGATGGTGAGAAACAAGGACCAGGAGACCATCGTGATCTTGGGGCTGAAGCGCCAGATCTTCACGAGTTGCTCAAGCCACGAACCAGCAGACAGGCGTGGGGCTGCGGCGGGCTCGGGGAGCGTGTAGGGCTGCGCCGGTGCGCCGGTGCGCTTGACCAAGTCATCGATGACCTTGGCCGCAGCGTCGCGCTGTCCCTTGCGGACCAGATACAGCGGGGACTCCGGAACGCTTCGCCGGATCCAGAACACCAGCAAGGCGGGCAGCACCATCACGACCAGGATCAGGCGCCAATTTCCCGTGGTTGCTTGGACCCAACCGGAAATGAAGAAGGATAGCGCGGCTCCCACCGGCCACCAGCCGTCCATCGCGGTGAGCACCCGACCGCGTTGTTTGGCCGGGGTGAATTCCCCAACAAGTGCGTAGTCCACCGGGATGCAACCTCCCAGTCCCACACCCGCAAGGAACCGGAAGGCAACGAACCACGCAAAGCCCGGGGCCAACGCCCCGGCGACGGTGAAGAGGGAGAAGATCAGCAAGGTCCAGGTAAAGGCCTTTTTACGTCCGATCTTGTCCGCTATCGTGCCCCAAAGGAACGCGCCCAAGGCCATGCCGACCAAGTTTCCGGTGCCCAGCAACGCAGCAGTGGTCCGGTCCAGGCCCCATTCGGCGGCAACCAACGGTATTAACGCACCATTGAGGGTAACGTCCCATGCGTCGAACATGAATCCCAGCCCGCCAATGATGAAGATCTTCCCCTGGACACCCCACTTCCACGGAAGGTTCTGGACCACTGACTCCCCGGTGGGTAGCTTGAGGAAATTGTTCATCGTAGAGAGACCTTTTGGATGGGTGCGGTCTGACGCAGGACGTGTACAGCGACGCTAACTCGGTGGTGACGGCTGCGGAGGAAGTAAACCTCATTCCGGTGCCAAGAACAACGCTACGCCGTGAAACTCGAATCCACGGAATGGGCCTTGACTTATGGCCGCTTCGTGTTGCATGGATACGGGTTTTTTCGAGGTTGGCACATTGGTCGACACCACGTGAGAAGAGCCTGTTCCGGTGAGCGGCAACCCGGGGTAGGCTCTGGTTATGGGAGTAGATTGGACCGCTCTCGAAGAGGCGATACGGGTGTCGGCTCTTCGCCAGGCGGAAGAAATAATTGACCGTCACCCGGACGAAGTTTTCTACGCCATTGCCCTTGACGGGGTGAGCGCCGACGAAACCGACCACATCGACTTACCGGTGCTGGCGCTGAACTCCGAAGAAGCACTGACTCGTTCGTTCGCCGAGGACAACGAAGAAGGGGTTTCCGACGATGAGAACGAGAACGAGGACTTCGAGGAACGCGCCGACGCCGACGATGACGGTTCCGACCGGGACACCCATCGCGACGACAACGATGACAGCGACTCCGACGACGACGATAACGACGAGGTCCCCTCGGATGAGGAAGACGATGAAGACGACATCGATGCCGTACTCAAGGAATTCGACGCGCTGACCTCGGATGTCGAACAGGGGTACTACTCCTCCAAGTGGAATCCCGCTGATTGGCAGTGGAGCCCCATCGAGCTCTTCGACGAGTCGGCCACCAACCTCTGGAGCCAGGCGTTGACGGGCGTCGCCAAGTCCCACG
>JAUNVO010000350.1 GCA_030540695.1 Micrococcaceae bacterium | reverse complement strand
CGGCATCGACGAGGCGGTAGAGACCTTCGGCGGCGTCGGTGGCGACCGGGAGCAGCCCTATGTCATCGATCACCACCAAATCGGCGCGTAGTACCCGGGCGATGGCTTTGGTGACGGTGTCGTCGGCGCGGTGGCGTCGCAGGAGAGCGCCGAGGTCTTCGAGGCTGAACCAGGCAACCTTCAACCCCGTCTCGACGGCGCGCTGGCCCAGGGCTTCGAGGAAGAACGTCTTCCCCGTCCCTGAGGGCCCGCAAACCACCAGGTTCTCCCGGCGGTGGACCCACTCCAGCGTCTGTAAGGCTTGTTGGGTGGGGTGCGGGATCGAGGACGCATCGGGTTTCCAGGCGTCGAAGGTCTTACCCGTGGGGAACCCGGCCGCTCGGCGTCGGGTGGCCAGGGCGGAGCGTTCCCTTCCCGCAAGTTCTTCGGTGAAGAGGGCTTTGAGGACCTCGATGGGTTCCCAGCGTTGAGCTTTCGCGGTCGCGACGATCTCCGGCGCCAGATTGCGGATGTGAGGCAGCCGCAACCGACGCAGCAACGTCTCGACGTCCTCGGGCAGCGGCGGTGCCGACGACATCCCGACGGCCGGGGCGGTGATTCGGGTACTCATGAGGCCACCTCCTCGTCGACGCCGGACTGGTTGTCGTCGGTGTGGTGGCTGGCGCCGAGCCGGGACCAGGCGGCGGTGCCTTGGGTCAGGCTGCGGTCCTCGCTGGCTTGGTGCCGCCCGCTGGCAGGGCGACCGGTGTGGTGGTCCAGGATTGATGCCAGATCCTTCTCAGCGAAGCGGCCATGGACTGCGGCATGCCCCAGGGCCCAGTCGACCTCGGCCGGGTCGAAGAGCTTCGCCAACGCCGTGGCCTGTCCCATTTTGACCCGCATTTTGGTGGTGCCCGCAGCGGCTGCTTCGGACAGCCAGAGCCGGGCCCCCTCACCCAAGTTCAGGAACGCGACCTCTTCGACGGTGCGTGCCCTGGCGACCCGGTTCAGGGAACCGGCCGGGGCCGGCGAGAAGTGGGCATCGTCGATTCTGGGGCTGCCTGGTTGCGCTCGTTGGTGTCGGGCGACCTCTACCGGGCCGTCCTTGCCCAGGTGGGTGGCGATGACCTGCTCATCTGCGCCGCGGCCATGGACCCGAACCCAAACAGCCTCGCCCACCAACCGGTCTGGGACGGAGTACTGGCCGTGTTCGAAAGTGATCATCGAGGTGTTGGCCGGGACCTGACGGGTGGTCCCGAACGCGACCGTATACGGATGAACCGCCACTGGATGCAACCGGGACCTCTCCTCGGCCAGCATCTCAGCCGGGGCCCGGCGGGTGACCTTATGAACTCGGGTATTGACCATGTCGCAGAACGCTTCGCAGGCCTGCTCCAGCTCGACAAACGAGTCATAGGCATCCAGTAAGTTCGCATCCGTGGGGACCAGATCGGCTTTGGCGATCTTCACCGATGACTCACTGCCACCCTTGGACGCCGGATCCGCCGGCTGACAGGTATGAACCACCACCATGTAGTGGCGGGCAAAGGCCACCAGTTGCTGGTTACGCACCGGGATCCCCGCGATGTGGTCGACGGTGACGGTCTTCTCGTTATCGGTCAACACATACGTCGGGACCCCACCCAACCGGCGAAACGTCACATCCAGTGCGGCGAACACCGACGGCATCGTCTTGTCCCGCAACGGGATCACGACCCGGAACCTGGACCACGCCAGCCACGCGATAAACAACACCGTCTTCACCCCGTCAATGACTGGGCCATCGCCGTAGTCGTACTGCAACCACATCCCCGGCTCCGTCACCCACGGCCGATGCACCCTCACCCGGCCCGCCCGGTATGCCTGCTTCACCTGCGCGACCGCCCGGCGGGTCGTCCGGTCGCATCCCGTGAATCCCAAAATGACGAGCCGGTCGTGGGCGACGTCGGCGCGGACCTTCCCATGGGAGCGCTCGACCCACTCCTCGACCTTGGGCAAAAACTCATCAATCAGCCGCGGTCTGGCCGCGGGTCTATCCATTTCTCCGCCCGCTTCGCGGGCAGCAACATAGCGGCCGACCGTGTGGTGGGAACACCCCGCCAACTCGGCAGCATCACGCAACGACCCAGTCAGGTCGTAAGCATCCAACATTTCCATGATTTCCTCGGCAGACTTCATAGTGTCCCTCCTCAGGGCGACGACGGCATCAAGCACCATCCATCGCACCTGAGGAGGGGCCCCAACCCGGAGAACCGGTGAGGCAACAACAAT
>JAUNVO010000349.1 GCA_030540695.1 Micrococcaceae bacterium | reverse complement strand
GGCGCACCCGGAAATCGCCATCGCCCAATGGGCGTTGGCGAACCTCGATCCGCAGGAACGGGCAAGCTCGACGGTGTACACCTCCGGGGAACACTGCCCGATGTGTGCAGGGGCCCATGGGTGGGCGGGTCTTGGCCGGATCGTGTATGTCGCCTCAGCATCCATGTTTGAGGCATGGCAGCGTGAGTGGGGCGCCGAACAGGGGCCGGTTGCCGCGTTTCCGGTGGAGGCGGTCGTTCCCGGGATCATTGTCCAAGGGCCCGTCGAGGAGTTGGTTCCCGGGGTTCGCGATCTTCATTTGCGGTCGTTCCAAGAATCTTCGCGGCGCATGGACAAGCAGGGCTGACGTCGGAGCTTCGACCTTGCCGCACGATACCTGGTTCCACATTGTGAAGCGGGGTTTCACGCCCTAGTCTGGAACCTGATGAATGTTGCCGTCGTCACATAAAAGCCGGAGTGGTGCCCTTGCCGTGCGGGCAGGGACTCTTCCGACTACCCATCAGCGCGAAACCCCATGGAAAGGGACCGTCGCTAAACGAAGTGAGGACCCCATGACTTTGACACCGATGGCCAACCACGCGGAGCTGACGCCTGTGCGCTTCCTGCAACGTTCCGTGGAGGTCTATCCCTCCAAGGAAGCGGTTGTGCACGGGCGACGGCGCTACAGCTACGCACAGTTCGGCGCGGGGGTCCAGCAATTTGCCAGGGTGCTGGCTACCCTCATTGCTCCCGGGGACCGGGTTGCGGTGCTGGCGCCGAACATCCCCGAAATGCTGTTTGCGCACTATGCGATCCCGCTGGCCGGAGGCGTGCTGGTGGCCCTCAACACCCGGCTCTCCGCCCGCGAACTGGGCTACATCATTGAGCACTCCGAATCCAAGGTGCTCTTCGCCGATTCCGAGCTGCTGGGTGCCACCGCAGCGCTGCGCGCCGAAATACCGACGCTTGAGGCGTTGATCGAGATCCGGGATCCCGAGTTCGCCGGTTCCCGGGCCGATGTCGAGGTCAATGGCACCCACGCCGAGTTCGTTGCTGATGGGCCCGGGAGCGATATCGGATACGCAATCGCGGATGAGCGGGCAGCCATCGCGTTGAACTACCCTTCCGGTACCACGGGCAAGCCCAAGGGCGTGCTGTACTCCCACCCCGGCAGCTACCTGAATTCCCTGGGGGAGGTGTTCCACCAAGGCTTTGACGCGCATACCCGTTACCTGTGGACCTTGCCGGTGTTCCGCTGCAAAGGCTGGTGCACGCCGTGGGCCGTCACCGCGGCCGGTGGAACGCACCTGTGCCTGCGCGGGGTGCGCGAGGACCCGGTCTGGGACGCCATCGAGAATCTGGGCGTTACCCATCCTTGCGGGGCCCCGACCCTGTGCTCGATCATTGCGGACGCGTCACGGGCCCACGCGCCGGCCGAGAACATCAAGATCACCACCACCGGCGCACCGCCATCGCCGGCGATTATCGCCAAGCTGCAAAAGCTCGGTATCGAAGTCGTCCACCTCTATGGCCTGACCGAGGTCTACGGCCCCAATACGATCTGTGAATACCAGGATTCTTGGGACGAGTTGGAGCCGCAGGACAGGGCCAGGAAAGTTTCCCGACCGGGTATGGGCATGGTCCAGGCCGAGACCGCACGCATTGTGGACATGGATATGAACGACGTGCCCGCCGACGGGGAAACCATGGGTGAGATCGTCCTGCGCGGCAACAAGGTCATGATTGGTTACTACAAGGATGAACCGGCCACAGCAGCGGCATTTGCCGGTGACTGGTTCCACACCGGGGACTTGGGGGTCATGCATCCGGATGGCTATATCCAGTTGCGTGACCGAGCCAAGAACATCATCATTTCCGGCGGCTAGAACATCTCCACCATTGAGGTAGGGCAAGCGCTGGCCAGCCACCCGGAGGTGTTGGACGTAGCGGTCATCGGCGTTCCGCACGATAAATGGGGCGAGACCCCGGTTGCCTATAGTCATTCGCGCCAATGGTTCGACCCTGGATGCGGAAACCTTGGTGGCGCATGCGCGAACGCAGCTGGCGGGGTTCAAGGTGCCCAAGACCATTCCTTTCCCGGAGGGGCTTCCGCGGACCTCGACCGGAAAGGTACAAGAGAACGTGCTGCGCGAAAACGCATAGAACTGCCGTGCTTTTCGGCACTTCCCACCAGGATTCGCCTTGCGGTTCCCTCTTCGATAGGTTTTACGTAGGAATGCCCCAAGTCCAGTTTTCGCAACGAGCGTCCTGTCCGGGC
>JAUNVO010000348.1 GCA_030540695.1 Micrococcaceae bacterium | reverse complement strand
CCCGGTTCAAACAGCTCGGCACGGATGACCAAGGCCATCACGCCGCCGATGCAGAAGAACACGAAGGAGGAAATCAGGTACATGTACCCGATCGTCTTGTGGTCAGTCGAGGTGATCCAGTTGACGAACATTCGTCCCTTGGAAATCGGGACCACGCGCGGCGCGAGTGTTTTCGCCTCGTCGGTAGCGTATTCATAGGTAGTCACGACGGATTAATTTCCTTCCGAGGTGTTGGCTGAAACCTGGTTGACTTCGCCCGGCTTGCGGTCTTGGTCCTCACCGATGTGGCCGTCCTCGAGGGTGGCCAGGTGGTTCAGGAATTCGGCTTCAGGGACTACCTTCACGTTGAAGAGCATTTCCGAGTGGTATTCGCCGCAGAGCTCGGCACACTTACCGTCGAATTCGCCTTCAACCTGTGGTGTCAGGTAGATGTAGTTGGTCTTGCCGGGGATCATGTCCAGTTTCTGCAGGAATGCAGGAACCCAGAACGAGTGGATGACGTCACGGCTGTTCAGCTCGAGCGTGACGGTCTTCCCAACCGGCAGGTACAGGGTCGGCAGCTCGGCCATGCGGCCTGCCTCACCGGTCAGGTGAGCCTGAACGGTGGCGTCGTACTTCTCCTGGCCCTTGTAGCTGTAGTTGTAGTCCCATGCCCACTGCTTGGCACGGACATCCACCACGAGCTCGGAATCCACTGGCGTATTGATGGCCTTTTCGGTGCTGTCCGAGAACGTGAAGAACGTCAGGATCAGGACCAAGGGCACTGCAGTGTAAAAAATCTCGATTGGCAAGTTGTAGCTGAGCTGGCGCGGGTAGCCAGTGTCAGTCTTGCGACGCCGGTAGGCGATGATGCACCAGAGCATCAGGCCCCACGTCAAGATACCCACGATAAGTACGGTAATCCATGTGTGGACCCAGAGATCCTGGATCATACCGGTGTGATTGGTGGTGTCACGAGCGACGTTAGGAAGCCAACCTCGCTGGACTTCCGCTGAACAACCCGTCAACAACAATGCACCGGAACCAGCAATAGCCACTACTTTGGCTACGCCTTTCCGGCGGCTGCTGGTTCGGTCTTGCGAACTCACAGACGGCCCTTCCTCTTTGTTGGTGCTGAATGAATCTTCGACGCCCGGCGGCCGGACCCAGGTGAATCAACGGTGATGAGGTCGAAGAAAACCATAGTTTTACTACTTATCGTAGAGCTTACCCTCTCGGGTGCTCCAATCCCGACCAAAACACCGCCCAAGCGCGAAGATGTCTCAACGTTTGGGCGGTGTGTTTAGTTCCGGCTTAGTGGAAGGAATCTCCGCAGGCGCAAGAGCCGCCGGCTGCGGGATTGTCGATGGTGAATCCCTGCTTGGAAATGGTGTCCTCGAAGTCGATCGAGGCACCGTCCAGGTAAGGGACGCTCATCTTGTCCACGACGACCTCGACGCCGTCGTAGTCCTTCACGGCGTCGCCTTCGAGCAACCGCTCATCGAAGTAAAGCTGGTAAATCAAGCCCGAGCATCCCCCTGGCTGAACAGCGACGCGCAACCGAAGATCGGTGCGCCCTTCCTGCTCAAGCAGTGAACGGACCTTCTCCGCGGCGACATCCGACAGGGCGACCTCATGGCTCGGAAGCCCTGTTGTATCTGCGACGGCCTCATTGGCTGCAGTTGTCATCTCTGATCCTCCATTTGCTGCTCACTTGGGCTACGCCTCAAGCGTCGCCCCTCACCCATCAATACTACGGCGTTTGCGCCGATACTGCCCGGACACCTTCCGGCGGGCCTTCAGAGCCCCGTGTTGTTCAAGCGTGCCAAGAGCAAAGCCTCAGCCAAAATTGCGTGTTGGAAGTCGCCCAGGTGCAGGGATTCATTGGCCGAGTGCGCCCGCGAGTCCGGATCCTCCACGCCAGTGACCAGGATCTGGGCTGCGGGGAAGACCTCCAGCAGATCCGAGATGAATGGTATTGATCCGCCGATTCCCGTTTCCACCGCGGGGACGCCCCATGCCTCCCCCAAGGCCCACAGGCTTGCCTGCGCGGCGGGCGCGGAGGTGTCGGTGGAGAAGGACTGGCCCGCCTCGTCGGCGTGCAGCGTGACCTGCGCCCCGCCGAGGTCCTGGCTCATGATGTGCGCACGCACTGCCTCTGCGGCAGCCTCGGGGTCTTGGCCGGGGGCCACCCGCAGGCTGAACTTGAAACGGGTGGAGGGCAGCAAGGTGTTGGAGGACACCGCGACCGAAGGGATGTCCATGCCGATGATTGAAAGCGC
>JAUNVO010000052.1 GCA_030540695.1 Micrococcaceae bacterium | reverse complement strand
GCGTTTCGGACAAATTGACCAGCTCCTTGGATGATTTGTCCGAGACTGTGCTCACATTCCTTGCGTAATGTGAGCTGCGTCGTACTTACGGAAGGAACCGCGATGACCAGCACCCCCACGCAAGACAGCACGGCAGCACCCAAACTCAAGAAGGTCCTGGGGCGTTGGGACACCCTCGCCATTGGGGTCGGTGCCATGATCGGCTTCGGCTGGGTCGTCCTCACCGGCGACTGGATCACCAGCGCCGGGCCGTTGGGGGCATCCTTGGCCATGATCGTGGGAGGCGGCATCATGGCGGTCGTCGGGTTGACCTATGCCGAACTGGTGGCGGCAATGCCCCGGGCCGGCGGCGAACACAACTACCTGCTGCGCGCCATGGGTGCCCGTTGGTCCTTCGCCGGATCCTGGGCGATCGTGGGCGGCTACATCACCATTGTTGCCTTTGAGGCCGTGGCGCTGCCCAAGACCGCGCTCTACCTCTTCCCCGACCTGAACAAGGTCAAGCTCTGGGATGTCGCCGGATCCGAGGTCTATCTCACCTGGGCACTTGTCGGGGTGCTGGGTGCCTTGGTTATCACGGGCATCAACATCCGCGGCATTAAGACCGCCGGTGTTGTGCAAACCTTCGTGGTGCTCTTCCTCTTCGCCATCGGTGCGATCCTGCTCTTCGGATCCGTCACCGGTGGGTCAACGGCCAACATGGAACCATTCTTCAACAACGGCGTCGCCGGCTTCTTTGGAGTGATGATCATCGTCCCGTTCATGTTCGTGGGCTTCGACGTGATTCCGCAATCCGCCGAGGAATGCGACATCCCGCCGCGACGAATCGGCAAGTACGTCATTATCGCGGTGCTCATCGCCACCGCGTGGTACGTCATGGTCATCCTGGCCACATCCTCGGGCATGGGCCCAACCGCGCTATTGACCTCGGACCTGGCCACTGCGGATGCGATGGGCGGGCTGTTCGGCTCGGCCATCATGGCCAAGATCCTGATAGCCGGAGGCATCGCCGGCATCCTGACTTCATGGAACTCCCTGCTGATGGGAGCCTCGCGGCTGCTCTACGCCATGGCCGCCTCGGGGATGCTGCCGTCCTGGTTTGCCAAGCTCCACCCGAAGTTTCACACCCCCGTCAACGCGCTGGTCTTCATCGGCGGGCTCTCGGTGCTGGCCCCGTTCTTCGGCTCCGGAATGCTTGGGTGGCTGGTCGATTCCGGTTCCCCCTCGATCGTGATGGCCTACCTGCTGGTCGGTGTCGCGTTCGTGATCCTGCGCCGTCGCGAGCCGCTCATGGAACGTCCCCTGCGCATCGGGGGCAAGGGCAACTTCGGCCAGGCGATCGGCGTGGCCTCGGTGATCCTGTGTGCCGGGTTGATCAGCCTGTACATGCCCGGAATGCCCGCGGCTATCGGCATCCAGCCATGGTTGCTGTTCGGTGCCTGGTGGGCCATGGGTGCGGTGTTCCTGCTCAAGGTTCCACGCGGGATTGCCCCGGGCGTCAATGCCGAGGACGAATTGCTGGCCAGGTTGGCCATGCGCAAGGCGGCCAAGACCGAAGCGCTCTTCAAGGACGTCCCCCAGGTGGCGTCGACAGACCGGAACGTGAAGGAAGAAGACCGCGCATGAACAAGATCCGCCCCCTCGAGGGGATCATCGTTGCAGATTTCTCCAGGGTCCTGGCCGGCCCCCTGTGCACCATGACGCTTGCAGACCTTGGGGCAACGGTCATCAAGGTCGAGCGGCCCGTGGCAGGAGATGACACCCGTAGCTGGGGGCCCCCGTTCTCCGCCACTGGGTCGACCTATTTCGAGTCAGTGAACCGCAACAAGCGCTCCATTGCCCTGGACCTCACCGAAACGGGGGACCGGGAGACCGCCCTGAAACTGGCGCTGCGCGCCGACGTGCTGGTGGAGAATTTCAAACCGGGAGGCATGGAGAAGCTCGGACTGGGATACGAGGAGCTTTCCGCGCGGAACCCGGGGCTGGTTTACGCCTCCATCTCCGGGTTCGGTTCCAGCGGGGGAGCGCATCTGCCAGGCTACGACTTCATCGTCCAGGCCCTCGGCGGGCTGATGTCGATCACCGGTGAAGCCGGTTCGGATCCCATGAAGGCAGGAGTGGCACTGGTGGATGTGCTCACCGCCAAGGACGCGAGCATCGGGGTGCTGGCCGCACTGACCGCCCGCAATGCCTCCGGCGCGGGCGCACACGTGGAGGTCAACTTGCTTTCCAGCCTGCAGGGAGCGTTGGCCAACCAGGGCCAGGCCTACCTGGGGGCCGGCAAGGTTGCCACGCGCATGGGCAACGAGCATCCCTCGATTGTTCCGTACCAGTTGCTCGAATGCGCCGATGGATCGCTGGCGGTGGCGTGCGGCAATGACGGCCAATTCGCCAAGCTCTGCCAAGAAATCGGTGCGCCGCAGCTTTCCGGCGACGAACGCTTTTCCACGAACTCGGCTCGGGTGGCCAACCGCGTGATCCTGATCCCGCTACTGGAGGAGGCCCTGCACGCGGATACCGGGGCGAACTGGCAAGCCCGTTTCACCCGGGTGGGTGTACCCGCAGGCAAGGTCGCCGGAATCGACGAGGGATTGGCCTACGCGGATTCACTGGGTCTGGACCCGGTGATCGAAGTCCACAACGCCGAAGGCGAGAGCGTCGGAAAGCAGGTCCGCCATCCGATCACCTGGACCCCGGAGCTCGACGCTCCAACGGCCGCCCCGCCGGGCCTGGGGGAGCATTCCGAACAGATCCGTGCGTGGTTGGACAGCGGGACGGAACCCGTGCCGGGCCATGATCACCTAACGCGGGTCGTCCCCTGATTCCTCGCGCCGCAGCGCCAACCACAGGTGGGCCGAGACATCCGGATCGTCAAGGTCGACGTCCATGAGATGGCTGGCCACCGAGATCCTGTGGCGCAACGAATTGCGGTGGATCCCCAGGGCCCGTGCCGCATCCTCCCAGGTGCCGCGGGCCCTGAGATATGCCCGGACGGTGTCCAGCAAATCCGCGCGCGGGTAGTCGGCCAGCAGCCTGACCCATCCGGAAGCCCGGGAATCCTCGCTGATGTTCACGGCCACCAGGTGGCCGGCGGCTGCTTGCAGGGCGGCCCGGCGCACGGCCGCCACGTTCCCGGGGATCGCTTCCAGGCCCAACGGATCGCCCAAGGCGGCGGCCAGGGAGCCGGACAGCTCGGGATCGGCTGCGCCGGGGATTCCCAGCAACGCATTTTGTTCCAGTGAACCGTCTTCCCCGCCCGACGGCTTGCTGCTGATTCCCGCGGCGGGCAGCACCAGGTACAGGATCTCGTCCTGGACGTGGCGCAATGTGCATTGATCCACTGCGGAGGACAGCTCAGGCAGCCCCGGGTCGGAAATGAGCCGGGCCGCTGCCCGGGCGGCCAGCCCCGGATCATCCCCGGGGGAGATCCTGACACCCAGCAGCCTGACACGGCTGGGAAGCTCGGCCAGCCCCACCTCGGCGGCGACCATGTGGGCGGCGGCGGTCTGTCCGTGAAGCAGGAGCTTGGTGGTCGCGGCGCCCAGCGCATTGGTGGTGCCCACCACGACCTCGCGTTGACGCGCCCGCAGCGCCAGCAGCGTGGAGACCGTCATGATGATTTGTCGATCCGCCTTGGTCAGGGTGCGCCCCGAGCCGATACACAGGAACCCGTGGATGCGGGTATCTACAAGGATTGGGTACAGCACCACCGGCTGGCCCTGGATTTCGAAGGTCGCGGCGGATGGCACGCCGGCCTTGTTGAAGCGCACGGATTCTGCCCGAAGCTGTGCCAGGAGCGAGCCGGCCGAAGCAGGCCACACGGTTTCCTTGCCGGCATCCGACGGAAGGTATGCCGCCCAACCTCCCAGCGCCTGGGCCAAGCCACGCACCACGGCGCTGGTGGCATCCGGGCGCATAGCTGCCCGGGCCAAGGCCGTTTGCGTGCCAAGTGAATCCATCAGGATGGTGGTGTCGGTTCTGCTGGACAAGCGCCAGTAGGCGCGCGTGATGTTCTGGAACGGCACCCCGTTAGGGACGATTGCCAGTTCTATGCCAGCCGTCTTGCTTGCTGCCAGAACATGCCCGGGCACCTGTTCCAGCCAAGGGCCCAGCCCCAGGCCCACTGCGCGCACCTCCCGGGCGCCAAGGCGCGACATGTAGGCCGCCGAGAGCGAAGCCGACTTCGTGAAGGGCATGCCGGTGGTCAGCAGCAGCTCGCCTCCTTCCAGGTACGGGGTGGGATCCTCAAGCTCGGAGACATGCACCCCGGTCACGGGTTTCGCGCTGAATTCCGTACCAAGGCCGGGCAAAAGGTCGGAGCCGAGTTCGGCACCCAACTGCAACATGGAGATCATGGGTTGAATTATCCAATAAAACGATCCTTCTTGTGCGCTTTATCCAATGACCCGTGTCACATGCTCGCCTAATGTTGAATCCATGACCGAAACAACCCTGGCAGTCGACGCCCCCAGCATCCCGCAAACCCGCCTCCTGGCGACCTCCGTACCGGGGCCGCGCTCCAATGCCTTGCATGCAGAACGCAGTGCGCAGGTGACCAGCGGATTCGGGGTGGCCCTGCCCGTCTTCGTGGCCCGCGCCGATGGCGGGATCATTGAAGACGTTGACGGAAACCGGCTCATCGACTTTGCCTCGGGCATTGCCGTGACCTCTCTGGGTGCCAGCAACAAGCGAGTTGCCCAGCGCGTCGCAGCCCAGCTCGAGGCATTCACCCACACGTGTTTCATGGTCACCGAATACGAGGCGTTCACCCAGGTTTGCGCCTGGCTGAACGCCAACACACCCGGGGATTTCGACAAGCGCACCGGGTTGTTCACCACCGGGGCCGAAGCGGTGGAAAACGCCATCAAGATCGCCCGCGCGGCTACCGGGCGGCCCAACGTGCTGGTCTTCGACGAGGCCTACCACGGCCGCTCACTGCTCACCATGGCAATGACCGCCAAGGTCAACCCCTACAAACTGAACTTCGGACCGCTGCCGGCGGAAATCATCCGTGCTGCCTCTGCCAACCCGCTGCGTCCGGCGCAGGGCCTTCCCGCCGGGGCCGCGGCGGCCCTTGAATCCGTGGAGGCAACGATCCTCGAGCACGGTGCCGAGTCCTTCGCCGCGATGGTCATCGAACCGATTCAGGGGGAAGGCGGATTCATCGTCCCTGCTGCCGGCTTCATTCCCGGATTGCGCAAGCTTGCGGACAAGTACGGAATCGTTCTGGTCATGGACGAGATCCAGGCCGGCATGGGCCGCACCGGCACGCTCTTTGCCTCCGAGCACGAGGGTGTCGCGGGGGACCTGATCCTTACCGCCAAGGCGCTCGCCAACGGTGTCCCGCTCTCGGCGGTCACCGGCCGCACGGAGTTGATGAACGCACCGCATGCCGGCGGCCTGGGTGGCACCTATGCCGGAAATCCGCTGGCCTGCGAGGCCGCGTTGGCTGTCTTTGAACAGTTCGATGACGGCTCCCTGCTGGCAAACGCCGCCCGCATCGAGGAAATCGCACGGGAAATCCTTGAACCGCTGCGTTCCTCAACGGACGTCGTCGCCGATGTCCGTGGCCGCGGCGCCATGCTCGCCATCGAGTTCGCCGATGCAGGCACCCTGGAACCGCGTGCCGACCTGGCCAAGGCAGTCTCCGCGGCCTGTCACCGAGCCGGTGTCATCACGCTGACCTGCGGAACCCACGGCAATGTCGTGCGGCTGCTTCCCCCGCTGGTTATCGGCGAAGAACTGTTGCGTGACGGACTTACGGTTTTGGCCCAGGCGATCACCGCAGCCGCCAAGTAACCCCCCCCAGACTTTTCGATCCACGGACTCTACAAGGAGCACCACCATGACCCTCACGACACACGAAACCCACCTGCTGGACCCCTCGGACCTGATCAACTTCGATGCGCTGCTCACCGCCGAAGAACTTGCCCTGCGCTCCAAGGTCCGCGGTTTCGTCAACGAAGCCATCAAACCGAACATCGCCTCCTGGTACGCGGACGGGGTCTTCCCGCTGGAAATCGTCCCGGAAATGGCCAAGCTCGGTCTTTTGGGCATGCATCTGAAGGGCTACGGCTGCGCCGGGGGCACGGCGGTGGAGTACGGCCTAGCCGGTTCCGAACTGGAAGCCGGCGACTCGGGCCTGCGCACCTTCGTCTCGGTCCAGGGCTCCCTGGCCATGAGCGCCATCTACAAGCACGGATCCGAGGAACAGAAGCAGGAATGGCTGCCCAAGATGGCAGCGGGTGAGGCAATCGGCTGCTTCGGGCTCACCGAGCCCACCGCCGGTTCGGACCCCTCCGCAATGAAGACCTTCGCCCGCCGTGACGGGGATGACTGGGTCATCAACGGCACCAAGCGCTGGATCGGCCTGGCCAACGTCGCCCAGGTCGCCGTCATCTGGGCCCAGACCGAGGAAGGCATCCGCGGTTTCGTGGTGCCCACCCAAACCGCCGGGTACAAGGCGACGGTCATCGAGCCGAAGCTCTCGATGCGCGCCTCGATCCAGTGCGAGATCGAACTGACCGATGTACGCTTGCCAGCCGACGCGGTGCTGCCCAACGTCACCGGTCTCAAGGGACCCTTCTCCTGCCTGAACGAGGCACGTTACGGCATCATCTGGGGCGCCATGGGTGCGGCCCGCGACTCCTTCGAGGATGCGCTGGCCTACTCGCAGCAGCGCATGCAGTTCGACAAGCCGTTGGCCGGGTACCAGATGACACAGCAGAAGCTGGTGGACATGGCCGTGGAAATCAACAAGGGCTACCTGCTGGCACTGCACATCGGACGGATGAAGGATGCCGGCACCCTTGACCTGCACCAGATCTCCGTGGGAAAGCTGAACAACTGCCGTGAGGCCATCAAGATCGCCCGTGAGGCACGCACCATCCTGGGCGGAAATGGCATCACCCTGGAATACTCGCCGTTGCGCCACGCGAACAACCTGGAATCCGTGCGTACCTATGAGGGAACCGACGAGGTCCACACGTTGATACTTGGCAACAAGCTCACCGGCGTGCCGGCCTTCCGCTAAAACCGCTGACACCGCAGTTCCTGAAAGGCAAAACATGACACAAACCATGACGAACACACGGACGGTGCAGCTGAGCCTGCTCATTGACGGCGTCTGGGTCCCGGGCACCGGAAAGGAACTTGTTTCCAGCTCGCCGGCCAACCCGGAAAACGTCGTTGCCTCCGGCGGCACAGCCACCGAAGCGGACGTACGGGCGGCCATGGCTGCCGCACGGGCGGCGGCTGCAGGCTGGGCAGGGACTCCGATGGCCGAACGTGGTGCCTACTTACTTAGGGCCGCGGCAATCATCACCGCCAACGCCGAGGCGTGGGGCACCGAATTGGCCCTCGAGGAAGGCAAGACCTTCGCCGAGGGCCGCGGTGAGGTGCTGCGCGCCGCGCAGATCCTCACCTACTACTCGGGCGAGTCCGACCGCCTCGCCGGGGAGGTCTTTTCATCCCCTCGCCGTGGCGAACAAATTCTTGTCACCCGCAAACCGCTGGGCGTGATCGGGGTCATCACCCCGTTCAACTTCCCGATCGCCATCCCGGCCTGGAAGATCGCCCCGGCGCTGGTCTTCGGCAACACCGTGGTGTGGAAGCCCGCTTCGGCGGTGCCCCTGCTGGCGTTGCGCCTGGCCCAGGCGCTTGTCGAGGCGGGCTTGCCCTCAGGAGTGTTGAACCTGGTGATCGGCCCCGGTTCGCTGGGCAACGGCATCGTCAACCATCCGGACCTCGACGGACTTACCTTCACCGGATCCACCGGAGTGGGGCGCAAGCTGGCAGCTGCCGCCGCGGCCGCCGGGGTGCCTATCCAAGCGGAAATGGGCGGAAAGAACGCCTCGGTGGTCCTCGAGGATGCTGACCTGGACCTTGCTGCGGAGCAGGTGCTCTTCGGGGCCTTCCGTTCCACGGGCCAGAAGTGCACGGCGACCTCGCGGCTCATCGTCCAGGAATCCATCGCCGAGGACTTCCTGGCCCGGCTGCGCGAACGGCTGGCCACGTGGAAGACCGGGGAACCCACCGATGGCTCGGTTCACATGGGCCCGGTCGTCTCCGCCGCGGCAGCAGCAGAGATCCGTACAGGCATTGAAGCATCGCTCACGCAGGGGGCAACCGTTGGCTTCGAGGGAGATATCGCGGACCTCGGGGACGCCTTTGTGGCACCGACCATCCTTGAGGTCCCGGATTCATCAAACAGCGCGTGGCGGGACGAGTTCTTCGGACCCGTCCTGGCGGTGCGCCGGGTCGCGAGCACCGAAGAGGCGTTCGAATTGGCCAACGACTCCGAATACGGACTGAGTTGTGCGCTGTTCACACAGGACGTTTCCAAGGTCTTGGCTGCCATGGAATCAATCGATGTGGGAATCCTGCATGTGAACTCGGAATCGGCCGGCGCAGATCCGCACGTGCCGTTCGGGGGTGCCAAGAAGAGTGGCTACGGACCCAAGGAACAGGGCGGTGCCGCCAAGGAATTCTTCACGCACACCACGACCGTGTACTTGCGCGGAGCCTAGGACAGGCATGTGGGGGCACTCTGCGTCATCCGGCATGCCCGGAAGAGGATTGTGCCCCATACGTGTCTAGGATAAAGAGGATCTGGCCAAGAGCCCACGGATAAACCATGAAAGTGCGGAAACGACATATGAGCGCAGCAACCGGCATCGAGAACATTTCCACCATCCTGGTCATAGGTGCCGGAACGATGGGGCGGCAGATAGCGATGAGCGCGGCGCTGGCCGGATACTCCACGATCATCCAGGACATTTCCGCCGAAGGACTTGCCGCCGCGCGGACCGAACTCGAGGGTTGGGCCGCCGGCCGGGTGGCAAAGGGCAAGCTGGGGCGCGAAGCGGCCGAGGAAGCGCTGAGCGCGCTTGAGTACAGCACCGACTTGGATTCTTCGGCGTCGAATGCGGACTTCGTGATCGAGGCCGCGACCGAGCGGCTGGATATCAAGACACAGATCTTCGGGAAGCTGGGGGTGTTGGCCCCGGCCCACGCCATACTGGCCACCAACTCTTCGACCCTGGGCTCCTCAAAGGTCGCGGGGGCCACCGGACGCGCGGACCAGGTGTGCAACATGCACTTCTTCAACCCCGCCTTGGTCATGAAATGCGTGGAAGTCGTGCGCCACGAAACAACCAGTGATGCGACGGTGGAGACCGTCATGGAACTGGCGAGGAGACTGGGCAAAGAACCGGTGCTGATCAACAAGGAGATCCCGGGATTCATCGCCAACCGCCTGATGGGCGCGATCCAACGCGAGGCGCTGGGTCTTGCCGCCGCAGGCATTGCCAGCATCGAGGACATTGACACCACGGCCCGCACCGCCCTGGGGCACCCGATGGGCCCCTTCGCGCTGATGGACATGGTGGGGCTGGATGTCATCGATTTCATTGCCCAGGCGACCTATGCGGAAACCGGGGCGGCCGAGGACGCGCCCGATGGGCGAATCTCGGCGCTGGTTGCCGAGGGCAAGCTGGGGCGCAAATCCGGTGCCGGGTTCTACGACTATTCCTAGCTGCCCGAAGGGCTAGTCCGACTCGGGCTGTGCCCCGAGGCGGAAGTGCCTCCCGCTGATGTGCTTGACTTCGATCTTCACCCAAGATTCTTTCGGGGTGGGGACCCAGGGCGTGACTCCGGAATCGCGGGCCACCTCGATCTCCGCCATGGTCTGCAGCTGTACCGCCTTGCCGTGGATGACCACCGACCAGGCCTCGTCGGAGAGGATGCCATCGGCCTCGAACGCGACAGTATCGTGCACCGTGAGTGCCGCAAGTTTTTCGCCCGGTGCCGTGCGGATGTAGATGGCCCGGTCCACCAGTCCGAAATTCAACGGGAAAATATCCACCGCTCCACCCACCGCAGTGGCAAGCCGTCCGTGGGAGGTCCTCTCAAGCAGGCTCCAGGACTGTTCCTCGGTGAGCGTAAGTACGGGCTGATCTGCGTCATGGTCAAACATCATGCCTTCATCATTCTACTAAGCGTAGAAAAATGCCAGTGTGTCGCGCTTCACCGAATAAATGACTTCCGGAGCGATGCCGATTCATCCTTTAGATCCACCCGGTGACTCCGGTACGTGAAAGACTGGGTTTCATGGTCAAGGAAACAGGAGCCGAACGTGCCCGGCACATCGCCGCACGCTTTGAGGACCGAGCCCTGGAGCTTCGGGCAACCCGGGCCCGCGAACGCGGCTTGGTACCCACGGTGTTGCCCTACACCGGTTACGGACTCTCGGACGCCGAGAACGGCTGGGTGCGCATCTTCGCCCGCGTGGTCCTGGCCAAGCCCGGTGCATTCGAGGACTCGCGCCACCGTGCAAAGGTGCTTGCCGACGGGGTGCGCGGTTGGCGGAACTTCGTCTCCCCGATCGTCCCGCACGGGAAACTCGAGGTGCACATCAACGGTGAACGGTTTTTCGTGGAAGCCGACCGCGGGGGAGTGCTCGACGTCAAGGTTGCCGCGACGCTGGCACCCGGTTGGCACCACATCACCTTGCACACGGAGGGAAGCCCCGCTGCCACGTCACCGGTGTTGATCGTCGACGGGGCTGCGGAGTTCGGTGTGCTCTCGGACGTGGATGACACCATTGTGGTCACCGCACTGCCCCGCCCGCTGCTGGCGGCGTGGAACTCCTTCGTGCTTTCCGAACATGCCCGTCTGGCGACCCCGGGGATGCCGGTGATGATGGAGCGGCTGATGCGCGACAAGCCAGGTGCGCCCACTTTCTACCTCTCCACCGGAGCCTGGAACGTCGCCCAGACGCTGACCCGCTTCCTCTCGCGCAACCTTTATCCCCAGGGGCCGCTGCTGTTGACCGACTGGGGCCCCACCGACAGGGGCTGGTTCCGCTCGGGGATGCAGCACAAGGCGGACCAGCTGCGTCGGCTGGCTGTGCAGTTCCCGGATATGAAGTGGCTGCTGATCGGTGATGACGGCCAGCATGACCCCTACCTCTATGCCGAATTCGCCAGGCGTTTCCCGGCCCACGTTGCGGCCATCGTGATCCGCCAGCTGACCCCCTCCGAAGCGGTGCTAGCCGGCGGCCGTAGCCAAGGCCTGCTGAACTCCACCCCCGGCGTGCCGTGGGTCTACGAACCCGACGGGGCGCGCATCGCCGAAAAGCTGGAGTCACTGGGCATCATCAGCCCCGACGGCGCACAAAGGGGCGATGTAGATGGTTGAGTCCAAGATCCGGGTCGAGGTCCCCATGCGCTGGGGCGACATGGACGCCTACGGACACATCAACAACGTGAACCTGGTCCGCATGATGGAAGAAGCGCGGATTGCCGGTTTCGGGGTGCCGGGGGGCACCGGGAAGCCAGGCACCGAACCGCTGGTCGACCTGTTTTCCACGGTTCCCGAAAACACGCAGATACTGGTGGTGGAGCACCGGGTGCGATACCTGAAGCCGTTGGATTACCGTAATGTCCCGGCCCACGTGGATTTGTGGATCAGCACCATCAAGGCCGCAAGTTTTGATATCTGCTACGAGTTTCACGATCCGGTCGACGGCGGTGTGTGCGTGCGAGCAGCCACCACGCTGGCGTTCTTCTCCGTCGGCACGCAGCGCTTGCTGCGCCTGGATGCCGCGAACAAGGAAGCCCTGGCGCGCTACGCCGCCGACCCGATCTTCCGTTAGGACAGCTGCAGGTTGGCGGTCAACGCCTCGAAGTCCCGGGCCAGCGACTCGTCCCGTTTGAAGGTGCAGGGGGACAAAGGCTCGGTGGTGAACGAAAAATAGCGCAGGCCCGCGCCCATTGACGGATCCGCCGGCACCGCGATCGAGCCGTTGAGGAAATTAACGCGGCCCACCGAGGCACCGGGCCCAGGCTTCGGTGCAAGGCGCAAGAGCCGATCGACGGTGCCGATGTCGTGGGTATGGATGCGGTGGTGAGCACCCGCCGCAAAGATATGCAGCGAGAGCTCGAGGTTGACGGTCCTCATGATTTCGATGTCGGCCGGGGCCCAGAGGGTAGGCCTAAGCATGAGTCTCCTGAGTGCACCGGGGTGGGTGTGGTGGCCGGGGTGGTAGGACATGCAGGGTTCGGCCGTCAGCGGCTGGTTGCGCAATGGATGGCGCCTTTCGTGTGCTCTTGTCCCCAGGCAGCGGTTGCTGCCAAGGACCGCTTCGTCATCCGAACCACCCGTGAAGCATGGGGTTGGTGTGCGTCCCGGGTCGGAGCCCTGGAATGGTGCGCATCTCGTGAAGCTGGTTTCATCCTAGCAAAACCCCCACGACGATTTAGGCTGAAGGCATGAAACTGATCTTGATCCGCCACGGCCAGACCGCCTCGAACCTTGCCCAGGCGCTGGACACGGCAGCCCCGGGGGCGCCGCTGGATGAAACAGGGCTGGCCCAGGCCGAAGCGCTGGTGGAACGGTTGGGCACCGAGGGCGATGACGTCGAGGCGGTGTATTCCTCAACCTTGCTGCGTGCCAAGATGACGGCGGCGCCGCTGGCCCGTTCCAGGGGGCTGGTCGTGGCCGAGCATGCCGGGCTGGGCGAGATCTCCGCCGGCGAGCTGGAAATGCGCAACGACCCCGACGCCCACCTGGCCTACCGCGATGTGTTCGTGCGGTGGCTTTCGGGGGACCTGGGCGCCAAGATCCCGGGCGGGGAGGACGGGCGCAGCGCGCTGGAACGCTTTGATGCGGTCATCGAAGGCGCCCGGGAGGAAGGTGCGGGCAAGCTGGTGGTGGTCAGCCACGCCGCGATGCTGGTGACCTGGCTTGCCACCCGGAGCACCAACTTCGATTCCACCTTGCTCTCGCCACTGCCACTGGCCAACACCGGAGTGGTGACCCTTGAGACCGTGGCTGGCTCCAACTGGAGGCTGCGAAGCTGGCAGGACCGGAGGCTGGAGTAGTGGTGGGGAGCGCTCAGTCGCTCGAAGTGCCCGCGGCGCCCAAGAGGGCCAGGGCCTTTTGGAGTCGGGCCTCGGCATCGTCCGCGACCTCGCGCACTGCCGCGCTGTCGCTGAGCTGGACCATGGTTTGGGGATCGATGACGTCGATGGTGGTTTCGGAAGCATCAAGGGCCCGGCGGACCACCACGTTGCAGGGCAGCAGCGCGCCCAAGGTCGGCTCCCCGGCCAGTGCGCGGCTGGCCAAGCCGGGGTTGCAGGCACCCAGGATCACGTAATCACCCACAGCATCTGCGGCGTCGGGCCCCAGCTTTTCCTCGAAAGTGGACCGGACGTCGATTTCGGACAGGATTCCGAATCCCTGGCCAGCCAAGGCCTCGCGGGTTCTTTGCACGGCATCTGCCCATGCCAGCTTGACGGTGATCGAATGCGTGTAGCTCATGGGTGCTCCTGTGATGTTTTAGTGCCACTCCGGCGTAGGCCGCAAACAGTGATACGGCGGGGATTGAGTGATGTTTCGATGGGTAACGTCTGTGTCCGGGAATTCATTGTGGAGCAACTGGGTCTTTTTGCAGGATCTTATCCACCTTGACCCGTGATGGCCAGAGTTGGCACCCATGCCTTCGCCTCCGGTCTCTGCGGAACGTCTCGAATAATACCCCTAGGGGTATTGTGGTACTATCTAATGGCAGATGAAGGTCTGGTTCCCTGCGGCAGATCAGTACCACGGCGGATGAAGGCCGTGGGGTTATCCGGGGATCCGGCGGCGAAGTGCAGGAGTTCAATCCATGTCATGCAGTGGGCGTCGATGCACCCTCCGTGGGCAAGGGCAAGAGGGATTTGCCTGCGGTTTGAGCGATTGCATCCGAGGTTTGGTGCGCCTTGCATCAAACCCGCGGCGGGAGCAAGGTGCCGGCAAATTTCCCCTACTTGACCGCCGCGGTGGTGAATCCCCGAGACTTGGAGCAGAGCGATGAGCCCCAGAGAGAATTCCTTGCCACGTTTTTCCGGAAGGGCTGAGGTGATCTCCCTTGGGCTGCGGCAGAACCTGGCGCAGTTCCTCTTGCTTGTGGCGATCAACGCCCTTGTTGGTGGCACGCTCGGTCAAGAACGCACCGTATTGCCGCTGCTTGCCGATGAAGTTTTCCACCTTGATCTCTATACTTCGGCGCTGACCTACATCCTGGCGTTCGGCTTGGCGAAGGCCGGGATGAACTACTTCGCGGGAACGCTTTCAGACCGGTATGGACGTAAACCCGTCCTTGTTGCCGGCTGGATCATCGCCCTTCCGGTCCCGCTGCTGCTGATCTTCGGCCCCTCGTGGGGCTGGATCGTCGGAGCGAACGTGATTCTGGGTATGAGCCAGGGCTTGACCTGGTCCACCACCGTGATGATGAAGATGGACCTCGTGGGGCCTTCGCGCCGAGGCCTGGCCATGGGGCTGAACGAGGCAGCTGGATACCTGGGTGTTGCGGCAACGGCTCTGGCCACCGGCTACATCGCCTCCACCTATGGGCTGCGCCCCGGCCCGTTTTTGCTAGGTGCCGCCTTTATCGCCGTGGGACTGGGTCTTTCGGTTCTTGCGGTGAAGGAAACGAAAGGCCATGCGGTGGCCGAGGCCGCCAACCACGTTTCTGTTCACGCGGGTACACACGGTGCCCTTGGAAGCCGCGAAGTGTTCATCTTGACCAGCTTCCGGGACAAATCGCTCTCGTCGGTCAGCCAGGCCGGAATGGTCAATAACCTCAACGATGGCTTGGCATGGGGGCTCTTCCCGGTTCTCTTTGCGCAGGCAGGTGTGGGCATTGAGGGGATCGCCATTCTGGCTGCTCTTTACCCGGCAGTCTGGGGTGCGGGCCAGCTGGTCACCGGAGGCCTCTCCGACCGGATGGGGCGCAAGCCACTGATCGTGGGCGGGATGATGGTCCAGGCACTCGGCCTGTTGATGGTCGCCAACGGTAGCGCTTTCGGAACCTGGGTGGCTGCCATGGTGCTGCTCGGCCTGGGGACCGCCATGGTCTACCCGACGTTGTTGGCCGCCATCGGTGATGTGGCCCATCCCTCCTGGCGTGCGCGCTCGGTCGGGGTCTACCGGCTTTGGCGTGATGGCGGATTCGCCGTTGGGGCACTGCTTTCCGGAGTCTTGGCTGACGCCTACGGTGTACCTCTTGCGGTCGTGGCCGTCGCTGTGCTCACTGCCGTTTCCGGATTGGTTGTCGCGGTACGGATGCGCGGGCGGGATCACCAGCCTGCCGCTTTGTAGATCCCGGTTGCCGACGACAACGGACACCGCCCACTGTGTGGGGGGTGTCCGTTGTGCTGCGCCTTAATCCATGGGCAGGCCCGCATCGGCCCAGTCAAGCATCCCGCCGGTCACGTTGTAAGCGGTGAACCCGGCTTTCGTTAGTTGATCTGCGGCCAAGGCGCTGCGACGTCCGCTGCGGCAGACCGCGAACACGGGACGCGTTTTGTCCAGCTGATCCAGCCGGTCGGAGAGTTCCCCCAAAGCTATGTGCATGGCACCGGGAACCATCCCTTCGCGGATTTCGTCCAATTCGCGGACGTCCAGGACTTGCGCGGCATCATCGGTCTTGAGTTGTTCGGCGAGCTTTTTGGTCGTGATTTCCATGTGATGGCTCTTTTCTGTATGGGCTCGTCCGGAGCGGAGTGGCTGGGTCGGTTCTGGGGAGGCACTGAGCGGCCGGCGCGTGACGAGGCCCGATGCGCTTGCCTTGCGGCTTCGCGGCGGCCTCGTTGGACTAATGTGCCCTACGGGTCGTCGTTGCTATCCCCATTATTATACCCCTAGGGGTATAAATACAAGAGCGACGTTTTGCCTGCTCTTGAAGCTGGGCGCCTACTGTTCGTGGCCCTGTTGCGAGACGGTCGCAGGCAGATATTGGCTACGCCGCACCTTCTTCGATTAGGATAGGGTTATCTTCCCTAATCCGAGAAAGTGGTAATTAGTGAGCACGCAGCGCCCAGCACGTCCGGTTCGCCCCCAGGTGGTCCTCGAGGTTTTGGCCAGTGAACGACTGAACCCGCACATGATGCGGCTGACCTTCGGTGGCCCCGGATTCGTGAATTTCCAAGACAAGGCCGTTTCCGACCGCTACGTCAAGATCCTTTTCACGAAACCCGAGCTTGGGCTGGTTCCGCCGTACGACCTTGATGCCCTGCGGGAGCAGCTGCCCCCGGAGGACTTCCCGGTGCGACGCACCTACACCCTGCGCCACGTCGACCTCGAGGCGGAAACCTTGCAGATCGACTTCGTCATCCACGGCGACCAAGGGCTGGCCGGGCCTTGGGCGCAAAACGCGAAGGTCGGGGACCAGATCTGTTTCACCAGCCCCGGCGGGCTGTATACGCCAAACCCGGAGTTCGACAGGCACCTGTTGGTCGGCGACGAGACGGCGCTGCCCGCGATCAGTGCAGCGGTCGAAGACATGACCCCGGAGATGATGGGCGATATCTACTTGGAGGTGCCCGGGCCGGAAAGCGAAGTCGAGCTCGACGCTCCCGCCGGTATCGCCGTGCACTGGCTGCACCGTGGCGGCTATTTCACCCCCGAGAACACCCGGCTCGAGGCAGTGGTGCGCGAGGCCCCATGGCCAGAGGGCACCGTCCAGGTCTTTGCCCATGGCGAGAGAGAGACCATGAAGTCGCTGCGCGCTTACCTGCACGGAGAACGTGGGGTTGATCGCAAGGCTATGTCTTTGTCAGCCTACTGGGCCTACGGGCGTGCCGAGGATGAATTCCAGGCCGAGAAGCAGAGCCCAATCGGTCAAATCTTTGAAGAGCCTGTCGCAGCGAAGTAGCTTCGGACATACCTGAGCTACAAAGGGAAGGGGCTGCCACAACGATTACTCGGTTGTGGCAGCCCCTTCCCCCGTCTTAACTC
>JAUNVO010000051.1 GCA_030540695.1 Micrococcaceae bacterium | reverse complement strand
AGATGGCTTCGTACCAAGTCGTCAGAACAGCGGTACCCGCTGAAGCTATTTGGCAATTTGGGCATCGGTCAACGCGTGGCGGGCATCGATGCCCACATCGATTTGCCGCACCAAGGCGTTCAGGGCATTGCGGTTCGCCGTGCGCTGGTGATCGACGCGGCGTCGAGCCGCCAGAAGCACGCTGATGGCCGCCCGTTCCCCGTCGCCGCGGGGGTGAAGCAGCACCTCGGTTTCTTGTCCCAGGATGCTTGTTGCGGCAGCAGTTGCGTCAATCGGGTCGGATTTTCCGACACCTCGCCGAGTCTTCGTCTTCGGAGGCTTCACCTCGACCACCCGGATCCCATCAACGACGAGCGCGCGTCGGATGGAGGAGCCGTAGGAGTTGGTTCCCTCGATGGCTGCCAGGATGTCCCCGGTGGTGTTCCGGTGGATCCAAGCGACGGCACGGTTCATTCCTGGCTTGGTGACGGGGAAGGATTCGCAGCCGGTCCGGGCTCCGGTGATGGTGTTGATGATCGCGTAGGTGTGGGTGCGTGAGTGGGTGTCGATGCCGATGACGTAGTTGTATTTTTCTGCCACGATGGTCATGACGGTGATCCTTCTTTCCAGACAAGATGCCGTTGGTGGTGGCATCGGTCTGGCGTTGGAGTCTTGTCCGGCAGATCTCTAATGAGACACGCACCATTGCTGGTGTGGTCAACCTTTTATCAAGCCACGGCAAGGGGCCAGGCTGATGCCATTCCACCAAGATGGACAGGTCCGGGGCAAGGCACGTGGGTAATCCACGGCCAGATCATGAGCGTGTCACACCTTGGTGGTTGGCATCATCCTGCCAGCAGGTACCAGACCCGCCAAGATCATTAGAGATCATTGGAATTAACTGGGGGGAAGAGCCATGCCGGGGCCGACAGGCCAGCATCCCCATCCTTGCCCATGAGGGTCGGGAGTGGGGGTGCTAAAACAGTAACGGGGGGGACGTCGTTTGCGGCAACTGTCGCGTTCGTTGCGGGGTCGGTTTTGTTGCTGTGTGCACCTGTGCCGGTTCCCTGACCCCCTGGGGGTCCATGGCCAACGATTCATGCATCGCGTAGCCCAATGCATCCTTCGGGGGAGGCCTGTTATTGGGCCCGCGGCCTCGATTGATGGCCGTGATGGCACTTGTCGGCCGAGTTTTCAGTTCCGGGCCCTGGCTCGAGCCCATGCGTGGTGCCCCGGGGTGGAGAGGGGCCGCGACCCGCGGAGGGGAGTGGCAGTTGGGTGGTGTCATTGGCGGGGTGAATAATCTTGTGCCAATCTATTGACACAAGGGAGCCCCACTGCTTTCATGGTGACAATGGTACAAACGATTTAGTTACCATGGTGAAAGGGGGTGAGGCGGAACGCCAAGGCTGCTTCGCCGGAACGAGACGGAAACGTGGTCGAACCTGCCCCGGCTCCCCGGGAACCGGTGGCGCAGGTAAACCTCTCCCCGAGCAGGCCCGCAGCGCCGGCTCCCTCATTTTTCCTTGATTCTCCGTCACCACCTGCCAGCGTCCGCACGCCAGGTGGCGGAAGGCCTGTCGAGACACATTCGACGGCAGCGGATCGCGGGTCCACACGGACCTTGGCACAAGGTGGATTGAACGATGGAAATCTTGACCAGCACGATTCTTGGACTTATCGCGGCATCGACCCTCTTGGCGGCACTTGTGTGGGTGCTCGTGCGCTCCCTTCCGCGGACCCGAGGCCAGCTGCGCACAGAGGCAGCCCGGCTCGATGGGCCTTCCCGCCGATCCGCGGCAACGTTGCTCTCGGGCTGGGGCGGCGCCGGGGGCTGGGCACTGGCCGCCGGGATCGGTACATACTTGCTGCTGCGCATGGCGGGGGTTTTCTGGCACAGGCGTGTTGTTGACGCGGCACTGGCTCCCTTGGAAGAGGCCAACAATCAGTACGACCATGATTACCAGGCCTGCGAGATGCTCTCAACTTCGGAAATGGCCACTACCGATGCCGCAACCGCAAAGTGCCTTGAAGGGCTCATCCAGCCACCGACGGTGATATATAACGATGCGGCGCCGATGCTGCTGGCCATGCTGGCTCCGGTGCTCGCGGCGCTGGTGGCACTCGCGGTGCTGGCATGGATCCTCTCACGTCACCGGAGCCCGAAGCGGAACCGGACGGCAGTGATATCCGCCGGTCTGCGCCCACGCGGCATCTTCAGCTTCGGGCCGCGCTGGGCGCTGGCCATTCCGTCGATCACCGCCCTGGTTCTGCTCAGCTGGCTGGTGGTGACCGGCCTGTTCTCCAGTCGGAACGAATTTGGCAGGTACGCGGTGCTCACGGTGGAACGCCATGTTTCCGTCTCCGACCCTTCCGTGGGCAGGGTTCCTCCCTTGACGCCGGTGCTCGAGGCGGAAAGCTTCCCCGGGTGGTATTACGGGGTTCCGGTGGTGCTGGCATCCTTGATGCTGCTCGTGCTGTCCTTGCTGTTGCTGCGAACACTGGCGCGGTCACCACGGAGCGCCGAACGCGGACTGCTTGGAGTGGACGACATGGCCAGGGTGCTGAAGGCCAAGTTGGTCACCGGCCTGTCCGGTGCCGGGCTCCTGGCCACGCTGGCCTCCGTGGCAGCCATGAGCGGAGGCGCGATGCTCACGTTGGCGGGGGACGAGCGCATGGATGGTGCAAGCGTGGAGCACTTCTACCACGACACCATGCTCAGCGGGGTCTATGTGGTCATCTGCGCGATCTTGTTCAGCATCCTGGCTCTGCTCATGGTGGTCTTGGCCCTGGCCGCGGTGCTCGAACTCTCCGCAGCCCGACGGCTTGCGGTGGCGGTGGCGCTCGGGGAAGAACCTGAGCCCGGTCCGCGGGTGCGCCAAAGCCACTAGTGCCGGGCCGTGCCCATCGTCGTCGCGGCCCGGTGGATGTCCTTGGCCGATGGGAAACGGTTGGATCCGCGGCGGGCACCGAAAGCGCCCACCGCCGATCCAGCCCGGCAAATGCTGCGGTGCGCGACTAGGGAACCCAGCCCAAGGCGGCAAGGCCCTTCAGCCGGATCACGGCCAGCGGAGTGCCTTCGGCACCCTCGGCCTCCAGCGGGACCGCGAACGGGTCATCGCCCTCCAGGATCAACGCATCGAGCGGGCCCAGGTGGTGGCGACCCTCGACGAGCAATCCGGTGCCGCCGGAAATCAGCACCATGACTTCCTGTAGTTCGCGGGTGAGCTGCGTAGGCGCACCGACCTGGTGGATTTCCACCGAGGGCACTGCCGCCTTGGGTGCGCTGCGGGCCACGACCCGCAGCGTCTGGCCATAACCAAGACGAAGTCCGCCGCTTGCCACCAGGACCCCAGCGGGGTCCGGCGCCTGCGATCCGGTGTCCGGGACCAGCCGCACGTCCCACTGCCAGCGTTCGCGGCCGTGGGTATCCGGGGACGCGGCGACCTCGGTTCCCTCGCCGGGTTCCATGCGGTGCGCGTTCGCGCGCAGCAGCAGCCTCATGGTGCCGCGACCTTTTGGGGTGCGGCGGCCTTCGCCTCGGCGGCGAGCATTTGCTTCATCATCCGCCGGGCCTTGGCCACACCGGCGTCCTGGGCAATCAACACGTCGGGCAGGTTCGCCGGACGGGATTCCATCCTGATCTGCTGCAGGGCCAACGCGTCGGAATCCTCGGTCAGCACCCCGCCCAGGCTTTCGGTGAGCAGCTCGTTCAGGCCGGTGTCCCCGACAGCGAAGTCGCGGCAGAATGCGTAAAAGTACCACGCGGTGTTTTCGGTGATGGGCGTGATCGCGTTGAGCACGCGCAACAGGTTCCCGTCCTCGCGTTTGCCTCCGACCTCCACGACCCCGGCATGGATCACGTGCAGCGAGGGCAATTGGAAGACCGTGGTGTGCCAGCGGTCCACCAAGGTCATGCCGGTGGCCTTCTCAAAGAGCGGGGAAGGGTGGCATTCGGGCATCCAGCGATCCACCGAGACGGTGTTTCCGTCGACCTCGACGGTCACCCCGTTTTCGTACACGGCCTCGTCGCCGATGGTCGACTCGTGCAGGAAGCCCTCGTGGGTCAAATCCAGGAGGTTGTCGTGGATCAGGTCGGCGCTGCATGCAAAGACACGCTCGTGGGTGACCCGGTCCCACGCCGGGTCGGTCATCCAGTGGGTGTCTGGCACCTCGGTGGCTTCGGCCAACGCCGGATCCCCCATCCAGACCCAAACCCAGCGGTGGGATTCAACGGTTGGGTAGGACTTGACCACGGCGCGTTCGGGAATGCGGGCCTGGGCGGGGACCCGGACACAGACCCCGGCGCAGTTGTATTCAAAGCCGTGGTAGCCACACTGGATGTTGTCCCCGATGATCCTGCCTTCGGAGAGGGGATAGGCGCGGTGCGCGCAACGGTCGTCCAGGACGGCGATCGAGCCGTCCTTTTTGCGGAAGAGGACCATCTCCTCACCCAACGCGGTGCGCTTGAGTGGTTCGCGGGTGACTTCCTCGGACAGGGCGATGACATACCAGGCATTGCGGACGTACATGGGTTCTGCTCCTTTAGCGGTGGTCGCTGGTTTCAAGGTGGTTCACGGGAAGGACATGGTGCAGGGCCCCGGCCAGCAGGGCCAGTCCGGCCTCGGTGGGTACGGAAATGCGCACCGTCCCCGGTGCCCCCAGGGCGGAGCCCGGGCGGACCGATACCCCGTGCGCCGCCACGGCTGCGACGAACCCGGCCTCGTCGGGAACGGGGACCAGCACGAAGTTCGCATGGGACTCCACGGCATGGAGGCCGTGGACGGCCAGCAACGAGGTCAATTCGGAACGGACCCGCAGTGTGTGTTCGCGTACGGCATCGCGGTGCCCGGTGTCCTCCAGGGCATTGAGCGCCGCGGCCTGGGCAAGCGTTCCCACGGAGAACGGCGCCCGGACCTTGCGCAGTGCGCCGATGACGTCCCGCCCGGCCACCAGGTAGCCGATCCGCAGCCCGGCCAGGCCGTGGATCTTGGAGAAGGTCCGCAGCACCGCGACTCGGCCGGAGTCGATCAGGGGGATCGCGGTCATGGCCCCGGGGTCCTCGGTGAAATCGATGTAGGCCTCGTCCACGACGACCAACCCGGCAGCACCAGACTCGGAGTAGGCCTTGATTTCGGCCAGGGACCTGATTGTTCCGGTGGGATTGTGCGGATTCACCACGTAGGCGATGTCGGCCCGAACACGGGACATGGCGTCCAGGTCGTGTGTCCAAGCGGTGAGCGGTACACGGGTGACCCGGGCGTTGACCGACGCCGCGCTGATGGCGTCGATCTGGTAGGCCGGCTCGGCGCACACGGCGTGCCCGCCTTGGGCCAGGAACGCGGTGGACAGCAGGAAGATCAGTTCGTCGGATCCGTTGCCCACGAGGATCTGGTCGGGGTGCACCCCGTGCAGCGAAGCCAGCTTGGCGCACAGCTCCCTGGCCAATGGATCGGGATAGCGGTGCAAGCGGGATACCGCCTCGGCCAGCGCGGTGCCCAGCCGGGGGCTGGCCCCCAGCGGGGACTCGTTTGAGGCCATGGAGCCATCCTCGGAAGCGGACGCGGTTCCGGGCCGGTAGGCCTGGATGTCGTTCACCCAGGGGCGGGGTGCGATGGTCATGCTTGGTGCTCCTTCGGCTGCGGGATTGGGTCTCGTCGGCGTGCCTCGGGGATGGGGGGAAGGAGGGTCCTGTTGGCCATCTCAGATTCACATATGCGAATGAAGTGCATGTATGTGAACACGGTAGAAGCTGTGCGGGCCACTGTCAACAGCCGATCCCGGGTCTGTGACGACGGCCGGACTTATAGGAAACAAGCCATTGACAGTGAGCTGGGACACACCTAGTGTAATTCGACATACGGTACACCGTTCGCATATACGAATAGTTTCCAGACTTTTTCGCTCCGACCAGAGGACAAAAAATGCGTACCATCCCGAAAAATTCCCGCAAGAAAGCACTGTTCGCCCTCCCCTTGGTTGCAGGCCTGCTGCTTGCCGGATGTTCCGCATCCGATGCCCCTGCCGAACCGGCCAAGGCGGCGACCGTGGATGACTCCGCCCCGCTGTATTCCCAGCTCCCGGAAGCAATCCAGAAGGCCGGGACCATCCAGATCGGGTCCGCCATCGACTACCCGCCCTTCGAGTTCTACGAGGAAAATGGTGACCTGGCAGGGTTCGAAGTCGATTTGTCCAAGGAACTGGAAAAGCAGCTCGGGGTTCCGTTCACCTGGAACAACGCAAGCTTCGACACCCTGTTGCCGGCCTTGACCACCAAGCGTTACGACGTGATCTTCGGTGCCACCAACGACACCAAGGAACGTGAAGACAGCTTCGACATGGTCTCCTACCTGCAGTCCTCCCAGGGCCTGGTGTCCAAGGCCGGGGCCGACACGGGAATCGCCACGGAGGATGACCTGTGCGGCAAGGCCATTGCCGCGGTCCGCGGCGGGATCCAGCCGCAGTACCTGGAGGAGCGTTCCAAGGTGTGTGTCTCCGATGGCCTGAAGCCCATCGAGGTGCTGACCTTTGACGGCAACTCCCAGGAACAGCTGGCCGTGAAGCAGGGCCGTGCGGTGGCAATGCTGGAGAACTACCCGACGGCCGCCTACTTCGCGAAGAACTCCGAAGGCTCCCTCGAGGTTGTCCCGGACTTCCAGGTCGAGAAGCGCTTCTTCTCGATGGTTATCAGCAAGGAGCAGGAACAGCTGCGCGACGCACTGCGCCAGGGCTGGCAGGCGATCATCGACGACGGCTCCTACGACAAGATCCTCAACAAATGGGATCTGGACGCGATCGGTATCAAGACCTCCGTGGTGAACCCGGTGACCGCAGGCATCGAACCGTAACCCATGACGATCAGACCGCCGGAAGAGAAGAAGGAAACGGGGCACAACGTGCTTGAGAATGAAGCCGAAACGGAGCAGGCGAGGCCGTTGCCGGCGGAGGTGGCCAGGAAGTACACGGTCGTTCCGCTGCGCTATCCATGGCGTTGGGTCACCGCCGCCTTGGTCCTTGTCGTGTTGGGATTCGTCGCCAAGGCCTTCCTGGCCGCCGACATCAACTACGACGTGGTCATCAAATACCTGACCAACCCCGGGATCCTGATCGGGGTGCGCAACACCCTGGTGTTGCTGGTCGCCTCCATGACCCTGGGCATGATCCTGGGTGTCCTGGCGGCCGTCATGCGCCAGTCGCCGAACCCGGTGCTGCGCTGGGTGGCCGGGGGATACATCTGGCTCTTCCGCGGCACCCCGCTGCTGGTGCAGCTGCTGATCTGGTTCAACCTCTCGATCATCTTCGAGTACTTCACCATCCCCGGGCTGGTCTCGATCCCGATGAACACCCTGATGACCCCGTTCGTCGCCGCCCTGCTTGGGTTGGGCATCAACGAGGGGGCCTACATCTCGGAGATCGTGCGCGGCGGCATCCTCGCGGTGGACCACGGCCAACGCGAGGCGGCCTCGGCGATCGGGATGTCACGCGCCAAGACGATGCGCCGGATCGTGCTTCCCCAGGCGATGCGGGTCATCGTCCCGCCGCTGGGCAACGAGTTCATCTCGTGCCTGAAGTTCACCTCGCTGGCCTACACCATTTCCTACAGCGAACTGCTGCACTCGGCGAACAAGATCTACACCGCGAACTTCAAGGTCATCGAGCTGCTGTTCACCGCAGCCATCTGGTACATCGCCCTGACCACGATCTTCAGCTTCTTCCAGCAGCTGCTCGAAGACCGGTTGAGCCGCGGGGTACCCGGGGCACGGATGGGATTCATCCAGCGGCTGCGCCGCAACCTATCACTCAGGAGGGCATCATGAGCACCGACGTCATCGTCCGTGCCGAACAGGTCACCAAGTCCTTCGGGGACCTGCACATCCTCAACGGCATCGATTTGCAGGTCTCCCGCGGGGAGGTGCTGTGCATCATCGGGCCCTCGGGCTCGGGCAAGTCCACGTTCCTGCGCTGCATCAACCACCTGGAGAAGATCGATGGGGGACGCCTGATCGTCAACGGGTCCCTGGTGGGCTACCGCGAGGTCGGGGAAAAACTCTACGAGCTGCCCGACCGGGCGGTCTGCGCCGAGCGCTCGAACATCGGCATGGTGTTCCAGCACTTTAACCTGTTCGCCCACATGACGGCCCTGGAAAACGTGATCGAGGGCCCGATCCAGGTCAAGGGCGTGGGAAAGAAGGCCGCGATCAAGCAGGGCCTGGCATTGCTCGAACGCGTCGGGCTGGGCCACCGCGCCCATGCCTACCCGCGCTCGATGTCCGGCGGGCAGCAGCAACGCGTGGCCATCGCCCGGGCACTGGCGATGGAGCCCAAGCTCATGCTCTTCGACGAGCCGACCTCGGCGCTGGACCCGGAATTGGTCGGGGAGGTCCTCGATGTGATGAAGGACCTCGCCAGATCGGGGATGACCATGGTGGTGGTGACCCACGAGATGGGTTTTGCCCGCGAGGTGGCCGACGGAATAGTCTTCATTGATCAGGGCCGCGTCCTTGAATCGGGTCTTCCGGAGCAAGTGCTCGGAAGTCCCCGTGAAGAACGCACCAAGGCGTTCCTCAGCGCGGTCCTTTAAAAGGGAAAACAGGAGGCAGCCATGAGCACATCGGTTGTACGGGCCATGCGGATACTGGAGTTGCTGTCCGGGGCGGGGCGTCCCATGACGCTCACCGCCCTCTCGGAAGATCTTGAGATCCCCAAAAGCACGGCCCACTCCATCCTCAAGTCCCTGGCCGGCCGCGGTTTCCTGGACGTGGACGAGTACCAGGGCTACACCGTGGGGCTCAAGGCATTCGAGGTTGGCGCCTCCCACCTGCGCTCCACCAACGCCGTCGAGGTGGTGATCCCGCAGCTGGTCGAACTGACACGCGCGCTGGGAATCACCTCCCACTACGCCATCCTGGACGGGGCGGACGCGGTCTACCTGTGCAAGGAGGACCCGCCCGGACTGGGACTGAAACTGGCCAGCTCCGTGGGCGCCAGGCTGCCGGCGCACACCACGGCGGTGGGCAAGGCGGCCCTGGCCTCGCTGCCCGAGGCCCGAGCCGCCGGATTCCTTGCCGCCATCGCGGGCAGGAAGGAGGGACGCGGCGCCATGGAAAAGCTGCACCGCGAACTCGCCGCGGTCCGCGAACGCGGATACAGCGCCGACGACGGTGACACCGCCCAGGGCGTGCGCTGCGTTGCCGCACCGGTCACCTACCCCTCCGGGCCCCCGGGCTCCATCGGGGTCAGCTACCTGGTGGGATCCGCGCTCGATGACCGGTTGGTCATCGACGGTGTCATGCAGGCGGCGTCGAGGGCCAGCGACGTCCTCGGGCACCGGTCCTAGCACCCCACCTGCGCCTGCACCCCACCCACGAACGACCCAGCGAACGGGCAGTGAACACCATGAACCAGACAAGCACCCCGCGCCGGCGACCGGCAACGGTGGTTTCGGCATGAAGCTCGGTGACGCCCTGGCACTGGTGGCCCCCCGGCTGCCGCACGGAACGCCCACCCAACGCCGGCTTCAATCCTGTTACACGGTCGCGGATTTGCGCGCCGCCGCCGGAAAACGGCTTCCCCGCTCGGTGTTTGACTACGTCGACGGCGGTGCGGACCAGGAGCTGTCCCTGGCCGCCAACGCAGCGGCCTTCTCCGCCTACCGCTACAGCCCCAGGCTCATGCGGGACGTCGCGAATCCGGACACCACCGGCATGTTCTTCTCTCGGCCCGCGGCGCTCCCGCTGGGACTGGCTCCCACCGGGTACACCCGGATGATGCATCCCGCGGGGGAACCCGCCGTGGGGCGGGCGGCGCGCGCGCAGCGGATACCCTACGTCCTCTCCACCATGGCCAGCACCTCGATCGAGGACCTGGCACGGGACACCGGAGACGGGGCGGATTCATGGTTCCAGCTCTATGTGTGGAAGGACCGGGACCTGGCCCACTCGATGGTCCGTCGCGCCCAGTCAAGCGGGTACCGGGTCCTGGAGGTCGCGGTGGACACCGCGGTGTCCGGAAACCGGATCCGGGACCGGCGCAACGGGCTGACCATTCCCCCCGCCCTGACCCTGGGCAGCCTGCTGGACATCGGCTCGAAACCCGCCTACTGGATGGGCATGCTGCGCGGTGAGAAACTCGAGTTCGCCAATGTGCCCTCCTCCGGCGCCGGCGCCGCAAGCACCATCGCGGGGATCTCCGAGCAGTTCGACCCCTCGGTCGGCTGGGAGGATCTGGCCCGGATCCGGGAGATCTGGGAGGGCCCGATGGTGCTCAAGGGCCCGCTGGGGCCGCACGACGCCCAACACGCCCAAAGCCTGGGCATCGACGGGGTCCACCTCTCCAACCACGGCGGCCGCCAGCTCGACCGCACGCTTGCCCCGGTGGATATGATCGCCCCGGTGCGCGCCGCCGTCGGGGATCAATTCGGGCTCTTCGTGGACTCGGGGATACGCCACGGGGCGGACATCGCCACCGCCATCGCGCTGGGCGCAGACGCGGCCTTCGTGGGCCGGCCCTACCTTTGGGCGCTGGCGACCGGGGGAGAAGAGGGCGTCGGGCACCTGATCCGGATGCTTGGCGCCGAATTCACCCGTACACTGCAACTGCTCGGTGTGCGCTCGGTTCACGAGCTGCGCGCACTGGGCCCCGAACTGCTGAACCGGCAGAACAGCGCTGCGCCGCGCCCGGCGCAGCCAACCGCATCCAACACCTAAGGAACAACACCCAGATGGACATCGTCGAAGAACTCACCCGCGCGCTGCCCGGCATCGTGCGGACCGATGCCGCATCGCTGGAGGCATGCCGCACCGATCGCTCCGGGCACCTTTCCTCCGGCCGGCCGCTGGCGGTGGTCGAGGCCCGCAGCATCGAGGACGTCCAGACCGTCTGCCGACTGGCCACCGCCACCTCCACCCCGGTGGTCTCCCGCGGTGCCGGAACGGGGCTCTCCGGCGGCGGCATCGCCGGGAGCGGGGAAATCGTGCTCTCCACCATGAACATGACGAAGATCCTGGAGGTCTCGGTCGCCAACCAGCTGGCCGTGGTCCAACCGGGGATATTCAACGGGGACCTGAACCGGGCGCTGGCCGAACACGGCATGTGGTGGGCCCCGGACCCGGCCTCCAAGGACATCTCCACCGTCGGCGGGAACATCGCCATGAACGCCGGGGGGTTGCTGTGCGCCAAGTACGGGGTCACCCGGGAGGCGGTCCTGGCCCTGAAGGTGGTCCTGGCCGACGGGCGGCTGATCTCGGTGGGCCACCGCACGGTCAAGGGCGTGACCGGCTATGACCTGTGCGCGTTGATGATCGGTTCCGAGGGCACCCTGGGCGTCATCGTGGAAGCGACCCTGAAGCTGCGCCCGCTGGTTGCCGGGACCGTGTCGACCATCGCCGCCTACCTTCACAGCGTGGACGCCGGCGCGCAGATCGCCGCGAAGATCAGCGCCGCCGGGCTGCAGCCGGCCCTGATGGAACTGCTCGATGCGCGTTCCCTGGAGTTCCTGGGCAACTACACAGGGCAGGATCTGCGGGCCCGGGGCAATGCGTACCTGCTGATCCAGTGCGACGGCGCCGCGGCCCAGGCGGAGGCCGCCGCCATGATGGAAATCATCCACGCCGCCGGCGCGGAGGCGCAAACCACCACCGATGAGGAAACGGCCAACCAATGGGTCCAGGTCCGTCGCCAGGTGTTCCCCTCGCTGGAAGCCGCCGGAACGCTGTTGGTCGAGGATGTCGCCGTCCCGCGCGATGCGATGACGGCGATGTTCGACAAGGTGGCGCAGGTGGAAGCGAAATATGGCCTGATGATCCCCACCAGCGCGCACGCCGGTGACGGGAACCTGCACCCCAGCTTCGTTTTCCAGGGCGACGAGGTGCCCGAGGAGATCTGGGAGGCCGCCGGCGAACTGTTCACCCATGCACTTCAGCTCGGCGGAACCCTGACCGGTGAGCACGGAATCGGGGTGCTGAAAAAACGCTGGCTGGGTGACGAACTGGGCGACACGCAGCTTCTGCTCCAACGACAGATCAAGGCGGTCTTCGATCCCGAGGGACTGTTGAACCCGGGCAAGGTCCTGGATGCGCTGGGCCAGGGCGGCCAAGACCACTAGGGCCACGTCGATCCCGGGCGCGGACGCGGGGGGCCTGTGCCGGTCCGCTGCGCCCGGGATCCTCCCGCGACAAGCACGCCGCCGGGGCGGTGGGCCTGTGCGTGAAAGCGCGGTGATGGTTCTCATGGTGAACGATTTGTCAATGTTTGAGACAATGGCAGGGTGACCCTTACCGCACCCGCCCCCGAAGAAACCGCCCACGCGCCGGCACGCCTTGAGCTGCCCCCGTTGCAACTGGGCAGGCACACCATCGACACCCCGGTGATCCTGGCCCCGATGGCGGGCATCACCAACAAGGCCTTCCGGCGGCTCTGCCGCGAATACGGGGGAGGGGTGTATGTCACCGAGATGGTCACCTCACGCGCCCTGGTGGAACGCAACACCGAGTCGATGCGCATCATTTCCCACGATGCCGACGAATCCCTGCGCTCCATCCAGCTCTACGGCGTGGACCCCAAGACCGTCGGTGCCGCGGTGCGCCTGGTCGTCGAGGAGGACCGTGCGGACCACATCGACCTGAACTTCGGCTGCCCGGTGCCCAAGGTCACCCGCAAGGGCGGGGGAGCGGCGCTTCCCTGGAAGACCGACCTGTTCACCTCCATCATCAAGGCGGCCACCACCGAGGCGGCCCGCGGGGACGTGCCCCTGACCATCAAGATGCGCAAGGGCATCAACGAGGACCACCTCACCTACATCGAATCGGGCAAGATCGCCCGCGACCACGGCGTCGCGGCCGTCGCCCTGCACGGGCGCACCGCCAGCCAGTACTACTCCGGCAAGGCCGACTGGTCGGCCATCGCGAACCTGCGCGAGGCCCTGCCGGACATGCCGGTGCTGGGCAACGGGGATATCTGGAGCGCCGAGGACGCGGTGGCGATGGTCCAGCAGACCGGTGTCGACGGCATCGTCGTGGGTCGTGGCTGCATGGGCCGCCCGTGGCTCTTCGGTGATCTGCAGGCCGCCTTCGAGGGCACCGCCACACGCTTCACCCCGGGCCTGGGCAAGGTCGCGGACACCGTCTACCGGCACGCGGAGCTGCTCACCGAGTACTTCGAAGACGAAGGCAAGGGGTTGCGCGACATCCGCAAGCACATGGCCTGGTACTTCAAGGGCTACCCGGTCGGCGGCGACATCCGCACCGCCCTGGCCCAGGTGCCCAGCCTCGAGGTGCTGCGCGGACTGCTCGACCAGCTCGATCTGTCCATGCCCTACCCGGGCAAGGACGCCGAGGGCCAGCGCGGACGCGCCGGGTCCCCGAAGAAGACCCACCTGCCCGACGGGTGGCTGGCCACCCGCGAAATGGACGAGAAGCACAAGGCCATGATCGCCGCGGCCGAACTAGATATTTCCGGCGGTTAAGGAGCCACATGACCCAGATACCCGGATACAGCGAGCACGATGAGGAACGCTGGGCCCCCGAACCACCCAAGAAGGCCTACCGCACGGCGTTTGAACGTGACCGCGCCCGGGTCCTTCACTCCTCGGCGCTGCGCCGGCTCGGGGCCAAGACCCAGGTCGTGGCCCCGTCCTCCGACGACTTCGTGCGCACCCGGCTCACCCACTCCCTGGAAGTGGCCCAGGTGGGACGCGAACTCGGCGCCACCTTGGGGTGCGACCCCGATGTCGTGGACACCGCCTGCCTCGCCCACGACCTGGGCCACCCGCCGTTCGGGCACAACGGGGAGACCGCCCTGAACGAGCTGGCCAGGGACATCGGCGGTTTCGAGGGAAACGCCCAGACCCTGCGCCTGCTCACCCGGATCGAGACCAAGACCTTCAGGCACACCGGCGCCTCTGCCGGCCTGAATCTCACCCGGGCATCGCTGGACGCCGCCTGCAAGTACCCCTGGCTGCGTCGGGACGCCCCGGAACGCAACGGGACGAAGACTTCCAAGTTCGGTGTGTACACCGATGACGCCCCGGTCTTTGACTGGCTGCGGTCGGGCTCCGGTGCCGAGGCACGGCAAACCTGCATCGAAGCCCAGGTCATGGATCTGGCCGATGACATTTCCTACTCCGTGCACGATGTTGAAGATGCGTTGAACGCCTCCCGCTTCCAGCTGCGCTGGATCAAGGACCCCGAGCAGCGCGCCCGCGTCATTGCCTTCACCAAGCAGTGGTACCTGCCCCAGGTCCAGGAAGACGTCATCGATGCCGCGTTCAGCCGGCTGGAGGCGACCAGCGAATGGGTGCCGCACGCCGATGGGTCACGTCGTTCCATGGCCGCGCTGAAGGACATGACCAGCCAATTCATCGGACGGTTCTGCCAGTCCGCCATCGACGCCACCCGCGGGCAGTTCGGCCCCGGGGCCCTGACCCGCTTCAACGCGGCCCTCATCGTCCCGGAATCCACCGAGCACGAGATCGCCGCGATGAAGGGCCTGGCCACCGCGTATGTGATGACCAGCGAGGAACGCCAACCCATCTACCGCAGACAACGCGACACCCTCACGGAGCTGGTGGGACTGCTTGGGGACACCGGGGAAAAATACCTCGAACCGCTCTTCGCCGCCGACTGGCGCGACGCCGGTGACGACGCGGCCCGCCTGCGCACCGTGATCGACCAAGTGGCCTCGCTCACCGACGCCTCCGCCATCGAATGGCACGCCACCTTGGTGCTGGGCAAAAGCTACAACGAGCGTCTCTTCTAGCTCCGCACCGCGGGATCCACAGCCCGTGCCGGCACGGTGCGTTGCGTTTGGTCGCGGTCACTAGACTGGAGGGCATGGCAGGCCTGATTAAGCGTGAAGATATCGATGAAGTCCGAAACCGCACGGACCTCAAGGAAGTCATCGATGGATATGTGACGTTGCGCAGTGCGGGCGTCGGTTCGTGGAAGGGCCTGTGCCCCTTCCACGACGAACGTTCACCGTCTTTTCACGTGCGCCCGCAGGTCGGCTCCTTCCACTGCTTCGGCTGCGGGGAATCCGGTGACGCGATCGCTTTCCTGCAGAAAATCAACCACGGCACCTTCTCCGAGACCGTCGAGCAGCTCGCTGCCCGCGTCGGGGTGGAGCTGCATTACGAGGACGGCGGCACCGGTCCCCGCCGCGAGGAAATCGGCCGTCGCCAGCGCCTGCTCGATGCGCACAAGATCGCCGAGGAGTTCTTCCGCGAACAGCTGGCAACCCCCGGGGCCGCGGAGGGCCAGAAGTTTCTTTCCGAACGCGGCTTCGATGAGGAAGCCGCGGCGCAATTCGGGGTCGGCTACGCACCCCAGGGATGGGATGCCGCACTCAAGCACCTGCGCGGCCGTGGGTTCCAGGACGAGGAGCTCAAACTCACCGGCATCTTTTCCGAGGGAAACCGCGGGATCTACGACCGGTTCCGCGGCCGGTTGATCTGGCCGATCCGCGACCTTTCCGGGGCGACCATCGGGTTCGGTGCGCGCAAGCTCTACGAGGATGACCAGGGGCCCAAGTACCTCAATACCCCCGAAACCCAGCTCTACAAGAAGTCCCAGGTCCTCTACGGGGTCGATCTTGCCAAGCGCGAGATCACCAAGACCCGGCAGCTGGTCGTGGTCGAGGGCTACACCGATGTGATGGCCTGCCACCTCTCGGGCATCGGCACCGCCGTGGCCACCTGCGGCACCGCCTTCGGTGCCGACCACATCAAGATCGCCCGTCGGCTCCTGCGCGACGATGGATCCGGCGGGGAAGTGGTCTTCACCTTTGATGGCGACGCCGCCGGGCAGAAGGCTGCCTTGCGCGCCTTCGAGGAAGACCAGAAATTCATTGCCCAGACCTATGTCGCCGTGGAACCCAGCGGTGCGGACCCATGCGACCTGCGCCAGACGCGCGGCCCGGAGGCCGTGCGCGAACTCATCGACGCCAAGCGCCCGCTCTTTGAGTTCGCCATCAAGGCCGGGTTGAAGAACTTCAACCTGAACACCGTCGAGGGCAGGGTGCAGGCGCTGCGCGTCAGCGCCCCCATCGTGGCGGGAATCCGCGATTCGGCCATCCGTCCCGCCTATGCCCGCGAGCTTGCCGGCTGGCTGGGCATGGACATGGAGGACGTCAACCGTGCGGTGGGCGCCGCCGTGCGACGCAACCGGATGCCCAAAAGTGCCGAGCCGGTCCACGGGAACCAATCCCAGGGCACGCAGGAACAGCCAGCAACACCGGTGTACACCCGCCCGGACCCGCGGGACCCCGTGTCCAGGATGGAGCGCGAAGCCCTGGAGGTCGTGCTGCAGCAACCGGCACAGCTGACCGCGGAGCAGTGGCAGGCTTTCTACGACGCCCGGTTCATGGCGCCCGCCCACGCGGCCGTCCACGATGCCGTCCGGGCGGCAGGGCAGTCAGGGGCCACCCCCTCGCAGTGGGTCGAAGCGATCAGGCAGGAAGTCCCGGAACCATTGCGCTCGTTCGTATCCGAGCTCGCCGTGACCCCGTTGCCGGCGAGCACCAACGATGCCCTGTTGCGGTACTGCAACGACATCATCAACAGGCTCTTCGAGCTTCAGATCACGCACTTGAAGGCGGAGAAGATGGGGGAGTTGCAGCGCATGGATCCGGCTGGGGACCCGGAGGGTTTCCAGCGCATCAACCGGGAGCTTTTAGAGCTGGAATTGCGACGGCGGTCACTGCGCCAGGAGTAGTTTTTACCCGGGAAAACGTCGATTTTCGTTTTCCTGAAACCTTGTGTAGAGTATTTCTCGTTGCCTTCCCCCGTAGCTCAATTGGCAGAGCGTCCGACTGTTAATCGGAAGGTTACTGGT
>JAUNVO010000050.1:10472-16809 GCA_030540695.1 Micrococcaceae bacterium | reverse complement strand
GAAAAGTTCCTCACATGGTCCTGTAGCACCTGGATGCGGTGTGCCATGGCTGCCTCCCGGTCGAAACCGATATAGGGCAGGGGTTGGGGAGTCCGAACGTTGAGGGAACATTCGAACTTTTCGCACACCAGGGTGCTGATGCTGTCGCCGTTTCGGCCTGCCGGCCCCGCCTGCCTCGCGTTGAAGAACGACACGTCGTTAGGAAGGTTCACGTCCTCGCACCACGAACACTGCGGTCTGTTGCGGGTCTTTCCGCTGGCCTTGCGGAACATGACGCCAACAGGTTCCCCGTCCAGCATGGTGATCACGTAACCGACAAGCGGAAGCTTCTCGTCGCGCCACCCAAGGAAGTCGAGGTTGTCCCAATCGAGCTCGCCATAGCTCTGAGGCAGGGAAAGTGACTTGCGTTCGCGGAGGGAGGCGTTGATGAAGGAGGCGCGGATTTGTTGCTCGGAAATGTGCTGCATTGAAAGTGCTGCCTAACTGTCCTTCCCGCTGCGTGACCGTCGGTGAGGCAGAGCGGGGAGATGATTCGGTGTGGAGTCGGATCCCTTGGGGTGCCGCTTGGTTCCGGGCGGCAGCCACATGGAGAGAAATCTTCGGGGAAGTACAGATCTATCTCGGGCCGGCGAAAAGGACGCCGGCAACCTCCGCACGCCGTGAAGGCAGGTGGGGTGAAACGGAATCGGGCATAGGAAAACCATACGCCTTGCACATGTGGAGAGCACGTAGCGGGTCTGCCGAGAGCTTCCGGTGCATGAGTGGTTCACGACACAAAGCCTGAAGCGTCGCAGTGAATCCATACTGGTGAACCGTGAAATATCAGCGACGCCGTCGCTTCAACGCGATGTTGGGGCCGTCACACTCTCTCGCAATGTTGACTGGGTCACAGCTCGCTTCTAGTGTTTATTCGGCTTGATATATCAGCTGTCGACAGGCTTTGTCCGTCGTGAAGAAACCATTAGGGAGAAGTGAAGCAAGTGGCACTGAGGCCAACCACCAGGGCGCACCTGGAAACCACGGAGAAGACCAGCGTCCTGCGCATCCTTACATATGCGGGAGCGATCATGGCCTTCCTCATCGGTTCCGGGTTCGCCACGGGCCAGGAGATCATGCAGTACTTCACCTCCTACGGATACTGGGGCGTCTTTGGCACCGGGCTGCTGGTTCTCGTCCTCATGACTTATGTGGCCGTTGAGTTCTTCGTGGTCGGCCAGAGGGAGAAGTTTGATCGACCCTCACGGATCTTCCATTACTACTGCGGGAAGCACCTGGGGACGTTCTTCGACTTCTTCTCCATTCTGTTTGTGTTCCTGAGTTTCACCGTAATGGTTGCCGGAGCGGGCGCGGTCTTTGAGGAGCACTACGGGCTGTCGCGCTACATCGGTGGTGTCGGGCTGGCCTTGGCGGTGGCGATCAGCGTCTGGTTCGGGCTGAAGAACCTAGTCGATGTCATCGGCAAGATCGGCCCGCTGATCGTTGTTGTTGCGGTTGCACTGGGAATCCTCGGCATCCTGCGCAATCCAGGCGGAATCGCCGCGGGAAACGCCTTGCTTCCCACCCTCGAGCTGACGCAGGCCTCCAACAGCTGGTTCATGTCAGGCCTGTCCTACGTCGGGTTCTGCATGTTGTGGCTCGCGGCATTCTTGACGGCGCTTGGAAAAACGGCACGCAGCCGCAGGGAAGCGGCCGCTGGCGGCGCGCTCGGGGCAATCGCATTTTCGGTGGCCTGCATCGTCGTGGGGTTGGGCCTGCTCGCGAACGTCGTTCGGGTGGGTGGGGCGGAGATCCCCATGCTTGTCTTGGCCAAAGACATAAGCCCCGTGCTCGCCGCAGGCATCTCGGTCATGGTCATTGCCGGAATCTACACAACGGCTGTCCCGTTGTTGTGGACTGTCTCTTCGCGGTTCTTTGCCGACAAGACCCTGAAGTTCAAGTACCTGACCATGGCCTTGGCCGTGGTCGGTACTGTTATTGGCTTGATCCTGCCATTCTCCAAGATGGTCAACATTGTCTATGTCGTCAACGGCTACGTGGGGATCCTGCTGCTTGTCTTGATGCTGGTCAAAACCGGCACCCGTTTGGCCCGACGGGCGGCGCTGTAGAGATGTGAGCCGGAATGGCGGGCGCCGCCACAGGCGGCGTTGCTGTGCTGAAGTGGCCGGCGAAGTGCGGGGCGATCCGTAAGGATTACCCCGCACAATCCTTCAAAAGCCAAGAATTTCGATTCTGCGAGATGGCCATTGAGGGGATTCGCGGAAAGAAATCGACTTCTTCCCGTACCATGAAAGTGTGAGTACCCCCACATGGAACCGGCCCGCATTGCCGGAGAAGAGCGCGCTGTCCGCTGCCGATACCGAGGAACTGGATGTCATTTCCCTCGGCCGGCGGATCCGCCATTTGCGCAAGGCAAAGTCTATGACCCTTGACGACCTGTCTCAGGCCGTGGGCACGGCGCCGAGCCAGCTCTCACTGATGGAAAACGGGAAGCGCGAACCCAAGTTGAGCATGCTCAAGGCCCTGGCGGGGATCTTCGGGGTCGGACTTGAGGAGCTGTTGGGCGCTGCGCCGGCCACCCGGAGGGCAGCCCTGGAAATCGAACTCGAACGGGCCCAGCGAGGTCCGCTCTACCAGGCACTTGGTCTGCCCAAGGTGCGGATTTCCTCGAGGTTGCCAATGGATGTCTTGGAGTCGCTGGTCGGGTTGCAGGGCGAGCTTGAGCGGCGACTGAACGAGCAGTCGGCCACCCCCGAGGAGGCCCGGAGGGCCAACGCGGAGCTGCGCGGGGAAATGCGTGAACGCAACAACTACTACCCGGAGATCGAGAAGGAGGCCTCCAACGTCCTCAAGGCCATCGGCCATGCAGCCGGTCCGCTTTCGCACCACGAGGTGGCCGATATCGCCTCGCATCTGGGCTTCTCCCTGCACAACGTCTCGGACCTGCCACACTCCACCCGCTCGGTCACCGACCTGAAGAACATGCGGGTCTACCTCACCCAGTCCGAGCGCTCCGAGCATTCCACCCGCTCGGTGCTGCTTCAGGCATTCGGGCACCACGTCCTGGGCCACGCCCCGCCAACGGACTACTCGGACTTCCTGCGCCAGCGCGTGGCAACCAACTACTTTGCCGCCGCCTTGATGATGCCGCAGAAAGCCACCGTTGATTTCCTTCAGCGGGCCAAGAGCGCCCGTGAGCTTGCCGTTGAAGACATCCGTGACGCCTTCGCGGTGTCCTACGAGACTGCCGCGCACCGCTTCACGAACTTGGCCACGGAGCACCTGGGTATCACCGTGCACTTCCAGAAGGTGCATGAGTCCGGCATTATCCACAAGGCCTACGAAAATGACGGGGTGAACTTCCCGATGGACCATATCGGCGCCATCGAGGGGCAAACGGTCTGCCGGCACTGGACCAGCCGCGAGGTTTTTGACGTGCCCGACCAGTTCAGCGCCTACAACCAGTACACCGACACCAGTGTGGGCACCTTCTGGTGCACGGCGCGCACCGAGCGCTCCAGCACCGGCAAATTCTCGCTGAGCATCGGGCTGCCCTACGTGCATGTGAAGTGGTTCCGCGGACGCGACACCACCGAGCGTTCCGCCTCCACCTGTCCCGACGAATCGTGCTGCCGACGCCCGCCGCTGGAGCTGCAGCGGGCGTGGGCCGGCCAGGCCTGGCCCAGCGCGCGCGCCCAAACCCATTTGCTTGCGGCCATGCCCCAAGGCGCATTCCCCGGCGTGGACGAAACCGAAGTGTATTCCTTCCTGGCGCAGCACTCCGGCGACAAGCAGTGAGCTGCGTCATAGAGGCGTCATGCTTTCCTTGGGCAGGGCAATGCTGATAGGCATGTGAAGCAGGAAGCGCGCTTTGCCTGATACCCAACGGAGGGACCCCTGAAATGAAGTATGTCGTCGGATGCACGGAAGACAAGCGCGGACGCGAGGCCATTTCCCTGGCCCTGGCCCTCTCCAAGTCCTTGGCCGACCCAGCTCAGGCCGAACTGGAACTGGTCCATATCATCAGGGGTTCGGCCCCGGAAGACGCGGGGTCGCACAGTGAACGCGTCTACCAGGAATTTCTTGCGCAAACCGCGCAAACGTGGATGGACCGTGCACTGGCCCTGGTCCCATCGGGCATGAGCGCGCGCACGCACATCCGTTTCGCCGGGTCGATGGCCGAGGGATTGCTTGAAGCGGTCTCGGCGTTCAAGGCCGACCTGGTGGTCGTGGGCGCCGCCAGCACCGGTCCTTTCAGGCGCTTCACCGTCGGCTCCGTGGCCAACGCCCTGCTGCACTCCTCCCCGGTGCCGGTGGCGTTGGCGCCCTCCGGGTACCTGCCGCCGCGCGAGATTACCCGGATCACAGCCGCGATGGGGACCAGAGCCGGCGCCGATTCGGTGCTGGAGGTCGCCGTGGATTCCGCGGCGAAGCGCCACGTGCCACTGCGCCTGATCTCGCTGGTGGCCCTGGACAAGGACTCGCACCACGGGGATTCCGGGCAGTGGGCACGGGCCCACGCAAACTCCACCCTCGAACGTGCCATCGAAGGGGTCCACAGCCGCACGATAGTCACCGCCGACGTGGCCCAGGGGCGATCCATCGAGGCCGCCATCGAGACGCTGGAATGGGACGACTCGGAAATCGTGGTGATCGGTTCCAGCAGGCTGGCCGAACGCAGCCGCATTTTCCTGGGTTCCACCGCCAACAAGATGCTCCGTGCCCTGCCCGTCCCCATGGTCGTGGTCCCGCGGTTCCATGTCCCGGCAGCGGCGTCCGATGCCCCCGGTCGCTTCTAGGGCCACAGCCGGCCCACCACCATGAACGAAGAGAACCCGCACCCGCCACAAAATGCCTATGCCAGGGTCCTGGCGCCGATCGCGGTGAGCGTTGATTCAGGCGAGCCGCTGTACAGGCAGCTGCGGGAGGCGCTGGAAAGCCAGATCATTGCCGGGTCGCTCCCGCCGAACCTCCCCTTGCCCTCGTCGCGGGAGCTGGCGCGGGAGCTGGGTCTCTCGCGCAACACGGTGAACGCCGCCTACCAGGAGCTGCTGGCTTCGGGCGTCATCGAGTCGCATTCGCGCCGTGGTTATTTCATCAATGCGCAGATGCTTCCAGGCGCCCAACCCGCCGGAGCCGTGGCGGGTTTGGGAACCTCGGTGGTCGACTGGTCCAGGCATATCCGTCCGCGCGAGGACGCGGGAATGCCGGAAATCACCAAGGTGCGTGATTGGCGCACCTACCCCTACCCGTTTGTGGCCGGGCAGGTCGATGAACGTGACTTCCCGAGGCTGGGCTGGTCCCGGGCGTTGCGCGAGGCGCTTGATCCCCCGCATCTTTTCTACTCCCTGCGCGACTCGGTGGACGAGGACGACCCGTTCCTGCTGGAAATGCTGTGTAAGCACGTGCTGCCGGCTCGTGGCATCCTGGCCAAGCCGGAGAATATCCTGATCACCGCGGGCTCCCAGCAAGGCCTGGACCTGTTGGCGCAAACCATGATGGGCCGGGACACCCTCGTTGGAGTGGAGGACCCCGGGTATGTCGATGCGCGGCACACCTTTGCCCGCACCGGTGCAACGCTGTGCCCGCTTGACGTGGACGAGCATGGCTTGGTGCCGACGGTTTCGCTGCCGGAACTCGACCTGCTCTACCTCACACCCAGCCATCACAGCCCCAGCAACGTCACGCTCTCTTCAAGCCGGCGCCGGCAGATCCTGGAGGACACCGCCGCGGGCGGAGCCCTGGTCATCGAGGACGACTACGACAGCGAGTTCCGCTATCGCGGCAAGCCGACCCCGGCGTTGAAGGCGCTGCCGAACTCCGCCCATGTGATCTACCTCGGCTCCTTCACCAAGTTTCTGGCGCCCGGGCTGCGCATGGGGTACCTGGTGGCCGAGGCAGAGCTGATCACCGAGCTGCGCAACCAACGGCGCTACAAGATCCGGCACATTGCCGGGCACCCGCAGCGGGCCATGGCGTTGTTGATCGAATCGGGGCAGTATCGGCGCACGATCTCGCGACGCCGTACGCAATTGGCGCGCAAGTGGCAAGTGCTCACCGAGGCGTTGGAGGAATTCGTGCCCTGGCCGATCAGTGCGCCTCCGGGGGGAGTGAGCATCTGGATCCGAGGGCCAGAGGGGCTTGACTGTGTGGCGCTTGCCGCTGCCGCGCTGACCGCGGGAATAGTCATCGAACGCGGGGACGTCTTTTTCGATGACCCAGAGGCGAACCGCAATTACTTCAGGCTGGGCTTTGCGGCCATCAAGCTCGAAGCCATCCGCCCCGGCATCAAGGAGCTCGGTCGCGTCATCGCGGAGCTCGGCCGGTAGCTGGGAGCGGG
>JAUNVO010000050.1:0-10372 GCA_030540695.1 Micrococcaceae bacterium | reverse complement strand
GCATCAAGGAGCTCGGTCGCGTCATCGCGGAGCTCGGCCGGTAGCTGGGAGCGGGGACCTTGCGCCACGGTGGACCCAATCATTAGCGTGCGATCTGGATCTGGGCCGGGAGCCCCGGGTGCACAACAGTGGAAGGTGACGCGCAGGCACCTGCCGCCGCGTTCCGTATCGGTGCCGGCGTCTGCACCTTGGACAAGGGAGTCTTCGATGAACCAGGCCAACATGGGCAAAACCATCCCGGGTGCGGGCGCATCCGGGACCATCGGGTCCGTGCCGCAGCGCGCTGCCTACATTGAGCCGGCCGCCATCACCGCCAATGTGCGTGCCTTGCGTGGGGTTGCCCCCGGCGCCAAGCTCCTGGCGGTGCTCAAGGCCGATGGCTATGGTCACGGGATCGTTCCCGCGGCCCGGGCGGCGCTGGAGGGAGGGGCCGACTATCTGGGCACCGCGGTGCTCGAGGAGGCTTTTGCGGTGCGCGAGGCAGGGATCGGGGCTCCGCTCTTTTCCTGGCTCGCGGCTCCCGGTGCGCCCTATGCCCGGGCCATCGAGGCGGACATCGAGCTCGCCGCGTACTCCCTGGACCAACTCCATGAAATCGCGGATGCCGGTGAATCGGTGTTCGCGGCACCGCGGATCCACCTGAAGATCGACACCGGGATGTGGCGTGGCGGGGCAACCATCACGGACTGGCCCCGGCTGTGCGCCGCGGCGCGGGAACTCGAGGTCGCCGGACGCCTCAAGGTGGTGGGCGTCTGGTCCCACCTGGCCTGCGCGGACGAGCCCGGCCACCCCTCGGTCACAGCGCAGCTGGCGGTCTTCGAATCCGCGATTGCCATCGCGCGCTCACTGGGCCTCGAGCCGCGGCTGCGGCATATCGCCAACTCGGCAGCGACCCTGGGAATACCGCAAGCGCACTATGACATGGTCCGCCCCGGGCTCGCCATCTACGGGGTCAATCCGCTGCCGGCCCAGGCCAGGGAGTCGTGTCCGCGGCTGCGTCCGGCCATGACGCTTGCTGCGGCGGTGGTCCAAACCAAGCGTGCCCCCGCGGGTGCCGGGGTTTCCTACGGCCACACCGAATCCACGCCGAAGGAGACCACCTTGGCGGTGGTTCCGCTGGGCTACGCCGACGGGGTTCTGCGAAGTGCCAGCTCGGCGGGGCCGGTGCAGCTCGGGCAGGGCCGCTACCGGGTGCTGGGCCGGGTCTGTATGGACCAATTCGTTGTTGACGTGGGTGATGACGATGTCGTGGCCGGTGACCGGGCGCTTCTTTTCGGGCCGGGGGATTCGAATGAACCTCACGTTGAGGCGTGGGCCGCCGCGGCGGGGACCATCCCGTATGAGGTTCTGACCGGCGTGGGGTCCAGGGTCCAGCGGATCTACTTGTAGGTAGGTTTCTGGTACCTAAAAAGGGATGCCGATTTGGGTCTGGGAAAGGGCCCAGCATAAGGGCAGAGTGATACTCACCACACCGCAACATCGGATGGTGCGGGGGCCGGCAGCGATGACGCGACAGGGCCCCTGAGACGAAAACTTTGAATTGGAGGGGTCTCGTGACCAACTCAGATATCCGCAATCGTGCGCAGCGGCATCTCTACCCACACTTCACCACCGGCCAGGTGTGGAACGACCCGAACCTGCCCATCATCGTCCGCGGGGAAGGAAGCTACCTCTTCGACGAGCAGGGCAACAAGTTCCTGGACGGGTTGGCCGGACTCTTCTGCGCCAACATCGGCCATGGTCGCCGCGACATCCCCACGGCAGCGTACGAGCAGATGTCGAAACTGGCCTTCTGGACCAACTGGGGTTCGGCACACCCCGCGGCCGTCGACGCGGCCACCGCCATCGCGGATCTGGCCCCCGGGGACCTTGACGTCGTGTTCTTCGTGAACTCGGGCTCCGAAGCCGTGGAATCGGCCATCAAGTTCGCCCGCCAGTACCACCGCGGCCAGGGCGAGCCCGAGCGCACCAAGATCATTGCCCGCAACATGGCTTACCACGGAACCACCCTCGGGGCCTTGGCCGTCACGGGAATCCCCGCATACAAGGAGCCCTTCGGCGACTTGATGCCCGGGGTGTTCCACGTCCCGAACACCCTGGGCGAGGTCATCCCGGAAGGGGGCTCCGCCGCGGACCTGCCCTCCGTGCAGGCCATCCGCGAGGTCATTGCCCGCGAAGGTGCGCACACCATTGCCGCGTTGTTCGCCGAGCCCGTGCAGAACTCGCGCGGCGCACTGGTTCCACCCCCGGGCTACTGGCAGGAATTGCGCTCGATCTGTGACGAGCACGGAATCCTGCTGGTCGCCGACGAGGTCATCACCGGATTCGGCCGCCTGGGCGAATGGTTCGGCAGCATCAAGTACGACGTGGTTCCGGACATGATCACCTTCGCCAAGGGAGCCACCTCCGGCTACGCGCCGCTGGGCGGGGTGATCATCCGCAAGCCGCTGGCCGACGGCATGCTCGCCTCCCCGCTGGCAGGGGTCTTCAGCCACGGGGCGACCTGGGGCGGGCACCCGGTGTCCACCGCGGTAGCGGTGGCGAACCTCAAGGCGCTGAAGGAAGAAAACGTCGTGGGAAACGTCCGCAGCCTCGAGCCGTACTTCCAGAACGGACTGGATTCGATTCTCTCGGCGCACAGCAGCATCAAGGAATACCGCGGAGCCGGGTTCTTCTACTCCATCGAGCTCATGGGCAATCGGGAAACCGGCCGCGAGCTCACGCCCGAGGAGTCCAAGGCGCTGCTTGGCCAGGTCATGCCCCGGGCCATGCGCGAGGTCAACCTCATCACCCGCCCGGACAACCGTGGCGCGACGATGCTGGTGCTCTCCCCGCCGCTGGTCGCCGACCAGGATGTGCTTGATGACCTGCTGCACAAGGTCGATCATGTCATGGGAGCGGTGGACAGCTTCCTGAAGGCACCCGCCGCCTTGGCGTCGGCTTCGGCCTAGTCCACGACGAGGGGAACCACGCTCATGACCATCGCACCGGTACGGCACCAAGGGGTCGATGAAAACATGCTGGCCCGTTTCATGGACCAGCATGTGCCAGGCTCCGGTGGATCGCTGATCCTGGCCGATGGCCAGGATGAGCGCGCCATCGCAGCGGCCGGGGTGCTTGGCGAATTCGGTCTGGAAACCATCCTTGTCGGTGAGCGCGAGCGCATTGCGGCGACCGCGCTCACCGCCGGGATCGTCCTTGGCCCGTCCACCACCGTCATGGGTGTGGAAGAGCTCAGGGGCGGTCCCGCAGGGGCCCATCTGGCCGGGGCCATCAAGGCACTGGACCCGGCCAAGACCGCCGGCTGGATGGATGATCCGTTGTTCCTTGCTATCGCCGCGGTCCCGGCCGGGCTCGCCTCGGCCGTCGTTGCCGGGGCCACCCGGCCCACCTCGGACGTGCTGCGTGCGGCGCTTCGGGTGGTGGGAACGCGGGAAACCGGCGGAATTATTTCGTCCTCTTTCCTCATGAGGCTGAATGACGGGCGCTACGTGGGGTACGGTGACTGCGCAGTGATTCCCGTACCCGATTCCACCCAGCTGGCACACATCGCCACAGCAACGGCTCATACCTTCGCCACACTCACCGGCGACGAGCCGGCCGTCGCGATGCTGTCGTTTTCCACGGCCGGATCCGCGGAACATGAGAGCATCTCCACGGTGCGCACCGCAACCGCGTTGGCCAGGGCAGCGGCACCAACGCTGAAGATCGACGGGGAACTGCAATTCGACGCCGCACTGGTTGCCTCGGTTGCCGAATCCAAGGCCCCGGATTCAGCGGTGGCCGGACACGCCAATGTCTTCATTTTCCCCAACCTCGCCGCGGGTAACATCGGGTACAAAATCACCCAACGCCTGGCCGGGGCCCAGGCCTACGGGCCGATCCTGCAGGGATTGGCCGCGCCGATCAATGATCTCTCCCGCGGCGCCAGTGTCGCGGACATCGTCAATGTCTCACTCATCAGCATGCTGCAATCTCACCAGACGTGACCAGGAACGGTTTGCCCAGGCACCGTACTTCACACGGGATGGCGACGCCGTCCTCCCGCCGACCAACGAGGTTCAAATGAAAGCCAAATCAGAAATGCAGGCTCCGCCCGTGAACGGACCAACATCCGCAAGTCCCGAAGGCGACCAGCCGGAGCGCCTGCAAAAGACCCTCAAGGCCCACTGGGTCTGGGCCATTGCCCTGGGCTCGGCGGTGGGTTGGGGTGCCTTCATCCTTCCCACCGACTGGTTGGCGATGGGAGGCCCGCTCGGCGCGATCTCCGGCTTCATGATCGGTGGTGCGCTGATGGTGCTCATCGCCGTCAGCTACGGATTCCTGATCAAGACCTTCCCCGTCTCCGGCGGTGAGCTGGCCTTCGCCTTGGTCGGTTTCGGGCGGACCCACGCGTTCTTCTGCGGCTGGTTCCTGACCCTCGGCTACACCTGCATCGTGGCGCTGAACGCCTCTGCGCTGGCCCTGCTCTTCCGCAAGCTCATGCCAGACGTGGTCCAGCAGGGCTACCTTTACACGGTGGCCGGCTGGGACGTCTACCTCGTCGAGGTGCTGATCTCGATGACCGCCCTTGCGGTGTTTGCGTACCTGAACATCCGCGGTACCGCGCTTTCGGGCCGGATCCAGTTCATTGCCTGCGTCATCATGCTCATCGCCGTCGCCTGCATCCTGGTTGCCGTCCTGGCCAGCCCCGAAGCGGTCTTCTCCAACGTGACCCCGTCCTTCCCCGAAGGCGTGAACCCGATCGCCGCGATCGCCGCGATCGTCGCCATCGCCCCCTGGGCCTTCATCGGTTTCGACAACGTTCCCCAGGCAGCGGAGGAGTTCGACTTCCCACCGTCCAAGGCCATGAAGCTGATCGTGCTGGCGCTGCTGGCCGCGGCGCTGCTCTACGGGGCCATGATCGCAGCGGTGGCCATGGCCTCGCCATGGGAGGCACTGGTTGCCGGGGACTCGGCCTGGGGAACCGCGGATGCGCTGACCGGGGTCATGGGCGGATCCGGGATGCTGTTGCTGACCATCGGCATCACGATGGGCGTCAGCACCGGCCTGAACGGGTTCTACGTCTCGGCCAGCCGCATCCTGCTGGGGATGGGGCGGGCGCAGATGGTCCCGAAGATGTTCGCCCGCCTGCACCCGAAGTACAAGACACCCTATGTCGGAGTCATCTTTGTCGGCGCCATCTGCCTGGTCAGCCCGTGGTTCGGACGTGCCGCACTGACCTGGGTCGTGGACATGTCGGCGGTCGGAGTGACCGTTGCCTACCTCTACACCTGCCTGTGCGCCTTCAAGATCTTCCGCCCGACCAATTCCCCCGAACGCCCCGGGGACCTCGAGGGCATCCGTTCCACCACCAAGAAGGTGCTCAGCGCACTGGGCGCGGTCACCGCACTGGTGTTCATGGCCTTGCTGCTCATCCCGGGTTCCCCCGGCGTGCTGGGCAAGGAATCCATGCTGGCGCTGGCCGTGTGGACGGTGCTGGGCATCGTGTTCTTCCTGATGCGCAGGAAGCACAACAAGACGCTGTCCAACGACCAGGTTGATATCCTAGTCTTGGGCGCACCACGCCCCGAGGGCACCAGGTTCAAGTCCGCCGTCCCCCGGTGATCCGGGATGCCCAGGCAACGGGCAGGGAACGGACAATAACCAAAGCATCGCTCGGGGTGCGTCTGCAGGGGCCTTGACGGAATCATCCGTACCAAAGTCCTGCGGACGCACCCCGCCGCCACGATTTCTTGCAAGGAGCGACCTTCATGGCCCACAAAACACACGAGCCCTTGGCCCAGCCGGCCGGCGCGCCCGCTCCGGCCAGCTCTCCGGCACCGGGCGCATCCGGCTCATGGGTGGCGAAGCATTGGCCCGGCCTGGCGGCCTGTGCGGTTGCCGTCCCGTTGGCTTTCCTGGTTCACCTGCTGATCCCCTCGATCCCGGTGATGACCACCGCGGTGGTGCTCGGGGTGCTCTCGGCGAACATTCCAGGGATCAGCAAGCAGGTGGCCGGCCCGTGGAAGGCAGGCCTCGGGTTTGCCGGCAAGAAACTGATGCGCGCGGGCATCGTGCTGCTGGGCCTGAAGCTGAGCATCGTCGATGTCCTTGCCCTGGGTTGGGCCACCTTCGTGGTGGTGGTGGTCATCGTGCTGCTGGCCTTTGGCGGGACCTACCTGCTGGGCAAGGCCTTCCGCCTGCCCGGGGACCAACCGTTGATGATCGCCACGGGCTTCTCCATCTGCGGGGCCTCGGCCATCGGCGCGATGAGTGCGGTGCGGCGCTCCAAGGACGAGGACACCGTGATCCCGGTGGCGCTGGTGACCCTGTGCGGCACCTTGGCCATCGCAGTCCTTCCCTTGCTCATGGGACCGCTGGGCTTGAGCCCGGAGGCCTTTGGCCAGTGGGTCGGCGCCTCGGTGCACGACGTGGGCCAGGTGGTGGCCACCGCGCAGACCGCCGGTGCCTCCGCCCTGGCCATCGCCATCGTCATCAAGCTCACCCGCGTGCTGACCCTGGCCCCCATGGTCGCTATCGCCGGGGTGATCAGCCGCCGTTCGCACCAGGGAGGTTCGGAGCACGACGGGCTGAAGCTTCCCCCGATCGTGCCGATGTTCATCATCGGGTTCGTCGCCCTGGTGGCCGTGCGTTCGATCTTCAACCTGCCGGCCGAGCTGCTCGACGCTGCAACGATCGTTCAGGACATCGTCCTTGCCGCCGCCCTTTTCGGGCTCGGTTCCGCGGTCCGCATCCGCCAGCTCTTCGCCTCGCGGGGCGTGGCGATCGTCATGGCCCTGTGTTCCTGGGCGCTGATTGCCGGACTCGGCTATGCAGGGGTGCTGCTGCTTCAGATGTAGCGGACAAGCCCCGGGGGAATCCCCGGGGCACCACGCATGGGCGTGCGGGGCGGACATGTTTCCGCCGCGCACGCCCATTGCTGTGGGGCGCATCAACCGGCGCGGCGTTTGACCCACTCCGTCAGGGGGCGCACAAGCACCCCCGGCATCGTCACCAACCCAACGGCTCGTCGCCCAACAAGGCGTTTTGGGCGCCGGCGGCCTGGCGGCGCAGGGCCTGGGCCACGGCCGCGACCGCGGGCTGACGCAGCGAATCCGGTCGAAGCACCATCCAGTACGGCAGGCGCTCGGCGAAATCCGCGGGCAGCAGCCGCACCAGGTCCGGGTGGCGGCCGGCCATGTAACACGGCAAAAAGCCGATCCCGGCACCGGCGCGGGTGGCTTCGACATGGACGAAAACGTTGGTGGAACTCAGCGAATCCTGCATCCCTGGAACCAGTCGCCGCGGGGCATCCAGGTCATCGACCTGCAGCATCGAATCGACGAAATACACCAACCGGTGCTCGCCCAGTTCGGCCATGCTGGTGGGGGTGCCGAAGTCTTCAAGGTAACGGCGCGAGGCATACATCCCCAGGGTGTAGTCGCCAAGCCGGATCGCTTCGGCCCGGTGCACCTGCGGTTCCCCGACCACCACTTCCAGATCCAGTCCGGAGCGATGCTGCAATGCCCGGCGGGTGACATTGACGATCTCCACGCTGAGGTTCCGGTGTTTGCGCCGCAGCTGCGCGATCGCCGGCGCAATGATGAACGCGCTGAACCCGTCCGTGGCGGAAATGCGGACGACGCCGGAAATCTTGTCGGCTTCCTCCTCGCCTTCGTTGATGGTGGCCACCGCCGTTTCCACGCCCTCGGCCGCCCGCACGGCCCGGCGGCCCAGGTCGGTCAGCTCCCAACCGCCCACGGTGCGGGCGAGCGCGCGGCCCCCGAGGCTTTTCTCCAGCGCCGCGATCTGGCGTGAGACGGTGGTGTGGTTCAGGCCCAGGGCCTCGCCCGCCGTGGTGAACCTTCCGGTTCGTGCCACCGCCAGCAGGACCAGCAGGTGATGGGGGTTCGGGGAGTCGGCTGACAGGACCTGGGGGTTCATATCTGCAATTGTGCACCCACTCCGTGCCAAATTGGGCATTGTTGCACACCATGGTTTTGCCCATACTGGATAAAGCCGTCTTGTGAGGTGGCGCACAGACCCCCCGCAACGCCGATGTCAATGCCGACATCCGCAGAACATTAAGGAGCACGCCCATGAGCGAGGTCAGAACGAATGAGGTCCCGAAGTCGGAGAAATCGGGGCTGAAAAAGATTGTGGCCGCCTCGATGGTGGGCACGGTGGTGGAATGGTACGAGTTCTTCCTCTATGCCACCGCGGCCTCGCTGGTCTTTGGCAAGTTCTTCTTCCCCAACTCGGACACGGAACTGGACGGCATCATCGCGGCGTTCCTGACCTATGCGGTGGGATTCATCGCCCGTCCGCTGGGCGGTATCGTGTTCGGCCAGATCGGCGACAAGCTTGGCCGCAAGCACACGCTGCAGGTCACCATCATCATGGTGGGAGTGGCCACGTTCCTGATGGGCTGCCTGCCGGGCTTCAACTCCATTGGCTATTGGGCGCCGGCACTGCTCGTGGCCTTGCGCTTCCTCCAGGGCTTTGCCGTGGGTGGCGAGTGGGGCGGAGCCGTCCTGCTGGTGGCCGAGCACAGCCCCAACGAATCGCGTGGTTTCTGGTCCAGCTGGCCCCAGGCAGCGGTCCCGGTGGGCAACCTGCTTGCCACCTTGGTGCTGCTGGGCATGTCCTGGATCCTGCCGACCGAGCAGTTCCTGAGCTGGGGCTGGCGCGTGGCCTTCTGGGTCTCGGCACTGATCGTCATCATCGGCTACTACATCCGTACCCACGTTTCCGAGGCCCCGATCTTCCTTGAGGCCCGTGCCCAGGTGGAAGCGGACAAGGCGGTCAGCTACGGCGTGCTGGAGGTCGTGAAGAAGTACCCCAAGGGCATCTTCGGTGCCATGGGCCTGCGCTTTGCGGAGAACATCCTCTACTACATCATCGTTTCCTTCACCATCGTCTACCTCAAGACCGTGCACTCCTATGACACCAGCCAGTTGCTGCTGGCCCTGCTGGTGGCGCACATCATCCACTTCCTGGTGATCCCGCAGGTCGGGCGGCTCTCGGACGCCTTCGGCCGCAAGCCTGTCTACCTCGCCGGCGCCGTACTCGGAGCCAGCTGGGCGTTCTTCGCCTTCCCGATGTTCGACACGCGCAACCCGTTCATCATCATTGCCGCGGTCACCATCGGGCTGTGCTTCCACGCGCTGATGTATGCGGGACAGCCGGCCATCATGGCAGAGATGTTCCCCACCCGTATGCGCTACTCCGGTGTTTCCCTGGGCTATCAGGTCACTTCGATCATCGCCGGCTCGATGGCACCGATCATCGCAACCGCACTGCTACAGAACTACGGCTCGTGGCTGCCGGTGGCCATTTACGTGGCGGTGGCCTGTGCCATCACCGCCTTCGCCGTGATCACCCTGAAGGAGACCAAGGGGGTTTCCCTGCACGACATCGACGATGCCGATGCCCGCAAGCACGGGCTCACCACGGCCCGGGTCAACGCCTGAACCGGGCTGCGGCCACCACCAGGACCAGCACGATCGATATGAGGGACGAATCATGAGCAACCAAGAAACCAAATCGATGCTCCGGCAGGCTCCCCAGCCATTGGAGGGCAGGCGGGCGCTGGTCACCGGGGGAGCCAGCGGGATAGGACTGGCCGTGGTTCGGGTGCTGGCTGCCCGCGGTGCCCACGTCGTCGTCGCCGACAAGGACCGGGCAGCGGCGGAGGCCGTGGCACGGGAGGTCGGAGGTTCAAGCTGGGCCGTCGACCTGCTTGATCCGGCGGAGGTCACCGACGAAAGGCTGGCAAAGGAGCTCGAGGGGGTGGACATCCTCATCAACAACGCCGGTATCCAGCACATCAGCCCGATCGAGGACTTCGATCCGCAGGATTTCCGCCGGATCATGAATCTCATGCTGGAGGTCCCGTTTCTGCTCATTCGTGCGGCACTGCCGAAGATGTATGCGCAGGGATTCGGACGGATCATCAACCTTTCCTCCGTCCACGGGCTGCGCGCGTCCCCCTTCAAGTCCGCCTATGTCACCGCCAAGCACGGGCTCGAGGGCCTGTCCAAGGCCACCGCGCTCGAAGGCGGCGAGCGGGGTGTGACCAGCAACTGCGTCAACCCCGGGTATGTGCGCACCGCGCTGGTGCAAAAGCAAGTGGCGGACCAGGCCCGGGTCCACGGCATCCCCGAAGCCGAGGTGCTGGCCAAAGTCATGCTCACCGAAAGCGCCATCAAGCGCCTGGTTGAACCGGACGAGGTGGCCGCGCTGGTCGCCTGGCTGGCCAGCGACGAGGCGTCCATGGTCACCGGTGCCAGCTACACGATGGATGGTGGTTGGTCCGCGCGCTAGCGTGAGGTGGCCGGTTGCGGCCATCGGCATTTCCTTCTCTGGGGTCGTGGCGCGCCGCCCCGCC
>JAUNVO010000347.1 GCA_030540695.1 Micrococcaceae bacterium | reverse complement strand
CCGGTACCGGCAAGGCTCACCGAGCCCAACACCGAGGAATCGGCACGGAACGCCGATTCAGGGTAGTCGACGCCGGCGCTCTCAGTGGAGACCAGGCCCTGGATCGCGACGTTGCCCTGGGCATCGTGAAAGGTTGAGATCAGTCGTGCGGCGACGGTAGGTGCATCGAGCACCGGCCCACCGAACATTCCCGAGTGCACGGCATGGTCCAAGGTCCGCACCTCCACCACTCCCCCGACCATGCCACGTAGCGAAGTGGTCAGTGCCGGGACGCCGACCTTCCAGTTGCTTGAATCGGCCACCACGATGACGTCGGCCGCGAGGCGGTCGCGGTGGGTCTCCAGGAAATTGCGGAAGCTTGGTGAGCCGGCTTCCTCCTCGCCCTCCAGGAAGAAGGTGACGCCGAGCCCGAAGTTGGCAACGCTGTCCAGCACCGCCCGTAACGCGGCGATGTGCACCATGATGCCGGCCTTGTCATCGGCGGCACCTCGGCCAAAGAGCCGTCCGTCGATCTCGGTGGCTTCAAAAGGCTTGGTGTTCCACAGTTCCTCGTCGCCCGGGGGTTGTACGTCATGGTGGGCGTAGAGCAGGATGGTGGGCTTGCCGTCATTGGCCGGACGGTTGGCCAAGATGGCAGGACCACCCATGGTGCCGTCGGCGGTGGGCACCCGCAAGATATCTACCCGTTCCATTCCGGCTTCCCGCACCAGCTCTGCCACCGCATCGGCGCTGCGGTCCAGTTGGCTGGCGTCGAAGGATTCCCAGGCGATGCCGGGAATCGCGACCAGTTTGCCCAGTTCCGAAATGATGCGGTCGAAGTCCTTTTCGACGTGCGCGGCCAGGGTGTCGCGATCCACGCCGAATGAGGCCGTATTGGAGGTGTTCTTGGTAGTCATGGGAGAAAGCCTACAACCGGCCGGTGTGCCCGATGCCAGCGGCTTGCCGCTCACCGGCTAGACTGGACGGGTGTTTGGACGCAAGAAAGATCAGGCAGCTTCCACGGGAGCGCCCACAGAAGAGACCACAAAGCCCGCCGGCAAGAATGCCCCTACCCCGAAGCGCAGTGCGCAGCAGGCACAAAACCAGCGCCCGTTGGTGCCCTCGGACCGCAAGGCCGCGCGCTCAGCCGAGCGTGCGCAAAGGCTCGAGGCGCAGAACCGCATGCGGCTGGCCAACGAGACCGGCGACGAGCGGTTCATGGCTGCCCGCGACCGCGGCCCGCAGAAGCGCTTCGCCAGGGACTACGTGGACCGCCGGTTCATGGTCGGGGAGTACCTCATGTTCGCGGTGTTCGCGTTCCTGATCATCTCGCTGAGCCTCTCCAGATTCCCGCAAGTGACCATGAACATCACCTATGCCCTGTGGGTCCTGGTGGCAGCGGTGGCCATTGATTCCTTCATCATGTCCCGTGGATTGAAGAAGGGGCTGATCGCACGCCACGGTTCGGTGGATCGCGGCGTGATGTACTACGGGATCATGCGCGGCCTGCAGTTCCGCAAGATGCGTCTGCCCAAGCCACAGGTGCGACGCGGGGAAGACCCGCGATAGAAGCCACGCAAACGCGTTCACGATAACCACGAAAAAGCGTGTGGCCCAGGACCCGGAACCATGTTCCGCCCCTGGGCCACACGCTTTTTGCGCTTTTTGGGTGGTGATCCCGCAGCCCGCCCACCCGCGGGGGCCCGGGAGCGCCGGATCGGCTACTTCCGGGTCAGGGAACCGCCCTGGGCGATGACCCGGGCAAGGGCCTTGTTGATCCGGCGGACCCAGAACGGTCCCTCGTAGAGGAAGGCGGTATAGCCCTGGACCAAGTCGGCGCCGGCCTGCAGGCGTTCGATCACGTCCCCGGGGCTGGAGACCCCTCCGACGGAGATGATCGCCATCCCGCTCGGGACCTTTTCACGCAGCACCTTGAGCACCTCAAGGGATCGTGCCTTCAATGGGGCTCCGCTCAGTCCCCCGGCACCCAGCTCGGCAACCTTGAAGGCGTCACTGGTGAGTGGTTCACGGGCAATGGTGGTGTTGGTGGCGATGATGCCGTCCAAGCCCAGCTCCGCGGCCAGCGTGGCCACCGCTTCGACATCCTCATCAGCCAGGTCCGGGGCGATCTTCACCAGAAGCGGGATGTGCCCACCGACGGTGCGGTCGGCCTCGCTGCGCACCGCTTGAAGCAACGGACGCAACGTTTCGATTCCTTGGAGCAGTCGCAAGCCCGGCGTGTTCGGCGAGGACACGTTGACCACCAGGTAGTCGGCGTGGACGGCGAGTTCGC
>JAUNVO010000346.1 GCA_030540695.1 Micrococcaceae bacterium | reverse complement strand
TTGGTCGCAACCGACGTCGATTGGGTTCCCTCCGGTGATGGTGAAGCTCTCTACCTGCGCCCCTTCATGATCGCCACCGAAGCCTTCCTCGGGGTTAGGGCGGCCCGTGAGGTCTCCTACCGCGTGATTGCTTCCCCGGCAGGGAACTACTTCGGAGGCGAACTCAAGCCCGTAGGGATCTGGGTCGCACACAACTACGCCCGGGCGGGACGCGGGGGCACTGGCGCGGCCAAATGCGGAGGCAACTACGCCGCATCGCTGGTGGCCCAGCTGGAAGCCGAACAGCACGGCTGCAAGCAGGTGCTCTTCCTGGACCCGTTCAATGACGAGGCCGTGGAAGAACTCGGCGGCATGAACGTCTTCTTCGTGATGAAGGGCGGCAAGTTGGTCACACCGCGCCTGACCGGAACCATTCTTGAAGGTGTCACCCGCTCCTCGATCATGCAGCTTGCCAAGGATCGAGGCATGGAGGTGCAGGAACGCACCATCACCCTGGGCGAGTGGCGCGAAGGCATCGCCAGCGGTGAGATCGAAGAGGTCTTTGCCTGCGGCACTGCGGCAGTGATCACCCCCATCGGCGTGCTGAAGAACGGCGAGGAGCACATCGGTAACCCGGACGCACCGGCGGGGGAAGTGACCATGGCGCTGCGCACCGAGCTGCTCGGTATCCAGACGGGGGTCCTTGAGGACCGCCACGGTTGGTTGGAACAACTGGCCTAGTTGGAAGAATTATCAAAGGGCGGGATTCGTGACGGATTCCGCCCTTTCAAATGGCTGGGGGTGCACCCCGACTCGATTTCCATAGAATGGTACCCATGCGTATTTTGGTCACCGGCGGCGCCGGCTACATCGGATCCCACACGGTCTTGTTGCTTCTTGACGAGGGACATGAGGTCCACGTCTTTGACAACCTCAGCAACTCATCCCCGGAGGCCTTGCGCCGGGTCGCCGAACTCACCGGACGCAATGCACGGCTGCATGTTGGCGACCTGCTCGATGAGAAGCGCCTGGCGGAAGTATTCGATAAAACAGCGCCCGAGGCAGTGATCCACTTTGCGGGACTCAAGGCCGTGGGGGAGTCGGTGTCAAAGCCGTTGGCCTATTACCGCAATACTGTCACCGGAACGTTGAACCTGCTCGATGCCATGGACGCCCATGACGTGCGCACACTGGTGTTCAGCTCCTCGGCAACCGTCTACGGGGAAACCACCCAGTTGCCGATCAACGAATCCACCGCTCTCTCGGCAACTAACCCGTACGGACGCACCAAACTCCACATCGAATACATGCTTGATGACCTGGCGGCCTCGGACGAACGGTGGGCCATCGCGAAACTGCGGTACTTCAACCCGGTCGGATCCCATGAATCCGGACGCATCGGCGAGGACCCCCAAGGCATCCCCAACAACCTCATGCCCTTTATTGCCCAGGTAGCCGTGGGAATCCGCGAGAAAGTCAACGTCTTCGGCGCGGACTACCCAACCCCCGACGGTACGGGCGTGCGCGACTACATCCACGTGCTGGACCTTGGTGCCGGACACCTTGCCGCGCTCGAATACCTGCATGATCACGGTGGCCTGCACGCCTGGAACCTCGGCACCGGGCACGGCTCATCGGTGCTCGAGGTGATCCAGGCTTTCTCCAGGACCTCTGAACGCGAAATCCCCTATGAGATCGTGGATCGGCGACCTGGGGATGTTGCTTCAAGTTACGCGGATCCTGCCCTGGCCCGGGAGGAAATCGGGTGGAAAGCGGAGCGCGGCCTCGAGCAAATGGTCGAAGACATGTGGCGCTGGCAGTCCTCGAACCCCCATGGCTACCCGGACGAAACCCCGGTCGTGAATGATGAGGCCGAAGAGACCGGGACCACACCACAGGTGCCGAAGAAAACCAATCAGCATTCCGGAACCGATGAAACCACTAGGATTTAATGCATGCTTATTGCTCGTTTTGTTGTTGACAATGACCCCCTGTATGGCGTGGTGGAAGATGACGAGGTCATCGTCATCTCCGGCGACCCCTTCTTCCAAGGAATCAAGCCCACCGGTGCCAAGCACAAGCTTGAAGACGTCCGCTTGCTTGCCCCGATCATTCCGCGTTCCAAGGTGGTCGGCTTCGCACGCACCTACCCCAACCACGCGGCCGAAGGCGGCAACGAGGTTCCCACCGAGCCGTTAATGTTCCTGAAGCCGAACACGACGGTGGTCGGCTCGGGTGACCCGATCACCTTGCCCAGCTACTCAGAGGACGTTGCCTACGAGGGCGAGCTTGCCGTGGTC
>JAUNVO010000345.1 GCA_030540695.1 Micrococcaceae bacterium | reverse complement strand
GGCCGCGCGGGTTAGCGACCAACTGCACCTGGCTCTGCTGGAGTATCCGATCTGGTACTGGCACTGGGCCGACCCGCACCAAGACACCCAGTGGGAGCGCTGGAACTCCCTTGGGCTGGTTCCCGGCGTTCCGGAAACCAAGCAACGGGCCATGGCAAGGCATCGCTCACAGGTCGCGCCCCTCTCCGATGCCCCTGCCGATGCCGCCCTGCTGCATGCAGCTTTCCTGGAGCACTTCGGGCGCGGGACCGAATCGTACAGGTTTACACCTCCGGGGTTGAAGGACTCCGGTACGGCGTCGACAACCTTTGACAGCCTATACACGCGGCTCCCCGATCCCTGGCACTACCGGGGCAGCGCCTATGAACAACGCAAGCGGGCGGTGACCCTCGCCTCGCTGCCCGCGGCCCGCTACGCCACGGCGATGGAACTGGGTTGTTCGATCGGCATCCTGACCCGGGAGTTGGCTTCACGTGCCGATGCGCTCATTGCCGTGGATGCCAGCGACGTGGCGCTTGCCTCCGCGCGGGACCACCTGCGGGACATCCCCCGGGTCCAATTCGTGCACGCGGTGCTGCCCCAAGGGTTCCCCGACGTAGCGTCCGGATCCTTGGACCTGGTGGTGGTGTCGGAAACCGGCTACTTCCTGGCCGCCGACGAACTTGATCTGCTGCTCGAGCACTGCCATGATGCGTTGTCCCCCGGAGGACACCTGCTGCTCTGCCACTGGCTACATCCCATCCACGGATGGCCCCTTGACGGGGAAACGGTCCACGCTGCGGCGCATCGATTGGGTTTGCACACCAAGGTGCTGCATCGTGAGGAAGACTTCCTGCTGGAAGTCCTGGAGAAACCAGGGGGCGGGAATGGATGACCGGATCGCCCACGTGGTCATAGTGGTCCCGGTGCGCAATGAGGAGGGGATGCTGGGGACATGCCTGGAGCATCTTGGAACCGCCATGGACCAGTTGCATCGGCAGCGCCCCGAGGTGTCCGTAGGGCTGACCGTGGTGCTGGATCGCTGCGAGGACTCCTCGGCATCAATAGCCGCACGCTTCGAGGCCACGGATCAACGAATCGCGGTGGTAGCAGGCGACTTCGGATCCGTGGGCTCCAGCCGGGCCGCAGGGATCAGCAGGGCCCTTGACAACCTTGGACAACGCAACCCTCGGTCCCGGACGCTTTCCGATACCTGGATAGCCTGCACCGATGCCGATACGAGGGTGCCATCGAACTGGCTCACGCGTTCGGTGGAACTGGCGGAGTCCGGCTTCGACGTTCTCACCGGAACCGTGGAACCAGATAGCGCCGAGTTGGATCGGGAACTGTTCTCCGCGTGGCAGCGCGGGCATTGCCAGACCGAGGGGCATCACCATGTCCATGGCGCAAATTTGGGGATCAGGGCCTCCGAGTACCGCGCGGTGGGAGGGTTCGATCCGGTGGCCCAGGATGAGGACGTTCTGGTGGTTCGTCGCCTACGCATAAACGGGGCCAGATTCTTGGCCACCGGGAAGCTGCACGCCATCACATCGGGCCGGATCCAGGGACGGGTCGGAAGCGGGTTTTCCGGTTACCTGCGCAGCCTCCAGAACGAGACCGCACAGGGGGCGAACACACCTAATACCTAGAACACGCCATCGGATGGACTTGCGGCAGCAGGTCGTGCGACATAAGTTGGCCAGAGGGACCCAGATTCCCGGTGAACGCGGCCGTGAGGATCCCTCGGGCCGCACAGCAGCTAAGGAATGGGGAAATAATGGTTCAAGAACCTTGGGAGCAGACTGAACCGGCTGAGCCGGTTGAGCCTCGGCCGCTCGGTGATCCGGTCGGCGCGGAGCCGCCCTCCACCACGCCGGCGGCAATCCCGCCCACAGACCCAGTTAATGCCCCGCAACCCAAAACGGTTCGGCAAACAACACGTGCAGGCGTTATTTGGACTTTTACCATTGTCGCCATCATCGTGGCGATACTTCTGGTGATCTTCATGATCCAGAACCAGGTGCAGACCACCGTGACCTTCCTTGGGTTCCAGGGACAGCTGGCCTTGGGCATCGCCATGCTGATCGCCGCCATAGGCGGCGCGGCCGTCGTCGCGATTTCCGGGGCCGTGCGCATCATCCAGTTGCGCAGCCGCGCCAACGCCGCGGCCAAACGCCGGGACCGCTAACACAAGCACCCAACCATGGGCCCCAGCGCACCATGGGTTCGATCACCATACGAGCAACGGAGATGATTCAGGGATGAACAACACCAAGATCGACAAGCAGATGGAAACCGTCCAAAAG
>JAUNVO010000344.1 GCA_030540695.1 Micrococcaceae bacterium | reverse complement strand
GAACCGATCCGCCGCCACGAAGACCCGCGCCAACGCTCAACGATCCACGTGGATGTGGTCAAATTCGGGAGCATCTTTGACGGGGGAACCGGTATGCGGACGGGAAAGCAGGGAAACGTCAGTCCCTGGCCACCAAAAACGTACCGCTAACCGCTCTCCCAGCTGGGACACGCTTCTAGGCGCAGCGTTCGTACACACCGTGATCGATGAGAACTTACGCGTCGCCCATGCCGAAATGCACGACAAAAAAAGGCCATCACGTCCATCGAGGCGTCCAAACGCGCTGTGGCGTGGTTCGCAGAACGGAACGTCGGAGTGGAGCGGGCCGTTTCAGATAATTGCTGCGCCTACCGCTTCCATGCTTCGCGCAGTGCAGGCACCCAACGTCGGATCAAATCCCAGCGAACCTTCCTCATATCAGCCCCAGCCCAATCTGAGGACAGAGCGGGTTCACCGCACCTTGGATGATGATGGGGCGTACGCCCGGTCCAACAAGAGAGAAAAGGTCCCCAAAAGCTCATTGCCGGCATGAATCCATGGGTTCGTTCAGCACCGGCCGCACACTGTGATCGGGAACCAACCACCCATCAGCAGGTTAACCAATCTTCCTGATCAGTACACCTCGCCTTCGTTGTTGTTCCTTCGATCTACAGCAGAAATGAAAGCGTCATTTTCCCACGTCTTCGTTTGGAACCTTCGGCACCGCATCGTGGTTGAATGTTGATCCTTCGCTGGCAAACAGCTTTCTTGATGGTGGGCGCTCATCGAGCTTCGCTATCCCTCGTCGCATGTCGCCCAAGAGCAGGTCTGCCATGTCAAGACTGAATCCGTGTCGGACAACGATTCGCTGCACGATGGTGCTTTGTTGATTGGGCGGCAGCGTGTAGGCCGGCACCAGCCAGCCCCGGCCACGTAGCTCCTCTGCTAAGTCGAACAAATTGTGCGCTTGGTTGTCAGAAGTGAGAGTCCAGGTGATGGCCGGAATGCCGGCGTTGGGGTCCGCGCCGAAGAGAACATCAAAACGTCCGAGCTCAGAGATACGTTTTGCGAGGTACTGCGCAACTGCGTATGTCGCGGACTGGACCTTCAGGTAGCCTTCCCTGCCCAGCCGAAGGAAAAGGTAGTAGGAAGCGATGACTTGTCCACCGGGCCGTGAGAAGTTGAGGTTGAATGTGGGAAGCTGGCCTCCAAGGTAGTTCACGTTGAAGATCAGCTCATCGGGCAGATCCCGTTTCTCGCGCCAGATGACCCAACCGCTCCCAATCGGCGCGAGACCAGTTTTGTGTCCCGAGACATTAATGGATTTCACCCTGGGAAGGCGGAAATCCCAGTCGAGCTGTGGGGCGCAAAATGGGGCGACGAAGCCTCCACTGGCGGCGTCTACATGGATCGGGATGTTGAGACCGGTGCGTTCCTGGAGTTGATCCAGGGCGGCGCTAATGCCAGCAACATCTTCATAGAGTCCGGTGAACGTCTGGCCGAAAGTCACCACCACCGCGATGGTGTTTTCGTCGCAGTGGGATACCGCTTCCTGCGGCGTCATCAAGAATTCGGGATTCATCGGCACCTGACGGGTCTCCACATCGAAGTAGCGCCCGAACTTCTCCCAGCAGACTTGGACCGGTCCACAGACGAAGTTGGGGGTCGTCGTCGGCTTTCCTTCAGCGATCCGTTTCGACTTCCAACGCCACTTGGCGGCGAGCCCCCCAAGCATGGCCGCTTCGCTTGATCCGGTCGTGGATGTCCCGATCGTCGAAGTCGCATGCGGTGCCTTGAACAGGTCCGCCAGCATGTGGACGCATCGATTCTCCAACTCAGCCGTCTGCGGGTACTCATCCTTATCGACTATGTTTTTGTCGAGCGAATCCGCCATCAGCTGGCGAACTTCTGGCTCAACCCATGTTGTACAAAAAGTGGCCAGGTTCATGCGTGCGACACCTTCGAGCATCAGCTCGTCGTTGACAAGCTGATAAATCGCTCGAGGTTCCTTCTCACTGAGGGGAAAACGAGAGCGCGGCGCACGCGAAGTCATTGGTAAGGTCACGAACGTATCGTCGTGGCCTCCCACCGGTTCAGGTGGATTCGGGCCATCCTTCGTGGCCTGTTTCTTTTCATTGGGGCACTCCATGGGACCAAGGTCCGAAGGCCGCTCACACATGGCGCAAGCCAACCAGGGAAACGGCCGGCCGGCACGGTCCAACTGACGCTGGAATGGAGAATTCAGCGGTGAAATGCACGATGGTGTCCATGGGGCCGATCGTAGTGCCAGCAATCGTTCTCGACTAGGGTA
>JAUNVO010000343.1 GCA_030540695.1 Micrococcaceae bacterium | reverse complement strand
AACCACCTCCGTGGTGGTTCGCACCGGCTTGAACTTGTCGATGACCATGACCGCGGCCAGTGACACTGCGCCCCAGATTCCGAAGGTCAGAAGCTGGGCGCCGAGAACGTCGGAGCCGAAGTAGAGGATCGAGCGAATTGACTCGACCGCGGCGGGCATCGGCAGGATACCGTGCAGCACCGAGAAGATCTCCGGCTGCATGTAGATCGAGATGGCGGCACCCGATGCCGGGATGCCCAGGAACATCAAGATCCCCACGATCGGCAGGATCGCGAGCATGCCAATGAGCCGTTCAAAGACCATGGCAAACATCGCCACGGTGAAGATCGCGATGATCCCGGTGCCGAACATAGCCCAGAAATGACCGCTGAACCCGCCCACCAGTGGTCCGGCAATCCACCACAGCAACGCCGACATGAACACCGACCACCCGGCAACGATGGGCAGCAGCTTGCGCAGCGGACGCGAGGCCGGGGCGGCGTTGGCGCCCACGATGATGATCATGAATCCGGACATGACCCACCCCATGGCCACGTACATGCTCACGGTCCCGGCGCTGTCCCCGGTTCCCAACGGGACGACGTCCTCGTTCGCCAACTCCATGCCGTCTCCCGCGGCGACCTGACCGAAGATCTGCGTGAGCAGTTGCTTGGCACTGGGCCCGGCGGCCTCGTTGGTCAGCAAAAGGGCGTCGGAGCCCTGTGCATCGGGCAGCACCATTGCACCGGCGACGGTGCGATCGGAGACCATGGTGCGGGCTTCGGCCTCCGAGTCAACGGCCCGGAGGTCAAAGAGTCCGGGCATCGACTCGTTCAGGGAGCCCACCGTTTGCTCGGCCACGGCCACCGTGGGACCGGAGATGGCAACGGGCATCTCGCGCGGGGTGGGCTCGGACATCGCCCCGAGCATCAAGGAGACCATCATGAGAACCATGCCCAACGGGAAGAAGAGCAGGGCGGCGTAGCGCCAAAAGCGGGTCTTGGGGCGTGGTCCGCCGTGCAGGGACGGGACGCCGATGTAGGGGGCCGGGGCATTGGGCTTCACGCGGCGCTTGCGGGCGTCGTAGGCAAGGACCAGGAGCAGGGCGGCGACCGCCCCGATGACCAGGACCGAGAGGTAGCCCCACGTTCCGGCGCCCTCGAAGTAGAGCACCGAACGCAACGCTTCGCCCAGTGCCGGGGTGGGCAGGAAGGAGTGCAAAAAGGTGTAGAAGCCGGGCATCGTGTAGATGGACATGCCCATGTTGGACGCGGGTATGCCCAGCGCCATCAACAAGAGCATGGCGGCCAGGATCGCCATCGATCCCAGCAACCGGGTGAGGAACAGCTGGACCGCGCCGATGGCAAAAACCCCCAGCCAACCAACTCCCAGCATGGCCCAGGCATGTTCCGGGGCCACCACGCCCAGCATTGGCCCGGTGACCGCCCAGATAAGTGCGGAGATCAGTGCTGCCCACCCGGCCAACAGCGGTACCGCGCGGCGGAAGCGCAGCAACTCGGGGGAGTTGGACAGGGTCAGGCTGAAGGGCAGGTAGCCGGCCAGGACCAGGGCGGTGGTCAGGAACATCGCACCCAGGCCGGACTTGTCGGTTTCCGGCAACGGGGCAATGTCCTCGGATTCCAGGACCAGGCCTTGGGCCAGCACCTGCGGGGCCAACAGCCCGGTGACGCTGCTTGCCTGCGAGGCACCCGCCGAACCGGCGGTGTATAGGGTTGCGGTGCCCTCATCGAGCACCACGGCTCCGGAAACCTTGCGATCGAGCACCAGTTGGCGGGCCGCTTGGGCGCTTGCGGTGATGCGCACGTCCACGGCGTCCGGATCGCTGGCCTCCAGGGCCTGGGCGAATCCCTGCGCCGGGGCCGGGGCTCCTGCCACGGCAATGGGCATGTTGTGCGGGGTGGGTGCGTGCATGGCACCCAAGTAACCCCCGACCATCATCACCACGATGGTCAGCGGCATGAAGAACATCGCGATGTAGCGCGCAATGGTCTCGGTCTTGGCTGCCTTGCGTGCCTTCTCGGCTGCTTCGGCCGCCTCTGGTTCGGGGGGATGCTCGGTAGGTGTGGTTGCCGTGGTGCTCAAACGCGTGCTCCTGATTATTGCCCATGGGGTGGCTGTGTGGCCCGTGAGGTGCCGGCCGGGTACGTGGCGGGCCACCCCGGGAAGTTTTTGGTTGATTCAATTCAACTACTTTACGTCACGTGGCGTAAAGTTGGATGCCATAGCGGCAAAAATCACAAAAACACGACTCCGCGATAACGTGGGGACCCAACGGAAGGTGTTCTCCATGGGACAG
>JAUNVO010000049.1:16346-17129 GCA_030540695.1 Micrococcaceae bacterium | reverse complement strand
GCCTGGGCGCGGGTTGCACCATCGGCACCATCGACGGTTTCCCAATCCCCGGCCAGCAAGGCGGCCAGCAGGGCGATGGTCGCCGGTGCCGGGGACATGGAACCGGGGGGCCGGCAGTCGGGGCAGACCACCCCGCCCAAAGGGACGTTGAGCGCGCGGTGCGGCCCCACCGCCCCGCAGCGCACGCAGTGGGTGAAACTCGGGGCCCAGCCCGCGGCCGCCAAGGCACGCAGGAGGTAGGAATCGAGCACCGTGCCAGGTTCGTGGCCGCCGCGGGCCAGGGTGGCCAGGGCGCCGTGCAGCAAGCGGTACTGGGCACCGAGGGAATCGGCGTCGGCGTCGGTGAGCCGTTCGACGGTTTCAAGCATCGCCGCCCCGGCGGTGTAGGCGGGATAGTCGGCCACCAGCGCCTGCCCGTACGGGTGGCGAAGCTGCGCCTGGATGATGGTGTGCAGGGAACGCCCCGCAACGATCTGCGCCTCGACCTCCATGAAAGGTTCGAGCGTGGCACCCATTTTGGAGCGGGTGCGCCGCACGCCCTTGGCCACCGCACGCAGCACCCCGAGCTCGGGGCTCAGCAGGGTGATGATCCGGTCCGCCTCCCCCAGTTTATGGGTACGCAGGACAATGCCGCGGGTGCGGTAGCTTTTCGCTGCAAATGATGAACGTGGCACGTATCCAATGATCCCAGACAAAGCGCGTCGGGGGGGGGGGGGGCGGGCAACCGGGGCCCCCCCCCCCCCGCGGGGGGGGGGGCCCCCCGCCCCCCGGGCCCGCGGGGCG
>JAUNVO010000049.1:0-16336 GCA_030540695.1 Micrococcaceae bacterium | reverse complement strand
ACACAAAGAACCCCCCACACTGCGGTGCGGGGGGTCCCCGTATTGACTCGGGTCCCCCCCCCGACGGGGCGGTGGTTCCCGCCGCGGGGCGGAAACCCGAAGGCCTAGGCGATGTCGCGCACCGCACGGTTGACCGCGGAGATGACGGCCTTCAGCGAGGACATCGTGGTGTTGGTGTCAACGCCCACGCCCCAGAGCACGCGATCGCCCACGGCGGCCTCGACGTAGGCCGCGGCCGCGGCGTTGCCTCCCTCGGAGAGCGCGTGCTCGGTGAAGTCAAGCACACGTACGTCCACGCCTTCGGCGCCCAATATCTGCACCAGGGCGTTGATCGGGCCGTTGCCGGTCGCGGAGCGGCGGTGCGGAACCCCGTCGATCAGAACGGTCGCGGTGAGTTCGAAGCTGCCGTCCTCGGCGGTGTCGGCGGTTGCCGAGCCAAGCTTGAAGCGGCCCCATTCTTCGCCGTTGGATCCTTCGGTGACCGGCAGGTACTCGTCCTGGAAGGCTTCCCAGATCGCGGCCGAGGAAACTTCCCCGCCCTCGCCCTCGGTCTTGCGCTGGATGACCCCGGAAAACTCTATTTGCGCCCGGCGCGGCAGGTCCAGTGAGTGCTCGCTCTTGAGCAGGTAGGCGACCCCGCCCTTTCCGGACTGCGAATTCACCCGGATCACTGCTTCGTAGGAGCGTCCGATGTCCTTGGGGTCCACCGGCAGATAAGGAACGGCCCATTCGATCTCGTCAACGCTCTTGCCGGCCGCGGCCGCGTCGGCTTCCATGACCTCGAAGCCCTTTTTGATGGCGTCCTGGTGGGAGCCGGAGAAAGCGGTGAAGACCAGGTCCCCGCCGTAGGGGGAACGCTCGGGAACCGGCAGCTGGTTGCAGTATTCGACGGTGCGGCGGATCTCGTCCATGTCGGAGAAGTCGATCTGCGGGTCGATGCCCTGGCCAAAGAGGTTCATGCCCAGGGTGATCAAATCGACGTTGCCGGTGCGCTCACCGTTGCCGAACAGGCAGCCCTCGATGCGGTCGGCCCCGGCGAGGTAGCCCAGCTCGGCGGCCGCCACTCCGGTGCCGCGGTCGTTGTGCGGGTGCAGGGAGAGCACGATCGACTCGCGGTTCTCCAGGTTGCGGTGCATCCATTCGATGGAGTCGGCGTAGACGTTCGGGGTCGCCATTTCGACGGTCGCCGGCAGGTTCAGGATCATCTTGTTCTCCGGGGAGGCTTCAAGCACCTCGGCGACGGCGTCGGAGACCCGCTTCGCGTATTCCAGTTCGGTCCCGGTGAAGGACTCCGGGGAGTACTCATAGGTGATCCTGGTGCCGACCAGTTGCTCCTCGAACTTCTTGCACAGCCGTGCTCCGGTCAGGGCGATGTCAAGGATCCCGTCCTGGTCCTGGTTGAACACCACTCGGCGCTGGAGCACCGAGGTGGAGTTGTAGAGGTGGACGATGGCCTGCTTGGCACCCTCGAGCGATTCATAGGTGCGCTGGATCAGGTGTTCGCGGGCCTGGGTGAGTACCTGGATGGTGACGTCCCCGGGAATCCGGTCCTGTTCGATGAGCTGGCGGACGAAGTCGAAGTCCGTCTGGGAGGCGGAGGGGAAACCGACCTCGATCTCCTTGAACCCCATCTTCACCAGCAGGTCGAACATCTTGTGCTTGCGCTCGGGGCTCATGGGGTCGATCAACGCCTGGTTCCCGTCGCGCAGATCCACGGCGCACCAGCGGGGGGCGGACGTGATGTATTTGTCCGGCCACGTGCGATCCGGCAGCGAGACGTTGATCTGGTCCTGGAACGGCACATATTTGTGGATGGGCATTCCGGAGGGCTTTTGCATGTTCTGCATTTCAAGGGGCCTTTTCTGTGGTGGTGAGAAGGTAGGCCGTGACATTGGGTGACTCCGCAGCGAGGGGTCGGCCGAAGGACGCGTTAGAGTCCTGTGTGGTTCTCGCCGCGGCGGCTTAGTAGAAGTAGTCCGAAATGCATCTGCCCAACATAGCACCGCAGCCAGTCGGCTTGTGAGTTGTCGAACAATTATTGCGCAGCATTGTCACAAAACGTGGGTGCGGTCGCGGAGCCGGCGCAGCAGACCGTCGAATCTTCATTAACCGGTCTGCCTTGCAGGGGAGCCACCTGAGCGAAACGTGTTCTTGGTTTCCAGTGAAGCCTGCCCTTGGTGCACTGCTGGGGCTGACCCGCTCTGGCGGCAGGGAGTCGACCGGCAAAATGGGTCCGCGCAGACCTACTGGAACCAGCTGCGGCACTCATAGAATAGGAGCCCCAGGCCATCGGCCTGACCGGCAAGATATGGACAGTGCAATGGCAACGTTCCGCGAACTACACTACGCAAACGAACCCTTGGTCCTGCCCAACGCCTGGGATGCCGGATCGGCACTGGCCTTTGTCAGGGAAGGTTTTGCTGCCCTCGGGACGACAAGTTTCGGCATTGCCGCCGCCGCCGGGAGACCCGACGGGGACCGGGCGAGCAAAAATGCCACCAAAGCACTGGTACGGCAGCTGAGCGGACTGCCGGTCCTGCTCACCGCAGACCTTGAGGACGGCTATGCCGATGACGCGGCGGAAGTCGAGGAATTCGTGGCCGAGCTTGCCCAGTTGGGCATATCCGGAATCAACATGGAAGACAGCAGACTGGGGCATTTGATTGCCCCGGAGACCATGGCCGCCAAGATCGACAGTGTCAAGCGCCTCTCCCCCGGAGTGTTCATCAACGCACGGGTTGATAACTTGTGGTTTTCCCAAGAAGCCACCCTTGAGGCGGTATTGGGGCGCGCCCGGACCTACGCCGCGGCGGGGGCCGATGGAATTTTTGTCCCGGGCATCACGGATCCGGGCCACATCGCACGCCTCACGGCGGGAATCGATCTGCCGGTCAATGTGCTGGCACATCCAACGCTCACCGTACCCGAGCTGGGACGACTTGGAGTCAGACGCGTGAGTTCAGGATCACTGCCCTACCGTTGTTCCGTGGATGCCGCCGTGCGGGCGGTCGCCGATTTGCGTGATGGACGGACAACACCAGTGGCCACCGACTATTGGTCCATGCAGTCACGCTTGACGGAATACCGTGTGAAACCCTTCCAGTGAGCCAGTTCCCTCGTCGTTCCCGGCAACGACCGGCTTTCACTGAGCGGCCCAGGGACACCATCGGCTCCTGGCACCGGAGCAACCCGGCAACGACGCTGGAAACGCCGGAGCGCGGCCGTTGATGTCCTGCCGCGTCTAGAAACCGAGCTTGCCCAGCTGCTTGGGATCGCGCTGCCATTCCTTGGCGATCTTCACGTGCAAGTCAAGGTAGACGCGGGTGCCCAGCAGGGCTTCGATGCCCTTGCGCGAGCGCGTTCCCACATCACGCAGCCTTGCCCCGCCCTTGCCGATGACGATGGCCTTCTGGCTGGGGCGTTCCACATAGAGGTTGACCCGGACATCGAGCAGCTGCTTGTCCTCCGCGCGGCCCTCGCGGGCAACGATCTCCTCCACGACCACCGCCAGGGAGTGCGGAAGTTCGTCGCGCACCCCTTCCAGGGCTGCCTCGCGGATGAGTTCGGCGACCATGATCGCCTCGGGCTCGTCGGTCAGTTCACCGTCGGGGTACAACGGCGGGGAGAGCGGCATCTGGGCCGCCAGCACGTCGGCGACCTCGGAGACCTGGAAGTCCCCGGTGGCAGAGACCGGAACCACTGCGGCCCATCCGCCCTCGCCGAGGGTTTCCACGCCCAAGGCGGTCACCGCGAGCAACTGGGCCATCAGGGCCGCCCGGTCCACGGTGTCGGCCTTGGTCACGATCGCCACGATCGGCTTCTTTTGCAATTGGGCCAGCTGGGCGGCGATGTACCGGTCGCCGGGGCCGATCTTCTCGTTGGCCGGAAGGCAGAACCCGATGGCGTCGACCTCGGAGAGGGTGTCTGCGACCAGGTCGTTGAGCCGTTGGCCCAGCAGCGTGCGCGGACGGTGCAGGCCCGGGGTGTCCACCAGGATCAGCTGCGCGTCCTCGCGGTGCACGATTCCGCGGATGGTGTGCCGGGTGGTCTGCGGCTTGGCCGAGGTGATCGCGACCTTCTGCCCGACCAACGCATTGGTGAGCGTCGATTTGCCCGCATTGGGGCGGCCCACGAAAGAGGTGAATCCGGCGCGGAAGTCCTCTGGCCAGCCTCCGGTGGGCAGCAGTCCCGGCTTCTTGATGTTCCCGCTCATGATTGCTCCTTGTGATGCCGTGCATCCGTTTCGGCGTGTTGTGCGCCTGTCTTGAATTCTTCTTCTGCCTTGCACACCAGGATCTTGCCGATCCGGTTGCTTCGTCCGCTCAACGAGAGGACCTTCATCTCGATGCCCTGGAAGGTGGCGTGGGATCCGAGCACCGGCACCGATTCGAGCACCTTGCCCAGCAACCCTCCCACCGAATCGACCTCGTCCTCGTCGATCTCGATGTCAAAGAGCTCCGCCAGTTCGTCGATGGAGGTGTGCGCCCGGACCACGAAGTTGCCGTGGCCCAGGTCCTCGATGTCGGCCCTGGCCCTGTCGTACTCGTCGTCGATCTCCCCCACGATCTCCTCGATGAGGTCCTCGAGGGTGACCAGCCCGGCGGTGCCGCCGTACTCGTCGATGACGATGGCCATGTGGGTGGATTCCTGTTGCAGCTCCGGCAGCAGCTCCGCCACCGACTTGGATTCCGGGACGTAACGTGCCGGCCGGGCCAGCGCATCGACGGTGTCGGTGGAATCCGGGCTCAGATATAGCTTGTAGGCCACGTCCTTGAGGTAGACGATACCGAAAATGTCATCGGCGTCCTCCCCGATGATGGGAACCCGCGAGCGTCCCGAGGCCAGGAACAGGTCCATCGCCGCGTTCAGCGTCTCGCCGCGTTCGATGGTCTTCATCTCGGTGCGCGGCACCATCACCGAACGCACGTAGGTGTCTTCCATGTCAAAGACGGAGTTGATGATGTCCGCGGCCTCGTCCTCGAGCTCGTCACCCTCGGTGGCCCTGTCCACCAGGTCGCGCAGCCGCTCCTTGGAGAGGAACCCCTCCTCCTCGGAGACCGAGGCCGGGCTCATGGCCTTGCCGATGCCCACCAACCAGGTGGGGATCGGCCCGAGCACCACGCGCAGGAACCGGATCATCGGGGCGGTGTGGCGCACGAAGGACTCGGCGTGGCTTCGACCGAAGCGGCGCGGGGAAACCCCGACCAGCACGAAGCTCACGGCGGCCATCGTGATGGTCGCCAGCAGCCCGATCAGCCAGATGTTCTCCAGGCGGTCGTAGAACAGCAGTGCCACGGCAACCGCCGAGGCGGTCTCGAACCAGATACGCCAAAAGCGCACGGCGTGGGTGTGGCTGAGCGTGTCGGCCAAGATGTTGCTCAGGTGTTTCTTGGTCGATTCGCTGCGCAGCGCCTCGGCCTGCTGGCGGGAAAGATACAAGTAGGCCGACTCTGCGGCGGTGAGCATGGCGGCGCACAGGATGAAGGCCAGTGCGCACAACGCGAGGATTATCGCGGTCACTAATCCATCGTCTCCCGGGGTGCGGGGCGGCCCAGGAAGCCTTCGAGGAGCTGACGCTGCAGGGCGAACATGAGCTCCTTCTCCTCGGGCTCGGCATGGTCGAAGCCCAGCAGGTGCAACAGGCCGTGGGTGGCCAGCAGCAGTATCTCGTCCTGCAGTGAATGCCCGCCGGCGTTGGCCTGGGTGGTGGCGACCTGCGGACAGATCACGATGTCCCCGAGCATCCCGGCCTCCGTGGGTGAACCGGGGGCCCCGGGACGAAGCTCGTCCATCGGGAAGCTCATCACGTCGGTGGGTCCCTCGAGGTCCATCCACTCCACGTGCAGCGTGCTCATCGGCTCCTCGTCGAGCAGGATGATCGAGACATCGGTTTCCGGATGCACGTTCATTTCCGCAAGCACATGGCGCCCCAGGGCGCTGATCTGCTCCAATTCCGCGGGGATCGCGGACTCGTTGTTGACCTCTACGCTCATGGGGAATGCTCCTGGTTGTGGGACCCGTTGTCCCGGTGGTCGGTCGTGACCGGCGCTGCGGCGTTGCGTGGCTGCGCGCCAAGTCGCCGGGCACGCGCCTTGGCACGATTGAAGTTCGGGTCCTGGCGCTCGGTCCAGCGCTCGTAGGCGGTAACGATCGAACCGACAAGCCGGTGCCTGACCACGTCAGTGGCGTCGAGCTCGCAGAACGCGATGTCTTCCACGCCCTCGAGGATCTCGGCGACCACGCGCAGCCCGGACTTGGTCCCTCCGGGAAGGTCCACCTGGGTGATGTCTCCGGTGACCACGATCTTGGAACCGAAGCCCAAGCGGGTGAGGAACATCTTCATTTGTTCCGGCGTGGTGTTCTGCGCTTCGTCAAGAATGATGAAGGCATCGTTCAGGGTGCGCCCGCGCATGTAGGCCAACGGGGCCACCTCGATGGTCCCTGCGGCCAGCAGCCGGGGCATCGAGTCCGGTTCGATCATGTCGTGCAGGGCATCGTAGAGCGGACGCAGATAGGGGTCGATCTTGTCCGTCAGGGTCCCGGGCAGGAACCCAAGCTTCTCCCCCGCCTCCACGGCGGGACGGGTCAGGATGATGCGGCTGACCTCCTTGGCCTGCAAGGCGGCCACCGCCTTGGCCATCGCCAGGTAGGTCTTGCCCGTGCCGGCCGGGCCGATGCCGAAGATCACGGTGTTCTCATCGATCGCCTCGACGTAGTTCTTCTGGTTCACCGTCTTGGGACGGATCGCCTTGCCGCGGCCCGAGAGGATCTTGAGCCCCAGCGCCGACGGGTCCGAATCGGAGCCCTCGAGCATCCGCACGAGCTGCTCGATGGTCTGGGCGGAAATACGGGTGCCGTTTGCGGCCAGCGTGCGCGCCTCGGTGATGACCCGCAGCGCTTGGTGCGCCTGGGCAGGATCACCGTTGACCCGCAGCTCATTGCCCCGTGCGTGCAGCTCCACCTCCGGGTATGCGCCGGCGATCACGCGCAGCAATTCATCGTGCGCACCGAGCGTCGCAACCATTTGGTCCGAACTCTCGAACTGGACCAGCGCGTCGGTTCCGCGAGGCCTGCCCCCTTGGCTCACTTGTTGGTCCATATGACTGTTGCTGCCTCCGCATTCCGTGCCGGCAAATGGCTCCGCGGTCCTTCCGCTGCCATGGTTCCCCGCACGCCCTCAATCCTATCGTGGATCCGCGACCGGTCACCGGCGAACAGCTCCGGGGGCAACGGCGCCGTGGCACCGGCGGCAAGCTGGTGATGGCCCGGGAACTTCGACCAAAGACACTGCACGGCGCCTGCTGCAACGATTGGGGCACAACTTCGGCGAAGATATATCAATCGGGCAACGGTCCTGCAAAATCACCTGATTCGGGCCCCGCGGCCCATGGGGTTGTGCCAAGCTTGAGTAGCTTCGTCCGCGTCACTCCCCCGCACCGGCGATTCCGTTAGTCCCCCCCGTCTCACTTAGAGAGCCTTTCAATTCAGATGCATCGTTCCCGTCGCTCACCCCGGACCCGCTTGGCGGTGCTGGGCCTCACCTTGGTACTCGGCGCCTTGGGCGCGTGCGGATTGGGTGCCCCGGGCGAGAAGTATTCGATGCCCACGGGCGACACCGGGACCAACACCAAATCCCCGCTGTCCAATGTCGGGATGGAGTCCTTGAGCGCGAACAGGAGCATCCCGGTGTACTGGTTGGGCAAGACCGATGGAACGGTCTCGCTGTACCGCGAGTTCGTCCGGGTGGCCGGGGCCGCCGATCCGATCGCCGACTCGGTGCGCTACATCCTGACCGAAAAACCCGAGGATCCGGACTACTTCAGCCTCTGGCACCCGAGTGAAACCGTTGGTGCCTCGGTGAGCCCGGACAACGTGATCACCATCGACATCTCCGCGAAGGCCTTTGGCGCCAAGCTCGATGCGGGACTGGCGGAGCGTGCCATCGCCCAGTTGGTGTTCACGGCCACCGCCGCCGCCTCAAACGCGGGGATCCTCAGCGAAGGCCTTGAGCCCAGCGTCCGGATCCTGGTTGACGGGCAGCCGGACTACGCTGCCTTTGGACATGTGGCACTGGACCACAATTTCGTGCGTGACCCGAAGCTGGCGGCTCCGCTGTGGGTGATCGACCCGCAGTACGGCACGACCCAGAAGGCCGGAAAAGTCACCTTCCACGGTGTCAGCGCCAAGTTCTCCGGCGGCGAAAACTGGAAGATCACCCGTCGGGACAGCGAAGAGGACCCGAAGCCCGTCGTGGCCACCGGAACCCTGCAGACCGGGGACGGTGCGCTGGACCACAACGAGTTCTCCTTTAGCTACGTACTGGCTCCCGGGGACTACACCTTCTCCCTGTGGGGCATCGATGCCGGGAGCAATAAGGCCCTGGCCAAGGAGACCAAGGACTTCACGGTCACCAAGTAGCCCCCGCAATCGCGCAGGCGCTTCGGCGGCGCAGTCCACGGTTCAGGGTCAGGGCTGTCCGGCTTCTAGAGCTGGCCCAGCAGGTGGCGGGTGAGCACCACGGCGGCGGGGCCGGCGGTCGAGGCCCGCAGCACATGGTTGCCCAGCACCGCCACCTTGGCTCCTGCCGCCACGAACCTCTCCAGCTCTGCGTCGCTGATCCCGCCTTCGGGACCAACCACCAACTGGATTTCCGGTCGTCCGCGGTCCCCGGGCAGCACCGCGGATCCCGGCCCGGAGTACCATCTGCTCACCGTCGCGCCCAGCGGCTCGGTGCCGCGTTCATGCAGCACGACGACCAGGGCCGGCACCCCGGAGGCGTCACGCCGGGCGAATTCGCCGGCCAGCCCGGTGCTGGTGAGCATTCCCCGCACCTCGGGCAGGTGGCTGCGCCGCGACTGCTTCAGGGCGGCAAGCACGGTTGACTCCCACTTCGCCAGCGCCTTGGTTGCCTTGGCCTCGTTCCAGCGCACGATGGAACGGTCCGCCTGCCAGGGACGCACGGCGTCGATCCCCAGCTCGACGGCGGATTCCACCGCTTGGAGGTCCCTGTCGCCCTTGGCCAGTGCCTGGACCAACGTGATCGACACCGCCGCCGGCGCCTCCTCCTCCAGGCTGCGCACGATTCCCTCGAGGGCTGCCTTCTGCGTGTCGGTGACCTCGGTGACCGCACGCACCCCGCTGCCATCGACAAGGTCGATCATTTCCCCGGGGCGCACCCGCTTGACCATCACCGCGTGGTGGCCTTCGGACCCCTCAAGGCGCAGCTCGGTGCCGGTGTGCGCCGAGGCCAGTGCACCGGCAGGAAGGAGGAAGCATTGGTTGCTCATGCGCCCAGGTTGCCGAACTTCCCGCGCAGACGGGAGAACATGCCTCCGCTGTTTTCCATGCGGCCCTCGGCGAATTCCTCGCCGCGGAGCTTGGCGAGCTGTTCAAGCAGCTCACGTTGCGCGGCATCGATCTTGGTGGGCGTCTCCACCTGCAGGTGGACGATGATATCCCCCCGTTTGCCCCCGCGCAGCCGCGGGATGCCCAGGCCGGGCAGGTGCACGGTGTCCCCGGACTGTGCACCGGATTCGACCTCCACGACCTGGGCACCATCGAAGGTCTCCAGCTCGAGGTCCGCGCCCAGTGCGGCGGCGGTCATGGGCACACTCATGCGTGCATGCAGGTCAACGCCGTCGCGTTCGAAGATCTTGTGCCGGCGCACCTCGAGCTCGACGTACAGGTCTCCGTTGGGGCCTCCGCCGGGTCCGGCTTCCCCCTGGTTGGCCAAGTGGATCCGGGTTCCGCTGGCAACGCCGGCCGGAACCTTCAGTTGCTTGGAGATGCGTTCGCGGATGCGGCCCTGGCCGTTGCACTCGGTGCAGGGTTCGGGGATGGTGGTGCCGAAACCGCGGCAGGCGGCGCAGGTCTCCACCGTCATCATCTGCCCCAGGAACGAACGAACCGGGCGCTGGACCTGGCCGGCTCCGTGGCAGATGGTGCAGCTGACCGGGGCGCTGCCCGGACGGCAGCAGGTTCCCTCGCACGTCGGGCAGGTGACCGCGGTTTCCATCTCCAGCGGGTAGACGGTGCCGGAGACTGCGTCCGCCAGGTCGATGGTCGCGGTGATCAGGGCATCGCGGCCGCGCTGAGTGCGCGAGGCCGGACCTTGCGCCCCGCCGCCGCCGAAGAACTGTTCAAAGATGTCGCCGAAACCGCCGCCGAATCCGCCGCCGCCAAAGCCGGACTGGCCGTTGCCGTTCTCGTTGCCGGTGGCGTCATAGTTGGCGCGCTTGCCGGAATCGGAGAGCACCTCGTAGGCGCGGGTGACCAGTTTAAAGGTCTCTGCGGAGTCTTCCCCGGGGTTCACGTCCGGGTGGTGCTTTCGGGCCAGTTTTCGGTAGGCCTTCTTGATTTCCTCGCCGGTGGCGTCCTTGCTGACGCCCAGGACTTCGTAATGGGTGCTCACAGTGCTCGCTGTGTCCTTTCGTACGCTAAAAAATGTGCATCAACCAGCATCAGCTGGCCAAGATTCGTGAAAGATATCGGGCCACGGCACGGACCGCGGCCATCGACGTCGGATAGTTCATGCGGGTGGGGCCCAGCACTCCGATCATTGCTTGTTCACCGTGTCCGTATCCGGTGGCAACCACCGAGGCCTCGGTCAGGGCGATGTACTGGTTTTCGGTGCCGATGCCCACGGCGATGCCGTGGGCATCCTGCTCAAGCTCGGAGAAGAGCCGCAGGAGCACCACCTGTTCCTCCAACGCCTCGAGCACCGGGGTGATGCTCAGCGGGAAATCCAGGTTGGACCGCGCCAGGTTCGCCGTCCCCGCGGTGAGGATCCTGTCCACCGCGGAGTTGCGGGCCAAGGCCGCGAGGGCCTCGGCGATCGTGCGCACCGGCTGGGCCATGGCCGGGGCCACCAGATCCGGGATGCCCAGCGCCAGGCGGGCAACATCGGAAATGGGCTTGGCGTTCAGCGCGGAGAGCAGCACCTGGCGCAATCCCGCGAGGTCGTCCTCCCCCACCGTGCCCGGCAACAGGACCACCCGTTGCTCGACGCGTCCACTGGAGGCGATGAGCACCACGAGGGTCTGTCCGGCGCCCAAGGCAACCAGTTCGATGTGCCGAACGGTTGCATTGGAGTATTGCGGAACCTGGATCAGCGCCACCTGGCGGGTGATGGTGGCCAGCAGCCGGACGGTGTTCTCCAGCACCTCATTGACATCGTGGGAGCCCTCGATGAGCGCGGCGATGGCCCGACGCTCGGCCGCCGAGAGCGGCTTGACGTCCCCGATCTGGTCGACGAAGTGCCGGTAGCCCTTCTCCGTGGGAATGCGTCCGGAGGAGGTGTGCGGCGCGACAATCAGCCCCTCGTCCTCCAACGAGGCCATGTCGTTGCGTATCGTGGCGGCGGAGACGCCGAGGTTGTGGCGCTCCAGCAGCGCACGCGAACCGACGGGTTCGCGTGATTGCACATAGTCTTCAACGATGGCTCGAAGGACCTCGAGCCGACGCGGGTCGGTCATTCTCACCTCTCCTGGCAAGCCGGTTCACCTTGGTCAGGCAAAATCCCTGCACACGCCCCGGCGAGGGCGCCGGAGTTTGCAGGGACACATTGGCACTCGACACGTTCAACTGCCAAGTCTAGTACCTTCGGCCCTTGTTGCTAGCATGGTTTGATCATTGTCACCGATGACACATTCGACGCACCCGCGCTCCGAGGCGCCGCACGGGCGTGTCCCCGGGTGCCTGGGCATCCGGCACAACCACGTTCCTGGTGTCCGTGGACCACAAACCGAAAGAGACCCGATGAACATCCACGGCTGGGGCGCGCAAGACATCAGCGCGCCGAAGAAGCGCATCTTGCGCAAGGTCCCCGTGGCCCTTGGCCTGCTCATCGAGGATGTGGAGAGCGGTTGGGTCGGAGAGCTCGTGCGCACCGAGAAGTCAGGTGGCATGCAGGTGCTGGTGCTCGAGGATCGCCACGGCCGCACCAAGTCCTTCCGCGCCGGCTTCGGATTCCTGATCGAGGGCGAACCGGTGGAGCTGGTCGAACCGGCTTCCGTCCCGGCCGCTGGGCGGGGAACCGCGCGGAGCGCCTCGGGTTCGCGCATGGTCACCGACTTGAAGGCACGCACGGCCCGCGCCAGCCGCATCTGGGTCGAGGGCAAGCACGACGCCCAGCTGGTGGAAAAGGTCTGGGGCCACGACCTGCGCGTCGAGGGGATCGTCGTGGAGCCACTGCACGGCGTCGACGATCTTGCCGGGGCCATTCGGGACTTTGCCCCGTCGCCGCAGCGCAAGCTTGGCATCCTGGTTGACCACTTGCTTCCCGGAACCAAGGAGGCGCGGATCGCCGCCGAAGCCATGCGCGTTCCGGGTGCGGCAGGCAACGTGTTGATCGTGGGCCATCCCTACGTGGATGTGTGGCAGGCCATCCGGCCCTCGACGCTGAAGATCAAGGCATGGCCGGTGGTGCCGCGTGGAACGGATTGGAAGACCGGCATCCTCAAGGGCCTGGGCTGGCCCCACCAGGAACAGGCCGACATCGCCCAAGGCTGGGAAAAGATCCTCGGCCAAGTGCGCTCCTACGCCGACCTCGAGCCCTCGCTGTTGGGTCGGATCGAAGAGGTCATCGACTTCCTCACCGCGGGCGACTACACCTAACGTTTTAGGGGTTCCCCCGCCGCGTACCGGGTGATTAACCTCTCCCCCGGAACGCAAAAAGGCAGGTGGGGGATGCTGGGTGGTCACGAATCCACAACAAAGCGGCGCAGTTAGGCCAAATGCAGGCCAAAAGGTGATTTGTGTTCCTCGCGCCGGCGGATTTGAGGATAAACTGGCCGACGATTCACCCAACGCAACGAAGAGGACCCAGCAGTGGTAGACGAGGCACGAAATGCAGCCGGCGGCAACAGCCAGCCGGACAGATTCGAGGGTTCCTCGGTCGCGCCCTTGCCCCTGACTCCCGCCGAGGACCGACAGTGGGCCACCATCGCCCACTTCGGAGCCATCCTGGGCTGCATCCCCTCATTGGTCATCTACGCAGTCTTTCGCCACCGCGGCCCGTTCACCGCTCAGGAGTCGAAGGAAGCACTGAATTTCACCTTCCCGCTGACGGTCCTGGCCATCGTGCTGCACCTGTTCTCCCTGATCCCGGGAATCGGATGGATCTTCGCGGTGCTGGTGGTGGCCGTCTGGCTGTTCCTCACCGTCAGCGGTGTGCGAGCCGGCATCAACGTGAACAAGTCACGCCCCTACCGCTACAGCCTGAATATCCGGCTCTTCCACTAGGAACAAGGGGAGTCGACAAGGCGGTGCGGCACGTGGTTGCCACACCGCCTTTTCAGTGAATCCAACGTGGTGATGATTCAGAAATCAAGCAAACGCCGCAGCACCGCGTCGGCCAGCAGCCGACCCTGCAATGTCAACACAACCCGCTTGGCGAATGCCGCCTCGGGAACCACCAGTCCGTCGGCAATCAGCCCGGCCATCGCCAGGCGGCCCTCCGGCGCAAGCTCCGCGGTGTCCATCCCGTCGACGATGCGGGTGAGCAACATCGACTTCTCCAGGTAGCGCGCCTCTGCGTCTGGTGTTTCCCTTCCGGCTGCCGGGGACGTGCCGGCATCGATGCGCTGTTGGTAGGCGGCAGGATGCTTCACGTTCCACCAGCGCAGCCCGCCGACATGCGAGTGTGCCCCGGGACCCGCGCCCCACCAATCCCCGCCTCGCCAGTAGGCCAGGTTGTGCAGGCAACGGGTTGCCTTGGTCTTGGACCAGTTGCTCACCTCATACCACTGGTACCCGGCGGCGGCGAAGAGCTCATCGGCAATCAGGTACTTGTCGGCGTGGTCATCGTCATCGATGTCCGGAACTTCGCCGCGGCGGATCTGCCCGGCCAGGCGCGTGCCGCTTTCAATGATCAATGCATAGGCGGAAATATGATCCGGGTCGTAGGACAGCGCGGTGTGCACGCTGGTGCGCCAGTCCTCGATCGATTCCCCCGGGGTCCCGTAGATCAAATCCACGCTGACCTGAAGCCCGGCCTCCTTGGCCCAGGCCACGGCAAGACCCACGCGTTCGGGGTCGTGCGTTCTGTCAAGGGTCGCCAGAACATGTTCGATGGCGGACTGCATGCCGATCGACACACGGGTGAACCCTCCAGCGGCCAGCACGGCCAGGGATTCGCGGGTCACCGAATCGGGGTTCGCCTCGGTGGTGATCTCGGCGTCGGGGGCCAGGTCGAATTGGGTGCGGATCTCCTCCAGCACCCGCACCAGGTCCTCGGCGGGCAACAAGGTGGGGGTGCCACCACCGAAGAACACCGTGGAGACCCGGCGAGGCGCGATTCCGGAATCGGTGAGCACCTTCGCACCAAAGGCGATTTCCGCGGACACCGCCTCGGCATAGGTGTCCTGGCTGGAACCCGAGCCGAGCTCATGTGCCGTGTAGGTGTTGAAGTCGCAATAGCCGCAACGCACCGCGCAAAACGGGATGTGCACATACAACGAAAAGCTTCGTTCCGCGGCGCCGTCGGCACAGCTTGCCGGAAGCAAGCCATCCGCCGGCGCCGGGTCCCCGAGGGGAAGGGCAGAGGGCATTGCTACTTCTTCTTGGGCTCGTCGGAGGACAGTGCGGCGATGAAGGCTTCTTGCGGAACCTCGACGCGGCCGACCATCTTCATCCGCTTCTTGCCTTCCTTCTGCTTCTCCAGCAGCTTGCGCTTGCGGCTGATGTCACCGCCGTAGCACTTGGCCAAGACATCCTTGCGGATGGCGCGGATGGTTTCGCGGGCGATGATCCGTGAGCCAATGGCCGCCTGGATCGGCACCTCGAACTGCTGGCGGTTGATCAGCTCACGCAGCTTGACCGTCATCTTGGTGCCATAGGCGTAGGCCTTGTCACGGTGGGTGATGGCGCTGAAGGCATCGACCTGTTCGCCCTGGAGCAGGATGTCGACCTTGACGAGGTCGGAGACCTGCTCACCGTCGGCCTTCCAATCCAGTGAGGCGTACCCCCGGGTCTTGGACTTGAGCACGTCGAAGAAGTCGAAGACGATTTCGGCCAGCGGCAACCAGTAGCGCAACTCCACCCGTTCCTCGGAGAGGTAGTCCATGCCGCGCATGGTGCCGCGACGTGACTGGCACAGTTCCATGATCGCCCCGACGAACTCGTTGGGCGCCAAGATGGTGGCGGCCACCATCGGCTCGTGCACTTCCAGGATCTTCCCGTCGGGGAACTCGCTCGGGTTGGTGACCGTGAGCATCTTCTTGTCCTCGGTCATCACCTCGTAGACCACGTTCGGCGCGGTCGAAATCAAATCGAGGTTGAATTCGGCTTCGAGACGCTCGCGGGTGATTTCCAGGTGCAACAGGCCCAGAAAGCCCACACGGAAGCCGAAGCCCAGTGCCACCGAGGTCTCCGGCACGTAGGTCAATGCGGCGTCGTTGAGTTGGAGCTTGTCCAGTGCATCGCGCAGCGCCGGATAGTCCGATCCGTCGAGCGGGTAAAGCCCGGAAAAGACCATCGGCTTGGGATCCTGGTAGCCGCCCAGCGATTGCGTTGCCGGTTTGGCGAAGTTCGTCACGGTGTCGCCGACCTTGGACTGGCGAACGTCCTTCACGCCGGTGATCAGGTATCCAACCTCGCCGACGCCCAGTCCCTTGCTGGGGGTCGGCTCCGGGGAGGAAACACCGATCTCCAGCAGTTCGTAGGTGGTTTCCGTCGACATCATCTGGACTTTTTCGCGCGGCGACAGCTTGCCGTCAACGACGCGGACATAGGTAACCACGCCACGGTAGGTGTCGTAGACGGAGTCGAAGATCATTGCCCGGGCAGGTGCATTGGCATCACCGGTCGGTGCGGGCAGGTCGCGTACGACCTTGTCCAACAAGGCTTCCACACCCATGCCGGTCTTGCCCGAAACCTGCAAGATATCCTCCGGGTCGCAACCGATGAGCTTGGAGATCTCCGCGGCATACTTCTCCGGCTGCGCGGCCGGCAGATCGATCTTGTTCAAGACAGGGATGATCGTGAGATCGTTTTCCATGGCTAGGTAGAGGTTTGCCAGCGTCTGGGCCTCGATGCCCTGGGCGGCGTCCACCAGCAGGATGGCGCCCTCGCAGGCAGCCAGCGAACGGGAGACCTCATACGTGAAGTCCACGTGGCCAGGGGTGTCGATCATGTTCAGTGCGTAGGACTGCCCCTCGACCTCCCACGGCATGCGGACGGCCTGGGATTTGATGGTGATGCCGCGTTCGCGCTCGATGTCCATGCGGTCCAAATACTGGGCCTTCATGTCGCGTGAGGAGACGACTCCGGTGAGCTGCAACATCCGGTCGGCCAGGGTCGACTTGCCGTGGTCGATGTGGGCGATGATGCAGAAGTT